>NZ_JBBPCO010000001.1:0-300000 GCF_038070005.1 Thermithiobacillus plumbiphilus | reverse complement strand
CGCCACGACGGGATTGTTTCTTAGCTTCGAGGGAATAGAAGGCGCCGGCAAGAGCACCCAGATGGCGAGGCTTGGCGAGTGGTTGCGACGATCCGGTCAGGACCCCCTGCTGACGCGCGAGCCCGGCGGCACGGCTTTTGGTGAAAGAATTCGGGATATCTTCCTGGACCCTGTGCTTGCCCCCCTGGATGCCAGTGAGGAACTGCTGCTGGTTTACGCTGCCCGCGTTCGCCACCTGCGCCAGGTCATCGAACCGGCCTTGCAGGCGGGCCGTATCGTCCTGTGCGACCGCTACGAGGATTCCACTTACGCCTATCAGGGCGGTGGGCGGCAGGTCCCGCTGAGCCGGCTGGACGCGCTGTCAATCTGGGCCGGGCCCTTGCGCCAGCCTGATCTGACCTTTTGGTTCGACGTGGACCCCGCGCAAGGCTTGGCTCGCGCCGGCAGGCGCGGGCCGCGGGACCGTCTGGAACAGGAAGCCCTGACCTTTTTCGAGCGCGCCCGGCAGGCATTTGCGCAACGCTGGGAAGCAGAACCTGAGCGCATCGTCCGCATTGATGCCACCCTGGATGAGGAAGGCGTCTGGCTGGAACTGCTGAGACATGTTGAAGCGCGGGTGAACCCTTGAATCTGAGGCAGCATGGCGGAGTGGAGAGCATCCCGGGCCTGGAAGATCCCTTTGCCCTGCTGTTGTCGGCCATCAGGCAGCAACGCTTGCCGCAATCCCTGCTGCTTGGCGGCGAGGCAGGCCTCGGCAAGCGGCTCCTGGCCGAAGCCCTGGCTGCCCGGCTGCTCTGCGAAGCGCTCGACAAGGACACCTTGCGGCCCTGTGGGGTCTGCGCATCCTGCCATCTCCTTGCAAGTGACTCGCACCCGGACTTTTTGCTGCTCGAACCACTGGAGGCGGGCAAGGTCATCAACATCGAGCAGGTCCGGGAGGCAAGCGAGTTCCTTCAGCTGCGGCCACAGCATGCACCGCGCCGGGTACTGCTGCTGGCGCCTGCCGAAGCCATGCCGCCAGCCGCCGCCAATGCCTTTCTCAAGACCCTGGAAGAACCCGGCCCTCATGGCAACATCCTGCTGGTGAGCCATGCCCTGGGCCGGCTGCTGCCTACGATCCGCAGCCGTTGCAGCCAGATCCGCCTCGTTCCGCCGGATGCTGGACAACTGAGTGCCTGGTTGCAGGCACAGAGCAATCTCGACGCCCGGACCGCGGCCGATCTCGCCCGCTACAGCCTTGGGCGCCCGCTGCGAAGTCTGGAGTGGATCGAGCAGGACATCCTGCGGTTGCGGCGCGAGTGGCTGGATGCCTGGCTGAAGCTGCCGCGCCAGAGCCCGGCGGCGGCCTTGTCACTCGCGGCACAGTGGGCGCGGGAAAAGGCCCTGTCAAACCTTCTCCTGACGGTGCACACCGTGGTGATCGATATATTGCGTTTGCGCCTGGGCGCCAGCAGTCCTATCATAAACGATGATTTCGGTGAGCCCCTGAGCCGCCTTGCCAGCCGGGTGGCCATTCACCCGCTGATAGATTTCGAGACACAATGGCGACAGATCCATGTTGCCCGAGACCGGAACCTGAATCTCACGCTGGTACTGGAATCCCTGGGCCTGGCCTGGCGCGATCCTGCGCTCTGGTCCGGAGCGGCTTTCCAGCAGCCAGAGGAAATGTGATGTCCACGCAAACGCCTGAAGCATCAAGATCCGCCGTCATCTCCGTGCAGTTCAAGGATGTGCTGAGCGTCTACGATCATTTCATGCCCAAAGTGAAGGGTGGTGGGCTGTTCATCGAGACCAGCAAGCCCTATGCCCTGGGGGACGAGCTCTTCATCCTGCTGACCCTGCCCGACAATGGTCCCCGGGTGCCGGTTGCGGGCCGGGTGATCTGGGTCTCGCCAGCGGGGAGTCGGGATGGCAGGGCGCCCGGGGTGGGCATCCAGTTTACCGGTGACCAGAGCAGCCTGAACGTGCGCATTCAGAATCTGCTGCTGACCGCCCCCGTTGCCGACCGCCCCAACCGGACCTTTTGAAAATGAACATGAACAACGCTTCCGGATCGATCTGTCTGGCGGATTCACACTGCCACGTGGATTTCGATGGCTATGACATGGGCCCGCAGGAATTGATTCAGGCTGCCCGCGCAGCCGGGGTACGCTATCTCCTGAACGTCAGCGTGGATGTCGCAAACTGGGAACGGGTGCTGTCCCTGGCCAACACCGATCTGGATGTCTATGCCTCAGTTGGCGTTCATCCCAATGAGGAACATGTGCCGACGCAGGAGCCTGACGTGGATACGCTGGTGGCCATGGCACAGCGGCCCAAGGTAGTTGCCATCGGCGAGACCGGCCTTGATTACTATCGCGGCGATGCCTCGCAGAAGGCCATGCAGCATGAGCGTTTTCGCACCCATATCCGCGCGGCTCGCCAGGCTGGCCTGCCCCTGATCATTCATACCCGCGCTGCGGCCGAGGATACGCTCGCCATCATGGCCGAGGAGGGCGCCGAGGCGGTTGGCGGGGTGATGCACTGCTTCGCGGAAAGCTGGGAAGTAGCGCAGGCGGCGCTGGCCATGGGGTTTTATATTTCCTTTTCCGGCATCGTGACTTTCAAGAGCGCTACCGAACTGCAGGAAGTGGCCCGGCGCGTGCCAGCCGACCGCATGCTGGTGGAAACCGATTCGCCCTTTCTCGCCCCGGTGCCCTATCGCGGCAAGACCAATCAGCCAGCCTATGTACTGGAGGTTGCGCAGAAAGTTGCCGACCTTCGTGGCATTGATCTGGCCACGGTTGCCGCGCAGACTACGGACAATTTCCTGAGGCTTTTCAGGATTCAGGCGCAGGCGGCCTGAGGAGGGCAGCGGGTGGAAATCATTTTTCTGGGTACGGGATCAAGCATGGGCACCCCGGTGATCGGCTGTCCCTGCGCCGTATGCCAGAGCGGGGATTCCCGCAATCAGCGCACGCGGGCCAGCATTCTCGTGCGGGCCGGCACCCGGAATCTGCTGGTCGATCCCGGCCCGGATCTACGGGTGCAGATGCTGCGCGAAGGCATCGATCACCTCGATGCCGTGTTCGTGACCCATATCCATGCCGATCACGTCAATGGCATCGATGACCTGCGCAGCTTCAACTACCTGCAGCGCGAGGTCATTCCCTGCTACGCGGATCAGTTCACCATCGACTCCCTGAACGAACGCTTCAGCTACTGTTTCGCGCCGCCGGATCCGAGCTGGAGCAAGCCATCCCTGTCCGCACATGTCATGACTGACAAGGCCCGCTGGGATGAAATCGAAGTCACCCCCGTTCCCGTCATGCATGGCAAGCTGCCGATTCTGGGCTATCGATTCAATCAGGCGGCCTATCTCACCGATGTCAAAACCGTGCCGGAAAGCTCCATGACACTGTTGCGGGACCTCGATCTGCTGATTCTGGATTGTCTACGTTACGAGGATCATCCGACCCACCTGAGTGTGGATGAGGCCCTTGATCTGGCCCGGCGCATCGACGCGCGTCGGACGATCTTTACGCACATGACCCACGACATCGACTTTGACACTTTGAGCGCCAGCCTGCCGTCAGGGATGGAACTGGCCTATGACGGCCTGCATGTGCAGGTCGGGGCGCAGGGGGCCTGCTAGCTTTCCGCAGGGGATTTCTCAACCAACAGGAGGGCTACCATGGATCTCATCCGGATCATACTGTCCGTATTGATTCCGCCGCTGGGCGTGTTTTTGCAGGTGGGCCTTGGCGGGCAGTTCTGGCTCAACGTGCTGCTGACGCTGCTGGGATATATCCCGGGACTGGTGCACGCGATCTGGATCATTGCCTCCAGACGTTGAGAGATACTGTCCTGGCTCCATCTTCCCTCTTCCAAGCATTGCTTTTCAGGGCTGTCGCAGGCAGCCCGGCCTTATCCAGGAACACGCAGCCCTTGTCCGCGCAGTCATTGACCGAAGAGCAGGAACGCGTCGTCAGACACGCGCAGGGCCACACCCTGGTCGCAGCCGTTGCCGGCAGCGGCAAGACCACCACCATGATCGAGCGCTACTGTCATCTGCTCTCGCTGGGTACTGCCGCGGACCGGATCCTGGTGCTGATGTTCAATAAGTCAGCACAGCTCGAATTTCTGGCACGGCTGCACCGACGCATCGAACTGCCCGCCAGGGCGCGCGTCTATACCTTTCATGCCTACGCCTATCTGCTGCTCGGCAATCTCGAAAAACGCGGTGAAATCACACCACTGGAACTGCGTAGCGAAGACTGGTTCTGGCGTGATCTCGCGACCCAGGCCCTGAGCCAGAGTGTTGCCGGCCCGGTGGACGACATCCCGGACAAGGTCGATGAATTCCTGCAACGGCTGGACAACTGGAAGGCGGAGATGCAGTCTCCCGAGGAGCTGCCGCGCTCAGGACCGTCAGCTGTCTGGACCAGGGCCTATATCCTGCATGAGGAGCTGCGTCTGGCGAAGAATGTGCGGGGCTTCAATGATCTCGCCTTTGATCTGATGCGGGCCCTGGCGTCGAAGCCGGAACGTCAGCGTTTCTTTGCCGATCGTTATGACCACGTACTGGTGGATGAGTATCAGGATATCAACACCAGCCAGTTTGCCCTGGTCAAGATCCTGATCGGCAGCCAGGGCCGGCTGATGGCTGTGGGGGATGATGATCAGAGCATCTATGGCTGGCGTGGGGCGCGGCCGGAATTCATGGTGCGGCACTTCGAGGATCATTTCCCGGCGGCCAAGCGCTATGTCCTGAGCCAGACCTTCCGCTTTGGCGATCAATTGGCCCGGGCGGCCAGCCAACTCATTGCCCGCAATAGCGAGCGGATTGAAAAGTCCTGTCAGGCGGCGGCTGGCAGCCCTGCCACGCGGGTGCATCTGCATCTGGCGGAGCACTATGGACAAGAGGCGGCGCGCATTGCCGGACAGGGCGCGCCCGGAAACTGCGTCGTGCTGGTGCGCTCCTATGCCCAGAGTGCACTGGTCGAGATCGCCTTTACGCTCACAGGCATTCCCTATCACCTGGAGGGTGCTTCGCCCTTTCACGAGCGCGCCGAGACCCTGGCCCTGCTGGGCTATCTGGCCCTGGGGAGCCGGCCCGCCGATTTTTCCCCCGACGAAACCGCGCGCATGGCGGACAAAATGCTGCGCATCCCCGGGCGCTATCTCGATCGCCGCTTGCTGGAGAATGCCCGCCAGTCCCTGCAGCAGGGCATGCCACTGAACAGCTGGCTGGCGGCTACGGCCGGGCGCCTCAAACGCGAGGCCCAGGCAGGGCAGGGGCGGCGCTTTTATGCCCTGGCCAAAAGGCTGATGGAAATGCTTGAGCTTCTGCATACTGTGGAGGCAATGCACCAGCAGGGCGACAGGGCCGCCGATATACTGGATTACCTGCTCGGGTCACTGGCACTGGCCAGCTTCTTTGAGCGCAATCACGGCAAGGAAGGCGCGGCGGATCGCATGCTGTTGTGTGAGGGCATTCTCCATTATGCCCAGCAGACCGGCATGGATGCGCCTGATTTTGTCGCGCACCTGCGCGGACTGCACTGGCGGGAAACCGGGGAAGACCGGGATCCAGATGCCATTCTCATCACCAGCTATCACCGGGCCAAGGGGCGGGAATGGGATCGGGTGATCCTGCCGGATCTGTCAGAAGACAGCCTGCCGCTGCGTCTGCACAGCGACAAGGACACTGGGGGCACCGCGAATCCGGCGAGCCGGATCGCCGAGGAACGGCGGCTCTTCTACGTTGCCATGACAAGGGCGCGTGAGGCCCTGCATCTGATTGCACCTCCCGATCCGCGGCTGGGCAGGCGAGGCAAGCCGGGTGAGGGTCGCTGCAGTCCGTTTCTGCTCGAATTTGATCTGCCACACACCTGATCCGCGCAAGGAGGCAGTATGGATGGCATGCCGGGGCATTATCTTCTCACCAGAGACAAGCATCAGCAGTTCATCAGCGCGCTGGAAAATCTTGGCAATGCGGTGCGCCAGGAAGGTCCCCTGGATGAAAAAACGGCGCAGCTCATCCAGCTCGGCGCTGCCGCGGCCATCCGCTCGGAAGGCGCGGTACACAGTCATACGCGCCGGGCCCGTCAGGCAGGCGCCACGGATGATGAGATTGTCCACACCCTGATCCTCCTGACCAGCACCATTGGTTTCCCGAATGTTTCTGCCGCCCTGAGCTGGGCAGGGGACGTACTCGAAAAGCCTTAAGACGACCCGGCCATACTCCAACTTAGGCCCCTGTAACCTGCGGGGGCACCGATTTATCCTGATTAAGTCTGCTTACTCCCGGGCAGGCCGGGTTGCGGCTTTTACGGTGATCCGCCAGAAGAGGGTTGCGACAGAAAAAAGGAGGAAATATGCGCCAGAAACTACTTTTGATTGCCATGGCCCCGGTTATGGTCTTTTCCCTGGCAGCCTGCGATGTCAAGAAAACACAGGAGGGCGAGGCGCCCAAGGTGGATGTCGAGGGCGGGCAGGTCCCCAAATATGATGTGGACGCCCCGGATGTCAGCGTCGATTCCAAAAAGGAACAGGTTGACGTTCCAACCGTCGGCACGCAGGAAAAGACCATCAGGGTGCCTGATATCAACGTCGAGATGAAGGACAAGCAGGTCGATGTCCCAGTCGTTGGTACCCAGAAGGAAGAGGTCAAGGTACCCGACGTGAATGTGCAACCTGCCGATGCGGGGAAAGAATAGCTTTCCCAAGATGGGCTCAGAGACAGGCGAGCGCCTTTTGGCGCTCGTTTTTCTTTATAGAGCCTAATGAGATCAGGAAGAGCAGCTTACTGAAATGTGGCTGGCCCAGTCCGGGGGTGGGGCGGCGTAGATCTCCATCTCCGGCTGCTCATCAAAGGGGCGACGCAGCAGGTCAAGCAGGCGATTCAGTTCTGAAAAATCCTTTTCCTGGGCCCTGGCAATGGCATTCTGCGCCAGATAATTGCGCAGGATGTATTTGGGATTAACGACATTCATGCGGGTGGCGCGGGTATCGTCGGATTCAGCCTGTTTCAGCAGGCGCTCGCGGTAACGCAGGGCCCAGGCATCAAAACCGGCGCGATCGAGGATCTGGTCGCGCAGAATCGAGTTGCTGGCGCCCTCATCCGTACTGAAACGGCTCAGCGTCCGAAAGAAATTCGTATAATCCGCACGGGTTTGCGCCATCAACTTCAAGAGATCCTGAAAGAGTGCAATATCGGCCTTGTCCGGTTCCAGAAGACCAAGCTTGGCGCACATGCCATGCACGTATTCCGTGGCGTAAACCGGGCCAAAGCGCTCCAGCACGGCGCGGCCTTCCTCGACCGGCACGAGGGGCGACAAGGCCTGGGCCAGGGCACTCAGGTTCCACATCGCAATTCTTGGTTGATTATCAAAGGCATAGCGGCCAGTGTTATCGGAATGGTTGCAGATGAATCCGGGATCATAGGCATCCAGGAAGCCATAGGGCCCATAATCGATGGTCAGCCCGAGGATGCTCATGTTGTCGGTATTCATGACGCCATGGGCGAAACCCACCGTCTGCCAGCGGGCAATCAGGCGCGCGGTGCGCTCCAGCACTTCCTGGAAGAAGGCGGTGTATTTGTCTGATTTGTCTGAAAATCCCGGAAAGTCGTGATCAATGACGTAATCCGCCAGGGTTTTCAGGTCCGCGTGGCGATCCCGGTAGAAATACACCTCGAAATGTCCAAAGCGCACATGCGAGGGCGCGAGCCGCGCAAGCACGGCCCCGGTCTCGACCTCCTCCCGGTAAACCGCCAGATCACTGCCGACGATGGCCAGGGCCCGGGTGGTCGGGATGCCCAGTCCGTGCATCGCTTCCGAGCAGAGATATTCGCGGATGGTGGAACGCAGCACGGCGCGCCCGTCACCCATGCGCGAAAAGGGTGTCTGCCCGGCGCCCTTGAGCTGAATTTCCCAGTGCTCGCCGCGCTGGTTGCGAACCTCGCCGAGCAGGATGGCGCGCCCGTCCCCGAGCTGGGGCACATAATGCCCGAACTGATGCCCGCTGTAGAGCGTGGCAATGGGGTCCGCGCCTGCGGGTACTCGTGCCCCTGCCAGCACCGCCAGGCCTTCTGGCTGGCTGAGGCTGGCGGGATCAAGGTCAAGCAGGGCCGCAGCACTGTCACTGACACTCACCAGATAGGGATCGGGCAGGGGATCGGGCCTGACCCGGCTGAAAAAATCATCGGGAAGCCCGGCAAAGCTGTTGTCGAAGGTTCGCTGGTCGAATGTCGGCATGATCCTGGTCTGATCCGGGTGCTTGCGGCGGAACCTTCCATCGCAGGCAAAGACAAAAGATTGAGAAGCAACAATAGCAGAAAGCGGGCAGGCTTTCCCCTGACCGGCGTTGGACCCGATTTACCATACAGGGCTATACTTGGCCCTTTTTACCGGGAGCGTGACCATGGCGACAGTGGAACTGACGAAGGACAACTTCGAAGAAGTCATCAACGACAACGATATCGTCATCATCGACTTCTGGGCCCCCTGGTGCGCGCCCTGCCGCAGCTTTGCGCCAACCTATGAGGCCGCGTCGGAAAAGCACGAAGGCGTGGTGTTTGCCAAGGTCGATACGGAAGCGGAGCAGGAGCTGGCGGGTTATTTTCAGATTCGCTCCATTCCGACCCTGATGGTGTTTCGCGAGAAGATCATCCTGTTCTCGCAGGCGGGCGCGCTGCCGGCCTCGGCCCTCGATGAGATCGTCACGCAAGCGAAATCGCTCGACATGGCCCAGGTGCATCGCGAAATCGCGCAGCAGCAGGAACAGCAAGGAGACCAGGCGTGACGGGCGAGTATAAGCCGCCGGTCGCCAACTACTTCGAGGCCCTGGAGTCACGCTATGGCGACAACTTCAACTTCGATCGTCTGAGCGATAGCGAACTGCTGGAACTGGAACGGCTGGGCCGCCAGGCGATCGAGATCGATCCCCTGGTGACCAGTGCCGAAAAGCAGATGCTTGCGCCCCTGCTGACGCTGATGGCCAAGCAGAAACAAAAGCGCAATCTTAGTTAACGTCGAGCGCCACATTTCAGGACAGACATGTCAGCCCCCAATACGATTTTTCTGAAGGATTATCAGCCGCCCCGCTATCTGGTCGAGACCCTGCGGCTCGATTTCGATCTCCACGAAACCCATGCCGACGTGCGTGCGCGCCTTGTGCTGCGCCTGAACCCCCAAGGGCAGGGGCCCGGTCCTCTGGTGCTCAATGGCCAGGATATGGAACTGCGCGGACTGCGACTGGACGGGCGGGCGCTGAACGCCCACGAGTATGCAATCACTGGGGACACGCTGACCCTTTCGGAAATGCCGGAAAGTGGCGAACTCGAGATCGAAACGCGCATCAGGCCCCAGGAAAACACCGCGCTCGAAGGGCTGTACCAGTCCGGCGGCAACTTCTGCACCCAGTGCGAGGCCGAGGGTTTCCGGCGCATCAGCTATTATCCCGACCGGCCCGATGTCATGGCGCGTTTCAGTACCCGCATCGAGGCCGACAAGGCCCGCTATCCGGTACTGCTCTCCAATGGCAACCTGGTCGAGGCGGGGGAGCTTGGCAATGGCCGGCACTTCGCGCTCTGGGAAGACCCCTTCCCCAAGCCGAGTTACCTCTTTGCACTGGTGGCCGGCAATCTCGCCCAGGTGGCCGATACCTTCACCACCCGCTCGGGCCGCGAGGTCGCGTTGCACATCTATGTGCAACAGAAGAATCTCGACAAGGTCGAACATGCCATGCGCTCGCTCAAACTGGCCATGCGCTGGGACGAGGAACGCTTTGGGCGCGAATACGATCTCGACATCTTCCAGATCGTGGCGGTGGATGACTTCAACATGGGGGCCATGGAGAACAAGGGCCTCAACATATTCAACTCGAAATACGTGCTGGCGAAAGCGGAAACTGCCACGGACGGCGATTTCGAGGGCATCGAGAGCGTCATCGGGCATGAGTACTTCCACAACTGGACCGGCAATCGCATCACCTGCCGCGACTGGTTCCAGTTGAGTCTAAAGGAAGGCCTGACGGTGTTTCGCGATCAGGAATTCTCGGCGGACATGGGTTCGCGCGCGGTGCGGCGCATCCAGGATGTCCGCGCCCTGCGCAGCATGCAGTTTGCCGAGGACGCCGGGCCCATGGCCCATCCGGTGCGCCCGGAATCCTATATCGAGATCAACAATTTCTACACCGCCACGGTGTATGAAAAGGGCGCGGAAGTGATCCGCATGATCCTTACCCTGCTCGGCAGAGAGGGGTTCCGGCGTGGCATGGACCTGTACTTTGCCCGCCATGACGGTCAGGCGGTCACCACCGATGATTTCGTGACGGCCATGGCCGATGCCAACGAGGCGGACTTCGGCCAGTTTCAGCGCTGGTACCGTCAGGCCGGCACGCCCGAAGTCAGCGCGAACTGGCAATATGATGCCGAAAACAGGACTTTCACCCTGACGCTGTCCCAGCGCACGCCTGCAACCCCGGGCCAGCCGGACAAGCTGCCCCTGCATATCCCGATTGCCATGGCCCTGCTGGACCCGAGCGGGCGGGAGATGCCCTTGCAACTCGAAGGCGAAGAGACACCTGCCGGGACCTCGCGCGTGCTGGAACTGCGCGAGGCCGCGCAGACCTTTCGCTTTGTGAACCTGGCGCAACCGCCAGTGCCCTCGCTGCTGCGCGGCTTTTCGGCACCGGTACGCCTGGCCGCGGAATATACGGATCAGGATCTCGTGTTCCTGCTGGCCCATGACCCGGATGCCTTCTGCCGCTGGGAGGCCGGCCAGCAGATGGCCATCAAGGCCATCCTCTCGGGCATTCAGGACTTCCGGGCGGGCCGGCGCCTGGCCTTCAACGAGGCCCTGGCGGACGCCGTGGGTCGCATTCTGGTGGATGACGAACTTGACCCAGCCTTTGCCGCGCTCTTGCTGGCCCTGCCGAGCGAGACCTATCTCGCCGATCTGCTGGATGTGGTGGATGTCGAGGGCATCCATGTGGCCCGCGAATTCCTGCGCCAGGGCCTGGCCATGCGCCTGAAGGATGTGTTTCTGGCGGCCTACCGGCGCAACAGCGATCAAGGCCCTTATTCGCTCGATCCCGAGGCCGTGGGCCGACGCGCCTTACGCAATGCCGCCCTGAGCTACCTGATGAGTCTGGAAGAGCCGGACATGACTGATCTGGCGCTCGGGCAGTACCAACGCGCCGACAACATGACCGACAGCATGGCGGCGCTCGGTCAGCTTGCGCATCGCGACAGTCCGGTGCGGCGCGAGGCGCTGGATGACTTTTATGCCCGCTGGCGCGAGGATGCGCTGGTGCTGGACAAGTGGTTTGCCATCCAGGCCACAGCACCCCTGCCGGGCGTGCTCGATGAAGTGCGCCAGCTCATGCAACATCCGGCCTTCGAGATCCGCAATCCCAACAAGGTGCGGGCCTTGATCGGCAGCTTCGCACGCGGCAATCCCACCGGGTTTCATGATGCCAGCGGAGAGGGTTATGCCTTCGTGGCCGATCAGGTGATCCATCTCAATGCCCTGAATCCGCAGATCGCCGCGCGATTGCTGGGGGCCTTCAATGCCTGGCGCCGCTATGATCCGCAGCGTCGCGCGCTGATGCAGGCGCAACTGGAACGCATCCTGCAAACGCCAGCGCTGTCGCCGGACGTCTATGAGGTCGCTTCAAAGAGCCTGGCTTAAGGCATGAATGACGCAGTGATCGAGGTCCGGCATCTGGCCAAGCACTTTGACCGCGTGCAGGCGGTAAAGGACGTGAGCTTCAGCGTGGCGCCGGGCAGCATCTGCGCGCTGCTGGGCGGCAACGGCGCAGGCAAGACCACGACATTGTCGATTTTATTGGGCCTGCTGCTGCCCAGCAGTGGCTCGGTACGCATCCTGGGGGAGGACATGCTCGCGCACCGCTACCAGGTGCTGCCACGCATGAACTTCGCCTCGCCCTATGTGGACCTGCCGCACCGGCTCAGCGTCGAGCAGAACCTTGGGATCTACGCGCGACTCTATGGCGTGCGCCGCCTGCGCGAGCGCATCCGCACCCTGGCGCGGGATCTCGATCTGGAGGCACTGCTCAAACGACGCTACGGCACGCTCTCGGCCGGCCAGAAGACCCGCGTGTCGCTGGCCAAGGCCATGCTCAATCATCCTGATGTCCTGCTGCTCGATGAACCGACCGCCTCGCTCGATCCCGACACCGGCGACCGGGTACGCGGTTATCTCATGGACTATCAGGCCAGTAGCGGGGCGACCCTGCTGCTGGCCTCCCACAACATGCTCGAGGTCGAACGCATGTGCGACAGCGTGATCATGATGCATCAGGGCGTCATCGTCGATCAGGGCCGGCCCGCGGCCCTGGTGCAACGCTACGGTCACCGGGATCTGGAGGAGGTGTTTCTGCATGTCGCCCGCGACGGTCAGGACACCGAGATCCGGAGTCGCGCCCTGTGAGCGACATGCTTGGCTTCCCGCGCCGGGTGGGCGCGCTGGTGCTGCGCCACATCTATCTTTTGCGCAGTTCCTGGCCGCGCGTGCTGGAACTGGCCTACTGGCCGACGGTGCAGATGATTCTGTGGGGCTTCATCACGATTTATCTGGCCGCCCAGAATGGTCTTTTGCAGCAGGCGCCGGGGCTATTGCTGTCGGCGGTGCTGCTCTGGGATGTGCTGTTTCGCGGCCAGCTCGGGGTGTCGCTGGCCTTCTTTGAGGAGCTCTATTCCCGCAATCTCGGGCATCTGTTCGTGAGTCCGTTGCGCCCGACGGAAATGATTGCCGCACTCCTGAGTGTGAGCCTCCTGCGCACCCTGATCGGGGTGGGGGCGGCGGCCCTGCTGGCCATTCCGCTTTACCATTTCTCGATTTTCAGCATGGGCCTGCCGCTGCTGGCCTTTTTCACCAATCTGATCGTGATGGGCTGGGCGATCGGCCTGATGGTCGCGGCCCTGGTGCTGCGTTTTGGTCTCGGGGCCGAGGGCCTGGCCTGGGCCATCATCTTCGCCGTGGCGCCGGTGAGCGGGGTGTATTATCCGCTCGACGTGCTGCCGGACTGGCTGCTGCCCGTGGCCTATGCGCTACCCTCGGCGCATGTCTTCGAAGGCATGCGGGCGGTGCTGCTGGAACATGTCTTTCGGGCGGATCTCTTCTGGCAGGCGGTGGGGCTGAACGTGATCTATCTGCTGGTCGGTGCCTGGCTCTTCCTGCGCGCTTTTCATCTGGCCCGCCTGCGCGGTCTGCTGCTGCAGATCGGAGAGTGAGGGGCCATGCGCCTGATCGGCCTGCTGCTGCGCGGCGCCTGGCTGCTGATCCTCTTTGCCGTGCTGTACTGGCTGGTCCTGTTGCTGCTGCCGGAGCTGCGCCATGTCTTCAAGGTGGCGCAACTGCTGCGTGAACCCGTACCCGTGGCTTTGCCGATGCCGGTGGAGGGCGTGAAGGTCCGCGGTCTGCGCGACAGTTATGGTGCGGCACGCTCCAATGACCGCAAGCATGAGGGCGTCGACATCTTCGCGCCACGCGGCACGCCGGTGTTGAGCACCACGCAGGGGCTGGTGATCCGGCGCGGGCAAAATCAACTAGGGGGTAATATCGTGATGGTGCTCGGCCCGGGCGGTCAACGCCACTACTACGCGCACCTGGAGCGCTTTGGCGCCATCGAGCGGGGGGACTGGGTCTGGCCCGGCACGGTGCTCGGTTATGTCGGGACTAGTGGCAACGCGGCGGGCACCCCGCCGCATCTGCATTACGGGATCTACGGCTACGGCGGGGCGATCAATCCCTATCCGCTGCTGAAAGAAGAAATACCGCCGAGGCACAAGGCGTCGGCGGCTGAATGAGGCGCAGCTTCAGGATTCAGGCTGCGGCCTCGGCACGTAGTTTGGCGGCGATGAAGTCCGGATGGCTGACGTACAGCAACCCGGCGATCTTGCGGATCAGATGATCCTCGTACTTGTCGATGCGCCCGTCGGCAAAGGCCACCTGCCACATCTGCTCGATCAGGTGCACCTTCTCATCGTAATGGAGCTGGGCATTGAGCTGGGTCGTAAACTCATGATAACCGGCATGATCACTCGACAATTGTTTGGCCAGATCGAGCAGTTCGCTGGCTTCGCTGTCCGAAAGCGCAAAGCGTGAGCGCAGGATCTCCAGCATTTTCTGCTGTTCTTCGGAGCCAACGCAGGTGTCGGCGCAGGCCAGCTCCTGCAGGAGGACGGCTGCGGCCAGGCGGACATCCCGGACACTTCCGGCGGCCTGCTGATCAGCAGACGGGAAATGTTTATCGAAGAACTCGCGAAGTGCATTCAGCATGTGTGTATCTCAAGTCTGGCTGTCCCGGGTCGGGTACAAAGGCCTGCCTGCCATAGGGGGCATGGCAATTTGGCTAAGTCTTGTCGAGTTGCCTGCACCAGACGTTCATGGATTCCCAACCCAGGGGCATGCGGCAGTTGTTGACCAGGCAGCCGGTAAACTGGTAAGCGCGTTTGGCAAAGGCCCGATTGATCCCGGGCTCGTCGGCCCGCGCAATGGTGTAGACATCCTGGATCCCGTAGGCGTTCCGAAGGTCCTCCTCCAGCGCCGACAGGAGCACACCCATCAGACCCCGGCCCCGCTGATCCGGACGAGTGGCGCAGTCGGTCAGTTCCGCCGATCTCTGCTCGAGATCGATTTCAGCCGAGGCGGCGGCCACGATCTCGCCCCTGGCATCCCGGATCACGCGGAAATGATGTGATCCCGTCTCGATACACTGGCGAATGTATGCTGGCTCCAGGGGCGAGGGATATTCGCAGAAGGTGGCGCGAAGCAGTCCCGACAGCTCCCCGGCCAGTTCTGGAGCGGCCGGGTCGCAGGCGTGGCCGGGGGGCAGGGAGGCGGCGACTGGGGTGGTGCTCCCGGTCGAGACCTGGCGCAGGGTCTGCGCATGCTCCCGCGCTCGCGGATCGACCGCCCGTGTGGGATCGGTGTAGCAGGCCCAGAGATGGGCGTCGCAGCGGTCCTGAAAGAAACCGTGAATCACGGCTTCGCGCCGAAATCCAAGCGCCTGCCACACGCCTTCCTGCCCGGGGCGCGTGTAGACCGTCACCTTGGAAAAGCCGCTGCGCTCCGGCGGCGTGCGAAGCAGCTCCAGACATCTGGAACTGCCTGAAAAATCACTGGCCGTGATGCCGTAGATCTTGGCGCGGGCATTGTGCGGGTCGGTCACCAGCGCGAACTGGCGACCATTCACATTCAAGGACTGAGGCGTGGCGAGATTCTGGCAGATCATTCGCGATTTGCCTTCCATCAGGCCAGGGTAAGGTGGCTCAGGCCGGCGGCCTCGACCGCCTCACGCACGATGGCATCATGCTGCGATGAATCAGCCCAGCGACGCTGGCCTTCTTCCGGCAGGAGCTCGATGGGATCGAAGTAAAGATAGACCTTTTCCTCGTCGACCGCCGGGCTGCGATAGACGCTCACGCCAGTGATTTCATCGTAGTAGTCATAGCTGTGCACGTCGCGCTTGCCACCGCCCCCCGGCACATCGGTCACGAAGGTGGGCGTATTGAAGCCGGCGGTGCTGCCACGCACCGCCCTTTCGATTTCCAGGGAAGTGCTGACGCGGGTCCGCATTTCCTCCACGCCCTTGACCATGTCGTGCTGGTACACATAGTAGGGTTGCACGTTCATGTAGGAAAGCTGGCGCACCAGGTTGACCATGGCCTCTGGATCGTCATTGACGCCGCGAATCAGCACCGACTGATTGCGCACGGTCACGCCATTCTTGAAGAGGTGCTCCATGGCTTCTCGCGTGATGTCGGTAATCTCATTGACCGAATTGAAATGCGTGTGGAGAGCGACTTCCTTGCCGCGCTGCCGTCCCATGTCAACGATGTCGATGAGGGCCTGGCTCCAGTCCGTATCCGTGAGGATCTTCATGGGCATTACCGCTGGTCCCTTGCTGGCAAAGCGCAGGCGACGGATATGCGGGATGGCCAGGAGCGTTTCGCCGATCAGGCGGATGCGGCTGGCGGACAGGTTGTAGGTATCGCCGCCGGAGATGACCACGTCCTCGATTTCCGGGCGGGAAGCCAGATAGGCAAAGGCCTGTTGCCACTCCTTCGGGCTGGCGCGGAAGGAGGCAAGCTTGCCGTGCGCCGCTTCGGGCCCGATGCTGTAACTGCGTGTACAGAAACGGCAGTATACCGGGCAGACGTCCAGAGGCAGGAACAGGGCCTTGTCGTAATAGCGGTGCACCAGATTCGGGACGGGCGCATCATCCTGCTCATGCAATGAGTCAAAGCTCAGCTTCGGATGATCGGGCAACAAGCGAGAGGCCACCGGAATGAACTGGATGCGGATCGGATCATCGTAGGGATTCTTCCAATCAACCAAGCTCAGGAGATAAGGGGAGAAACGCAGGTTCATCGGCGCCCGCTCCAGGCCGTTCTCGACATCCTGCAGAAACTCTGGTGAAACCAGCGGTGCAATCAGGGTCTTGAGCTGCTCGATACTCTTGGCGCTGTTCTTGACCTGGAAACGGTGGTCGAGAAATTCTTCCCGGCTCACCTTGGCAAAGGCCGGGATGACTTGCCAGAAGCTGGAAGCGTCAAAATCGCGGTGCGCCAGCGCATCGTCCGACACGGGATCCTTCAGTGGTGACGGGATCTCCACCTGGGACAGGTGCTGCAATTCTGGAATGTCACAGATTTCCTGGGACAATTCGTTGACCGGCTCATCATGTACAAAGTCAATCCGTTTGAGGGCTTCTAGGCTGCTCATTCGTTCTCCTTGGGTGTTATGGACTGCTGAGGATTCGTCGTGTCCTCACTGATCGCACCGGTATCCAGAATGGGCGATGCATCCAGGTGACCGACTTCCATCAAATGCACGAGGGTCTGCAAGGCGCTGGATATGGCAAGCTGCTGATCACGAGGCAGGTGCTTCAGGGCTTCGGCCAGCCGGTCCTGGACTGGCGAGGGCGCGCTCGCTGCCAGCAAATGTCCCGCCTCGGTGGCAGAGACATTGACCTGGCGGCGGTCCCGCGCATCCCGCTGTCGTTGGATCAGGCCGCGTTCCTCTAGCCGGTCCAGAATGCCCACCACGGTGCTGTTGCTGAGATAGACACGTTGCGCCAGGGCGCCGGTACCTATGGAACCCGATTCGACGATGGCCAGCAGGCAGATCAGCTGGGGCGCCGTGATCGCATGGCGACCTTTCAGGCGCTTTGAGTAAAGATCGACCGCCCGGATGATGCGCCGCAAGGACTGCAGGATGGCGAGATCATAGCGGTCTTCCGGCAGCACCGTTGCAGCACCGGCCTGGCTTTCCGGCCGGTCCTGGACGGCTGCGCTGGTAATCGAATTGCATGCCGTATCAGCGGGATCGCGGGCCAAATATTCGGGAGCTTTCGCTGGGATTTCCGGAAAGTGTTGGGGCATTCATTTCTACTGAATCAATTTGTGTAGAAACTAATTTAACAAAAAAGGGGTCCTCTGCCAAATCGACAAAGGCCCATGTCCGTGACGCGGACAGTATGGCAGCCCGACTCAGGTGAACAGGGTCAGCACGCCGGTGTAGCCGTAGAGGCGATCATGGGAGATCTCGCCATTGGCGAAAAAGCCGACCAGGGGAAAGTCGCCGAGGATCTCCTGAATCATCCTCAGCTCCGCCGAATCCGGTCCAAAGAGACTCTCGCCACGGCCAAGGCAGGAGTAGTAGAGCCCGCCTTGCGGCCTGGCGCCCTGGAGATTTTCCTTGAGGTCCGAAAGCATCCGCAACATGTCCTCGCGCGCGGTGCTGCCATCACGGCGGCAGAAAAGTAGGGGCTGGCCCGGTTCCAGCAGTTCGCCGATTGCGAGCAGTTTCTGGCCGATATCCACACCGGTGAGATTGCGCACCAGATAATCATTGGTATCGGAACCAGGCACCGGCAAGCCTACGAAGATATAACCGGCGGCACGCTGCAGATCGCGCACCAGCAGTTCACCGATCTCCTCGTAGAAGACATCCAGGGCCGGGCGGTTATCGATGCTGATGATGACGTTCTGGTGACACTCGGTAATGATGTGCCGCGGCCCGATGGGCGAGACGCTCTGGGTCAGGCGGGTGGACACACAGACACCCGGAGAAAACACCACCCCCGAGAGACCGCCCTGGGTCACGGCATCGGCAATCTGCAGGCTGCGGCTGCGCGAGCTGGTCAGCCCGCCGGTGACAAAGCCACTGCTCATCTGCGAGGCAAAGGCCTCGATCAGTTCGGGGAGATCCGGGGTGTAGGGATCGCCATGCACGATGGCGAAGTTCGGCGCCCGGCGCTGGGGACGTGGGACCGCGATGCCGGAAGCGATGTCACCCAGGTCCGCGATTGCGGGAAAAACCTCAAAGGAATCCGGTGCGAAGCTCCCGACCATGACAGCGATAGCAGGTCGGTCGAGGTACTCCTGGCCTGTGCTGCAGATCCCGATGCCGAGCGTACCCACCCAGTGCGCCCCGGGAATGCGGCCCTGGAAGAAGGCGAGAATGTCGTCCAGATGCTCCGTGAAGGCATCCGACACGAACAGGAAACCGAGATTGGTCCCGACCGGGAGTTCTCCCAACTGCGCGAGACAGGACTGGGCTGCCGATCGCCATTGCGAGGCGCTCCCATGGCCGTAGCGAAAATCATGTGACATGCCGCCCCCTGAGGCGCTCTGAAATGGTTAGTCCTATTGTGCCCAATCCCGCTGGTTTGTCCCAGCCCTCACAGGGCAGGCGGCAACCCGGACTGCTTTTTCCAGGAAACCTGGTCATCACCAAGCATCCAGCGCATGCGAATCGCGCCGGTATCGCTGCAGATCTCTCAAGAACAGCGGAAACTCCAGATCCAGTCCGCCTTGCAGTTGATCGGCCCTGGTCCGGAGAGCGGCTGATTGCACGCTATCCGGAGCATCCTTCGGGCTGGCCAGCACGATCAGATTGCCACGGTCTCGCACCGGCAGGCGCCACACCTGGGAAAAATATTCCTCGATATAGCCAAGCGGCTGGGCAACACCGCCCCAGAGATTGATGGAAAACCAGCCAGCTTCATTCAGAATGCGCCGGCAGTCAGCAAAGAACTGCGGCTTGAACAGGGCAGGGGCCAGACCCTGGCCATCATAGGCATCCACCAGCACGAGATCAAAGCGCTCCGGCGTCTCTCGTACATACTGCGCACCATCGGCAAGGATGAGGGCGGGCCCCTGCGGCAGGCCGAAATGTTCCTGGGCCAGACTCGCCACCAGCGGCCGCTTCTCGATGGCCGTCAGCCGGCACTCGGGAAAGTGATGCGCGAGAAAACGCAGCAGGGAGCCACCGCCAAGACCGATCAGCAGCACCGAGCGCGGGCTCGGGTCAAACAGCAGGCTGGCCAGCATGGCGCGGGTATAGCTCAGGACCAGCCTGGCCGGGTCCTCGGGGTCCATGCAGCTCTGGCGCGATGAAGTGCCGAAATAGAGTGAAAGCAGTGTCTGCTCCCGCACGATCTCGATCGGGCCGAACTCGTCGCGTGCGTGATGCAGCATCGATCCATGTCTTTTCATAATCTGATTCTAGCGCAAGGGCATTGAAAGCTGCCCGGACCTGGGCCGGATGGGACAGCGGCTTGAGTTGCCTTGCCGGCCTTGTTATACATGAAAAACAAGTCTGACTGGGAGGTGGCATGCGCAGCATCTGTGTTTTCTGCGGTTCCCGTGCCGGGGCCCAACCGGTGTACCAGACCCTGGCCGAACAGCTTGGCCGGCACATGGCCCGGCAGGGCATCCGCTTGATCTATGGTGGCGGCCATGTCGGCCTGATGGGTGTGATTGCCGACAGTGTGCTGGCTGCTGGCGGGAAAGTCACCGGTGTCATCCCGCAGATGCTCATGGACCGCGAGGTGGGGCACCGAAACCTCACCAGGCTGCATGTGGTCGGCTCCATGCACGAGCGAAAGGCGATGATGGCGGAACTGGCGGAGGGTTTCATCGCCATGCCTGGCGGTATTGGCACCTTCGAGGAGCTGTTCGAGATCTGGACCTGGGCGCAACTGGGCCTGCACCGCAAGCCCATCGGGCTTTTGAATGCCGGCAATTACTATGATGATCTCTTGCGCTTTCTCGATCACGCCGAGGGTGAAGGTTTCTTAGGCGAACGACACCGGCAGATCCTGATGACAGACGAGCATCCGGAAAGGCTACTGCAAAGCATGCGGGATGCCGTCATCCCGCCTGAAACGCCTGTCATTTCCCTGGAGGAGAGCTGAGCCATGCAGCGCGACACCCTGGTCAGCCATGTCAACGAGATGCTCGACATAAGCCGCTTTCGCGACTATGCCCCCAATGGTCTGCAGGTGGAGGGGCGGGAGTCGGTGCAGCGCATCGTGACCGGCGTGACTGCCTCACTGGCCATGATCGAGGCCGCCATCGCGCTTCAGGCCGACGCTATCCTGGTGCATCACGGTTATTTCTGGCGCAATGAGGACAGCCGGATCACTGGCATGAAAAAGCGCCGCATCGCGCAACTCCTGAGTCATGACATCAATCTGCTGGCCTATCATCTGCCTCTCGATGCCCACCCGACCCTCGGCAACAATGCCCGGCTTGGCGCCCTGCTGGGGGTGCCGGTGCAAACCTGGCACGGCGAGCAGGGCATCATCGCGCTTGGCACTCTGCCAAGCCCCATGCGCGTCGAGGCACTGGGCGCGAGGATCCAAGAGAGGCTCGGGCGCGAACCCCTGCTGCTGCCCGGCGATGGTCGCGAGATACAAATGCTGGCCTGGTGCAGCGGCGGCGCGCAGGGCTACTTCGAGGAGGCCATCATGCTTGGTGCGGATGCCTATCTGACCGGTGAGGTCTCGGAACCGGCCTTTCACATTGCGCGCGAGTCCGGCTGCGCCTTTTTCGCGGCGGGCCACCATGCCACGGAAAAGTATGGCATCCAGGCCCTGGGCGAGCACCTGGCCGGGCATTTTGGGCTTGAGCATCGGTTCATCGACATTTCCAACCCGGTCTGAGCCAGCCCCTTCTTTCGCCCCCTGTTAGTACTTTCGCTTCATTTCCGCATCAATACCCACCATATAATGAGGCCATAAGCCCGATGAGGCGTCTGAACTTCCAGATGCCAGATCACATCCTAACTGGACATGATCCCAGAATGGAAAAAGACATGAATGCCAAACCTTCGGAAAATGGCACGGAGCAATGCAAGGCGCAGCTTATCGAAGAAATGGCGCTTTCCGAACAGGAGCGGCACTCCTTTACCAAGACTGAGTTCTGGATCGAGGACGAGCCGCGCGCGGTCTATCAGCGAGCCCTGCAGGCGCTGAATGACGGGCAGGTGCCCTATATCCTGTCCGGGGCCTTTGCCATCCATCACTACACGGGCATCTATCGGGAAACCAAGGATCTCGATCTCTTTTTCGAGCCGGAAAATGTGGTGGCAGCAGCCAGGGTGCTCAAGGAAGCTGGCTTCCGGGTGCACGTGGAACAGCCGCACTGGGTGGCCAAGGCAACGATGGGGGAATACTTCGTCGATATGATCTATGGCATCGGCAATGGGCTGGGGCTGATCGATGCCGACTGGTTTCGCAACAGCCACCCGGCCATCCTTGCTGACCAGGCCGTGAAGGTCGCGCCACCCGAGGAAATGATCTGGCACCGGCTCTTCATTTCCGAGCGCCATCGCAACGACATGGCCGATACCATTCACCTGATCTACCGGCTGGGCGGCAAGCTCGATTGGGAGCGTCTGGTGGCGCGCACCGGCGATCACTGGCCGCTGCTGCTTTGCAATCTGCTGCAGTTTCGCTACATCTACCCGGGTTTTGCCGACTATGTGCCCGATGACGTGCTCAAATCCCTGCTGGATCGCGCCGAACAGCGGGTAGGACTCAAGGGCAATCGCGACAAGGTCACGCGCGGCACGCTGATGTCGCTCTTTTCCTTCCAGGTGGACGTCAAGGACTGGGGTTTTCAGGACCTGCGCATGGAAGCAATCACGCGTACCATGCAGGACCCGCGCATTGGCCGCCTCATTCAGGATCCTGTCTGGGAAAAATAGGAGGGCTTCAATGGCACAGCAGGAACAGGTACGGGTCGCTGCCGTGGGAGATCTGCACGTCGGCCCATCCTCGGCAGGCGCCCACCGGGACGCGATGGCACATGTCAACCAGGATGCAGACCTGCTGCTGCTCTGTGGCGATCTCACCAATTTCGGCACGGTCGAGGAAATGGCCATGATGCTGGAAGAACTGTCCGGCGTGACCATTCCCATCCTGTCGGTGCTTGGCAACCATGACTATGAATCTGGTCAGGAAAAGGAATTACTGGCCATGATGCGCCGACGCGGTATCCATGTACTGGACGAGGGCGAGCCCTACCAGTACAACGATTGGTTAGGCTTCGCTGGCGTCAAGGGTTTTTGCGGCGGCTACGCGCGTGGGTCCCTGTCGCCCTTTGGCGAGGCTGCGATCAAGCGCTTCGTGCAGGAAAGCCTCGATGAGATCTTTCGGCTGGAACTGGCCTTGCGCAAGCTGCCCACCCCAGTGCGCGTGGTGCTTTATCACTATGGCCCGGTGATCGATACCGTCCGGGGCGAACCCCTGGAAATCTACCCCTTCCTGGGAACCTCGCGCTTGGCGGAGCCCCTGGACAACTATGACGTCAGCGCCTGTTTTCATGGGCATGCCCACCGGGGCAGCCTGAGGGGCAAAACCCTGAGCGGCATTCCGGTGTTCAATGTGGCGCTGCCGGTTTTGAAGGCCCTGGAGCTTCCCAGGCCCTACTACGTCCATACACTCTGCAAGCCTGAGGAGGAGCGCCGTCAGCAGGGCACGCCGGAACGCCGCCAGCAACCCGAAAAGCCCCCCGCCTGAGACATCGGAATCCGGGGGATTGCGCCTGATTCCTGAGCAACTCACAATGTTCAACCCGGATGAAATCAGGAAAGCTGCCATCAGGGGTGGCTCAAACACGGATATTCAGGGAAGGAAACTGCATGACCAAGATGATCAGCGCTGTCTGGCCGGGAAAACCCTATCCTCTCGGGGCCACCTGGGACGGCCAGGGCGTGAATTTCGCCCTGTTCTCGGAACATGCCGAAAAGGTGGAACTCTGTATCTTCGATCCCACCGGCCGGCGCGAGATCCAGCGCATCGAAATGCCCGAACAGACCGACATGGTCTGGCACTGTTACCTACCTGAGGCACGCCCTGGCTTTCTTTATGGCTATCGCGTCCATGGTCCCTATGCCCCCGAACAGGGGCATCGCTTCAATCCCAACAAGCTCCTGATCGACCCCTATGCCAAGGACATCCAGGGCAGCATCCGCTGGAGCGACGCCATGTTCGGTTACCGGATCGGCAGCCGGCGCGAGGACCTGTCCTTTGACAGGCGCGACAGCGGCCCGGGCATGCCAAAATGTCGGGTAGTGGAGACCGCCTTCAGCTGGGGCGATGACCGCCCACCGAATACCCCTTGGCACGACACCATCATCTACGAGCTGCACGCCAAGGGATTCACCTGGCTGCACCCCGAGGTGCCACCCCAGTTGCGAGGTACCTATGCCGGGCTGACCTCGGCGCCGGTGGTGAACTATCTCAAGCGCCTCGGCGTGACCGCCATCGAATTGCTGCCCATCCACAGCTTTGTGGATGACCGCTGGCTGGTGGAAAAGGGCCTGCACAATTACTGGGGTTACAACTCCCTGAATTTCTTCGCGCCGGAAAATCGCTATTCCTATTCCAAGGACATCAGCGAGTTCAAGACCATGGTGCGCACCATGCATGCCAATGGCATCGAGGTGATCCTGGACGTGGTCTACAACCACACGGCGGAAGGCAATCACATGGGCCCGACCCTGTCCTTCCGCGGCATCGACAATGCCAGCTATTACCGGCTGGTGCCGGACAATCCGCGCTACAACATGGATTACACCGGCACCGGTAACACCCCGGACATAGGCAACCCGCGTGTGCTACAGCTGATCATGGACAGCCTGCGTTACTGGGTGCTCGAAATGCATGTCGATGGCTTCCGCTTCGATCTGGCCTCGACCCTGGCGCGGCAATATCACAACGTTGACAGGATGGCGGCCTTCTTTACCCTGATTCACCAGGACCCGGTGCTGTCTCAGGTCAAGCTGATCGCCGAACCCTGGGACGTGGGCGAGGGGGGCTATCAGGTCGGCAACTTCCCGGTAGGCTGGAGCGAATGGAACGGCAAGTATCGCGATGCCGTGCGTGCCTACTGGAAGGGCGAGGGCGGCCTGATCGGTGAGCTGGCCTACCGCCTGACCGGCTCCTCGGATCTTTATGAGCACAGTGGCCGCAGGCCTTACGCCAGCATCAACTTCATCACCGCCCATGATGGCTTCACCCTGCAGGACCTGGTCAGTTACAACGAAAAGCACAATGAGGCCAACGACGAAGGCAACTGCGACGGCGACAATTACAACCAGAGCTGGAACTGTGGCGTGGAAGGCCCGACCGACGATCCGGCCATCAATCGCCTGCGTGCCCAGCAAAAACGCAATTTCCTGGCGACTTTGCTGCTGTCCCAGGGCGTACCGATGATTACGGCAGGAGACGAGATCGGCCGTACCCAGCAGGGCAACAACAATGCCTACTGCCAGGACAACGAGATCAGCTGGGTGAACTGGGACCTGTGCGCCGAGGATGAATCCCTGCTGAACTTCGTGCAGCGGCTGATCCAGTTGCGCAAGACGCATCCGGTATTTCACCGGCGCAATTTCTTCCAGGGCCGCATGATCAAGGGGGCAGGGGTCAAGGACATCATCTGGCTCAACCCCGCCGGCCAGGAGATGAGCGATGAGGAATGGAACCTGTCCTTCGCCCGCAGCCTCGGGGTTTTTCTGGCAGGCAAGCACATGCATGAAAGCGACCGATGGGGTCAGCAGGTGAGCAAGGGCAATTTCCTGTTGCTGCTCAATGCGCACCACGAGGAGATCCCCTTCTGCATTCCGACCCTGACTCAGCCAGGTGATCGCTGGAGCCTGCTCCTGGATACCAGCCTGTCGGAAGCAGAATCCCAGGACAACCGAGTCTACGAGGCCAGCAGCAATTACCCCCTGCAGGCACGCTCCCTGGCCCTGCTGATGCAGGTCGAAGCCGCCCAGACGACCGGCATCACAGTCACCGGCACGGGCACCGAAGCAGGAACACCCACGCTGATCGAGGAGCGCCCACTGGCCGGCATTCCTGAGTGATAAAAACCACGAACAACCGGGAGAGGTGGAATGAACGATAGCGCTGCACTCGACCAGCTTTGCAGGATGAGCGGCATTTCCCCCAGCTATGCCGACGTCTGGGGCAAGATCCATGAAGCCAAGCCCGAACATATCCGGTCACTGCTAGCGGCCATGGGGATAGCGGCAGACGATCCAGAGGCATTGCAGGCGTCACTGGAGACACTGGAATCCCGCAACTGGCAACGGATACTGCCAAACGCGCGGGTGGTTCGCGAGAGCGGGGCACCCTTCGTGATCCCTGTCACGCTAACTTCGAATGATCCCGAGTTCCGCCTGATCTGGACGCTGCAGCGCGAATCCGGGGAAAGCGAGGGGGCGGAGATCCGGCTCGCTGATCTCGAGCACGAGGCAGAGCGCGACATCGATGGCGTTCGCTATCACCGCTATCTGCTTCGTTTGCCGGTCAATCCTGGCTGGGGCTATCACCGGCTGGCGGTCAGTCCGCGCGACTATCCGCCGGGCGACAGCATGTCCCTGATCGTGACGCCGGATCGCTGTTATGAACCCGCGGCCTTGCACAGCGGCGAGCGCGTCTGGGGCTTTGCCGTGCAGCTCTATACCCTGCGTTCGGCGCGCAACTGGGGCATGGGTGACTTCACGGATCTGAAAAATCTCGTCGGCATTGCCCATGAACTGGGCGCAAACGTCATCGGCCTGAACCCGCTGCACGCGCTCTACCCGCACAATCCGGGTCACATCAGCCCCTATAGTCCCTCCAGTCGGTTGTTTCTGAATCTGCTGTATCTGGATGTCGAGGCCATTCCCGACTTTGAAGAATCCGCGCTGGCGCGCGAACTGGTGCAGATGCCGGGCTTCCAGGAGCGTCTGGCGCAGTTGCGCGAGACCGAGCTGGTCGACTACCGCCAGGTTGCCGAACTCAAGCTGCAGGTGCTGGAAATTCTCTACCGGCACTTCCGGGAATGCCACCTGCAGCAGGAAACATCCCGCGGACAGGCTTTTCGTGCCTTTCAGACCGAAGGCGGCCCAGTGCTGCACCGCCAGGCCCTGTTCGAGGCCCTGCAGGAAGAATTTTACCGGGCTGACAGCAATATCTGGGGCTGGCCAGTCTGGCCCGAGCCCTTCCGCCATCCCGATGCGCCGGAGGTGGCGCAGTTTGCCGCCGACAATGTCGATCGCGTGGAGTATTACCAATACCTGCACTGGTTGACCCAGGAGCAGTTGGGTACCGCCGCCATGGAGTGCCTGCGCCTTGGTTACAAGGTCGGCATCTACCAGGACCTGGCCGTCAGTGTCGACCGCGGCGGGGCGGAGGCCTGGGGCAACCAGCACCTGTATGCACTCACTGCCAGCATCGGCGCGCCCCCTGATGAACTTGCGCTGCAGGGCCAGGACTGGGGCCTGCCGCCACTGGTGCCCGATCGTCTGCGCGAATCCGCCTACACGCCCTACATTGCCACCCTGCGCGCCAACATGCGCCATGCCGGTGCCTTGCGCATCGATCACGTCATGGCGCTGTTGCGGCTATACTGGATCCCGCCGCAGGCCAGTGCCGCCGAAGGCATCTATGTCCATTACCCTTTACAGGACCTGTTGGGCATCCTGGCGCTCGAAAGCCAGCGCAATCAATGCATGGTCATCGGCGAGGACCTTGGCACGGTGCCCGAGGAGATCCGCGAGGCGCTCGGGCCGCTGGGCGTGCTGTCCTATCGCTTGCTGCTCTTTGAAAAGGATGAACAGGGCAATTTCAATCCACCGGACAGCTATCCACGTCAGGCCCTGATCGCGGTTTCCACCCATGACCTGCCCACCCTGGCGGGTTACTGGGAAGGTGTCGACCTGGCCTTGCGTGAGAAACTGAAATTGTTCCCGACCGAGGAACTGCGCCAGAGCCAGACCGAGGGCCGGGAAAAGGAGAGGGCAGGGCTCCTCAAGGCCCTCGATGAGGCTGGATTGCTACCAGAGGGCTATTCCACCGATCCAGCTGAAATCTCCGAGCTGACACCGGCGCTGGTACAGGCCATCCATGCCTTTCTGGCGCGTTCTCCGTCAAGTCTGATGGTGATTCAACCGGAAGACATGCTTGGCCAGCGCCAGCAGGTCAACCTGCCGGGCACCGTGGATCAGTACCCGAACTGGCAGCGCAAGCTGACCCTGACCCTGGAAGCCTTCCTGCAGGATGACCGGGTACGGCAACTGACCCAGGCCATGTGCCAGGAACGTGGGGACTAGAACCCGTCACCAGCAACTGGCGAAGAGGAGGGGGTATGACAATTCTCGGCCCACTGGAGCGCGCCCTCGAACACATCGAGCGCGATCCCGCCAGTGATGCAAGTGCCAAGCTCTCTTTGTTGATCCACGCCCTGTACTGGCCCGACGCGGTCTATCCGCTCACGCAGATCTGGACCATGGAGGAGAACGAAATCCTGCTGGCCCTGGGGCTTTTCAACATGCGCCACTATGGTGATGAAGCAGCCTGGCAGGCCAGTGTGGAGCATCTGGGCGGACGCCAGGGTTATCTGGCCTTGCTGGCGCGCATGCAACTTTTGAGTTCTGCCGGGAATGGCTGAGATCATTCCTTGTTGCTGCGCCAGTTCAGGCGGTGCTTCTGCGCCTCGTCATGCCAGCGCTCATCATCTTCATGCACATAAAGCGAGGTCGTGCGCGCATCCTCGTGGCGGGCATCCTTTTGCACATAGCGCCGCTCAATGCCGCTGTCGACCTTGGCGGTGATACTGGTGTGGCGCCCCCAATGCGCGGAGGCCTTGCGCAGTTTCTCGGCCTTGTGCGGTGCTGTAGCTTCAAGCCGGACGGCAGCCGCAGCAAAGAGATCTTTCAGTATTTGATTTAGGCGCCGTGCCGTGATGGGGCGGCGACCCTTGAGCGACAGGAGCAGCGGGGTGTCTTCCGTGGGTGACGGCATCGGGCTCAGGCCCAGATGCAGGCGATAGCGTCTCAGCGCCGCCAGCATATCGTCCGGCACTGGCACCCTGGCCGCTTTCTGGCCCTTGCCCAGCACATACCACCACCAGCGTCCTCGCACCTCGCGAAAACTGTTCATCCCATGGGTTTCGAGCTCTCCAGCGCGGGGAGCGAGCATCATCAGCATGGCCGCGATAAAACGCGCCCGCTCATAATGATCCTGCTCCGACGAATCATCCCGGGGCAGGGCCTCGACCACCGCATTCAGCGCCTCCCACATTTCCTCATCGAGAAATCGCTCCACCTTCAAATCCGGCATGCTGGCTTGCGCGGCCTTCCTGCGTCGCTGACGGATCAATCCCAGGGGATTGCCGCCGAGATAACCGGCATCCACCAGATAGCTCATCATGGAATTGAGCGCGGCCAGGGCGGTGATACGGGCACTTTCGGAGAGCGGACCGACGAAGGGTTTCCAGTCGCGGGCATGGCGGTCGCGGCGTGGACCGCACCAGCGCTCGGCAGGCTGAGGATCACCCAGGAATTCGAGATAGGCCTCGAAATCCTGACGGTTCAAGCTGGAGAGCGGCTTTCGCCGTTCCGCCAAGGCCCACAGCAGCAGGCGCTCGCATTCCTTGGTGTAGATGCGCTGCGTGCCCGGCGAGCCGCTGTATTCATCGAGAAAACTGCGTACCGCTTCGAGATCGGTGCGCGCGGCGATCTGGAGTTGCGCCAGAGGCGCGCGATTGCTGCCCTGGCTGCCATCGAGGCTCGCGTCCGCCAGTTGCAGATGTTCCATGGGTGAGAGCGGGATGAAGGTAGCCATATTGTCGGGAGACATCATGATTCAGGGACTCCAGCGGTGGAACAAATGGTCGAGCCAAGCAATTTCAAGCCCTTCCAGGCCCAATTACACGACTTCTGAAAATGCCGATTTTCAGAAATTTTAGTCGGTATTCGGGAAAAGTCCAGGTCCCTCGGCTACTGTCTGCCGCTTGACCTGCACTCTCTAATATTTCATATTACGTTATACATATTACATTAATGAGGAACCTTCATGGCTCGCATAGGCATCAGCTTTGAAGATGTGCGCGATGCCGCGTTAAAACTCCAGGATCAGGATCTCCTGCCTACAGTGGAGCGCGTTCGCGCGCAGCTTGGCAGTGGCTCGCATTCCACCATAGCCCGGCATCTGCGAGACTGGCGCACGCAGCAGGAAAAGCCCGCTGAAGGCTCGCCTTTGCCGCCAGCGGCCCTGAACTCCCTGGGCGCGGCCTGGCAGGCCCTGCAGGAGGAAACCACGCAGGCCCTGGAACAAAGTCGTCAGCAGGCCCAAGCCGAGAAGACAGCATTGGAGAGCCAGCTCGCAGATGCCCTGCGCGTCACCCAGGAACACGCGATCCAGATTGAAAGCTTCGGCATAGCGCGCCGTGGCCTGGAACGGCGCCTGAGCCGGGAACGCCTGCAGCATCATCAAGCACAAAGGCAGCTCCAGCACGCGCAGGTGTCGGCGGTACGCGCGCAGCAGACCAGTAAGGCGCTCAAGATGGAGCTGAATCAGGCGCGCTCAGAGTTGGAAAAGGTGCAGGCGCAAGCCCATCAGCGTGAAACGCAGCTCAGAGCGGAAATGGCTGACTTGCGTGAAGGCCAAGCCCGTCAGTCGCAGGCTTTCAGCCTCTTGGAAAGCGCCCTGCGGGCTCAAGAAGCGGATCAGGCCCTGCTCCGCAGCACCCTGGACATCCAGGCGCGGCAGCATGAGGGAGCCATCAATGCCCTGCGTGCTGCTCTGCAACAGGCCATTGAGGTTCGTGACACTGCCCGGATGCGTTTGGCTGAGTACGAAAAAGCGATTCGAGAGAAGCACCGCCCCTGGCGGCAACGTCAGTGGGAATCGTCTCGGCGCAGAAAGTGATGCGCTCTCAGATGAAGCTCCTGTGAAGCTCCTGGGTCACTCGAAGCTTGCATCATTGCGCCGGTCAAGCTCGCGTTCAACTCGAATCTTCCTCTCTAGTTTTTCTAGCATTGCTTTGGCCCAAGCAGTGACCTTTGGATCACCATGCTCGCACAGTTGGTGCACAAGGGTACAGTATGACATCAGCACATCAGCCAGCGATCCGCTCCATGCACGCGGGTGAAAGCGTGACTCGAAGGCGGTCAGTACAGCACTCCTATCCGGGCATTTTTCGAGAATTTCCAACGCGATGGGCGGCCACCCTATCTCGGCCTCACTGGGGCTATTCTTAGGGAAAAACACTACTTCCTGCGCCAATCGTGGGTATCTAACCTTCGGGGACTTGCGTGCCCACGCGAACAGTACGTCAGGCTGCGCCTTTTCCACAGGACTTGCGGACCCGATGTAAAAACGGTCTCTAAGTGGTTTCCATCTCCATTTGCGCCCACCACCAAGAAATACATTCAGCGCAACCCAGGGATGTAAAGCAAAAAGGGTGCCGGCGAGTTCTCCATAATCCCAAGCCCCACTGTGATAATCCGCAAGTGCTCGCGCCAAGTTACGACTCACCACCATCGCCGCAGCGCGACCCTTTTCTCCTGCCAAGCATTGCTCAGCGATTTCATTGACGTGGTAAGCGAGGTTCGTATTACGCTTATAAAAGCGACACTCCATGAGTAATCGCTGTCCCAAAGTCAGGGTTGCCTCGTCAAGTACGGCTCCTTTACTCTTTAATGAGTGTATATGCATGCCAAACACATCTACAGCAATATCAAAACCATCATCCAGCGCTGCGATGCCCATGACGAGCTGCTCAAACAAGGGTCTTGGAAGGCCATCCACAATGTCTCCGTACAAATCACGATATCTATAGGCAGGAGCTCGCCGAATATTTAGAGAGAGAAGCAGTCGTTCCGCACCTCGCTCATCGATAGATATCGCACACTGAAGCACTGGGAAATAAGGTCCCAGCACTGGATGAAGAAGCGCATCCTCTAAGATACACTGCATGGTCTCTGGACGTTGTGTGGCAAGGCCGTTAATGTAGCATCGTAACAATAGCAGGTTTCGCTCATCTTCGGGAATCGCTTCCAGTCCCACCACCAGCTCCTGCCATGTTGCCTCCGGATCTTTGGACCTATATGCCAGACCTCGACCAAAAGCGCATAGACGGGACCCACTACGGCTCAAAAGTTCATTAAGCAGTAATTGTAGTATTTCTGGTGAACGGGCTGCCGATTTTCCGAGTTCTTCGGCAGCATGATCAGCCCGTCTGTAAGCATCGACGTGGTCGACCTCGTCACTAGAAGCATCGAGATCAGCAATATCCAGCAATAGCCTAGCTCTATCGGTGAACACATACGCCCTGATTTTCGTTACCAAATCAGCCGGGCGCAGTTCGATTTCGAGTTGGCGCAGTTTTTCTATATCCTCGGCACTTGTCATACTATCTCCGAAGGTCAAAACGGAACGGACTGCCAGCCATCCCTCCGGCCATCCGGATTGCTCAGAAATACTTCGGGTAAGTGCCACTAGTTCGTCGTTGATTCCTGCTTCATCCCACAATTCCCGAAAGCATCGTGCATAGAGCAGTTTGGCTGCTTCCCTATGTAGACAAGAGTGCTGTATCAATTCCTGTATATACAGAAGAGTCGAACGATACCATGCCTGCACTTGATCGATCGTGGTCGGCACCCACCCGAAATCTCGAGGTCGGCTGCCAAATGCAAAATCGTGGGATGAGGAAAAGAATCGGATCTTGAGCATTCCCCCCAGCGCCTTGATCCCAACATTTTGTAGAGCTTGATCTGGATTCTTAATCAGGCTTCTAATTAGTTGCAGGCGTTGGGCAGCGGTAGCGTGAGTTCCCGACAAACTAATGTGAAATAGCTCAAAAAAACTGTCACGCGCAGAATTGGTGTTGTATTCCCTGGGCTCTGCAGCAAGGAAACGGGCCAGCAGCCCCGCAGCTCGTTCAAATAGAGAAGGATCATAGGCAATTGCCCGGAGCAGACGTATCAAAGTATAGCGGCCAGACATCTCAGTGGAGAAAAATTCTTCTGCCTCCTTCAGAGCAGCATCTTCAATAGCGACAAGAGCAGCCTCTGGCATCAGCGGAGCCGCGTTCTGAAAAATAGCCACACCCAATTCACTGAGCTGGGTGACTTTTCCCAGGAATTTCGGATCTGTGAACCAGCTTTTAGCAATATGCCTGGCTGTCTCACTGTCATGCAAATAGCCCAAGCGTCGGCTAAATGATCTCAATAACCGTTCTTGGCCTGTTTGCCAAAACGTGTTCATAAGTCTATCACGATGGTTGTTTTCAAGCGCGAGCTTAGCCAAATGGTTGGCTATTGCATGGGGCAAGATCGCACGCCATTGTGATCGCTTCTGCACGAGGTCACGGCGTCGTAGTTCCTCCACCTGGCGGAACAATTCGTGTGCGGTCATGTTAGCCAGATCCGCAAGGATAGTCAGCTCCGCTTCGGCTCCTTCCAAGGTTTCCCCATCAAACGAATAAACAAGAGCACAGATTTCGGCCGCCCGAATAAGAGCGTCGTTCGGTTCGTTTCGCTGCTGAAAAAGGCGGCGGAATAGCTCTGCGTCGGTCAGTCGTCCCAGGTTGGCATTTGGCTGGATATTACGGGCAAGAGCCATTGCGATTCTGGCGTTTCCCCCAGAAAATTCCGCAATACGGGTGCGATCTACTTGGCTTAACCGAGGAGCCAGCTGCTCCATTATAGCTTCAACGGTTCTTGGCGACGCAGGCTCTAGTCGGAAAACCTGGGTATCTTCGGGCTCATCTTCGGAGATGTCATACTCAAGCGTGATCAAACTCAACTGCTGTGCATGCAAATTGAGCATGTGTGCCAGTGCCCGGTGGGTACTGGGTTTGCAATTATCAACAACCATGATGGCGCGAGTTCCAGCGCTGCCGAGACGGGTAATCATTTCACGAGGGGAAGGTTCTGGCTCTGCACCTTCGTCGGTATAGACAGCAAGGGATTGGTCCAGGCTAATCCCTGCCAGTCTGCGGTCAAACAGCGCCTGAACGAGACGTGTTTTACCTACCCCAGAGGTGCCAACCAAGCGGACAATGCCTTTTGGCTTGGCAAGCACATGTCGCATCGCAGAAATGCCTTGCTCAATGGTGACGTTCTCCTTGTGCTGATAATCCAGTATTCTCGCATGCTCATCAATCACATAAAGAGATCCCGGACTGTCCCCGTAGGCCCAAGAGCTATACGGTTGCCAACCTGCCAACGGCTCCCCAAGCCGATCCCGTAACCACAAAACCACGCCGGGGTATTGATTGATCCAGCGAGCCAATCTGTCCCGGTCATAAAAGTCCACGTGTAAATTTTCACCGGGCAGAAGGCTTGTGATAGATTCGCGCATTGCTTGTAGGCGCCGCTGGAAGGCCACATCGGCTGTCGACCCTTGAGCACTAACGATGACATATGAACCATTTGCTCTTGCGAGATCCAGAATAGACTGGCGCAAGTTCCCATTAGGTCGCATCTCCCTAGCAATCTCTCCCGGAGGCATATCAGGTTTTTTGACCTGAAAGCCAGTAATATGCCTGGGTATGAAATCAAGATGACTTACACAGCTTTCCAGAGAGACCCGGACGTCGACTCCACCATCGGGCGCATTTTGGTCACCACCTGCTGTAACTGAACTGATGGGCAAGTCATTGCGAGCGAGTTCGGCTTCCGCCAAGCGGACAACGAGGCTACGCAAGTCCTCGTCGTTTAGTTGTGCAACCTGATTACCTTTTATTTCAAACATGATAGCAATGCAGTGGAAGCTTTACTCTCAAAATAGGAGCCGGTATTCGGCCACTTGCGGGCAACCAAGCCGGGTTCCCCGGGCTGGCGTCCGGGCCAGGGTAACTGTGTGAATTGCAGCGCAGGCGGTGGGACAACCTAATAGTCGCACAATTCATTACTGTTGGCAGACTTGTTTCTTCAGGCTCCTTGCTTCAGTAGCCCCAATCCTCATGGCGCACCGGCAACTGGTTTAGCCTGTCGCGGCGGATACGCCAGTCCGGCATGAATTGCTCCATCAGCGCGACAAAACGGGTGTTATGCGTGGGCTCCAGCAGATGCACCATTTCGTGCACCACGATATATTCCAGACACTCGCGCGGTTTTTTGGCCAAGTCCGTGTTCAGTCGAATGCTGCGACTGGCCGGATTGCAACTTCCCCAGCGGGTTTTCATCCGCTGCACGAAAGATTGGCATACCTTTACCCCGATCACCGGCTCCCATTTTCCAATCAGCAGGGGCACGGCTTTCCGGATTTGCTCGCGGTACCACCCTTCCAGGACGGCCTGCCTCTTTGCCTCCTCGCTCCCTGGGCGTACCCGCAATAATATCCGGCTGTGCTTCAGGGCCACAGTGGGCGCGGCATCCCCCTCTTCCACCTGGAGCAGGAAACGCTTGCCCCATACGTAATGACTCTCACGGTCGAGGTACTCGCGTGGTGTTTCGCGTTCCTGCTCCCGCAGCTTTTTCTGCTGTTGTTTGATCCAGCCGAGCTTGGTAATGGCAAACACGCGGATGGTGTCGAGGCTCATGCGCGATGGGGCCGCAATACGCACCCGGCCATCGGGTGGATAGACGCTCAGATGGATGTTCTTGATCCGCTTGAACTCCACTTCCACCGCAAGCTCGCCCAACTGAATCCGGGCAGGCATCAGTATTCCGCCTGCTGCTTGATGATCAGGAAGATGCGATCCACCTCTGCCGTGTTCTGGCCCAACAGCGGCAGCAAGGCTCGCTTGATGACGTTTTCTCTGGCCTGGAAGCCACGCCAGTCATCCGGACGTACCTTTTTCACCGTTTCATCAATCTTCATCGCCAGGCTCAGCACTTGGTCGCCGTCAAACCGATAATCCCCATGCATTTCCCTTGCCCTGGGCATGTTCGCAGATTTTGGCTTGAGATTGTTATAGAGCGCGCGCACGGAAGGGCTTCTTTGCAGCGCCTCGGGTGTGTCATCCGCATGCCCTGTCTCAACCTGACGCACCAGCTCTGCGATCTTTTTCAAATATTCCTCATACTCGATGGCCTTTGCCTTGCGATTGGCGATGATTTCATCCAGCAGGGCCGACATCTTCTCGTAATAAGCGGGATCATTGAGATGTTCCTTGATGATCTTGCTCCGGACGTTATTCTCGATGGTCTCGGCAATGGCGCCCGGGTTGCCCTTCATTCGACCCAACCGGGCGGCAATTGCGTCATTGATGCCGGTTTTTACGATCAGTTCCAGCAGGCCCAGATTGTCGAAAGGCGAGATCTTGCGTGGCTCGTCTGCCTCGATGTAGGTGTCGATGAGGTGCCGCATGTCGGCCTCGTAAGTCTTGAGGTCCAGGCTCTCGCCGCTGGCTCTGCGGATGATCTCGCGCAGATTCAGGTAGTGATCAAGTAATTGCCGGATGCGCGCGATCTCCGTCGCATCATAACCTGCGGCCTCCAGCTCATCGGCGATGTTGGCATAGGCGCGCAGCAACGCGACCGTTGCCTTGTAGAGCGCCGCCCGCTGCGGCTCGCGCGCTTGCAGGTCGGACGGATCTTCCGTGTTGCCGCAGAAATAATGAATATGCGCCAGTTCGTCCCTGGGCGGCTCCACCGGCTCGCAGAGTAGAGCCAGGGCTTCAATGGCACTATCAAGACGTTCCCTGCCCTTGTTCAGCCGGTCCTGCAACAGCACTTCCGGGTCTGCCCCGCCGGCACTATGATCCAGCTCCGAGGTGTAGACGGCAATGGCCTTCTCGACCTTCCTGAAAAGGTCCTTGTAATCCACGATGTAGCCGAAGTCCTTGTCATCGCCGTCCAGGCGGTTGGTGCGGCAGATGGCCTGGAACAGGCCGTGATCCTGCATGGATTTGTCGATGTAGAGATAGGTACAGGGGGGCGCGTCAAAACCGGTCAGCAGTTTGTCCACCACGACCAGCAGCTTCATGTTTGCAGGTTCTTTGGCGAAGAGTTGCTTGGCCCGCTCCTCGTAGGTTTCGGTTTTGCTCATGCCCGAATGGGCTTCGACGTCCTTCAGCAGTTCAATATAGGTGTTGTAGATGAACTGCTTATCGGTTTCGGTATTGGCGCCGGTTTCCTCCAGGGTGATGTCCCGCGCCTGCGGATTATAGGAGGTGACTACCGCGCATTTGCCCTTGAACGGGGTTTTCTGGAACAGAGTGTAGTATTTGCACGCCTCAAAGATGCTGGACGCCACCAGAATGGCGTTACCCCGGGCATCGGACAGCCGCCGCTTGGTGCCAAAATCAAAAATGATGTCGCTGACCACCCGCTCCATGCGCGAACGCGAGCTCAGCACCTTCTGCATGGTGCCCCACTGCTGCCGCAGCTCCGCCTTCTGCCAATCGTTGAGGCCCCTGCTCTTGGCGTCGAACCAGGCATCGATCCGGTCCTGTGATCTCAGTCGCTGATCGATATCCCGCGCTTCGTAGACAAGATCGAGCACCACCTCGTCCGCTACGGCCTCGCTGAACTTGTAAGTATGAATGTAGCCGCCGAAGACCTCCAAGCTGCTTGCCTTGTCTTGCTTCAGCAGCGGCGTGCCGGTAAAGCCGATGAATACGGCATTCGGCATGATCGCCTTCATCACCCGGTGCAGCTTGCCGCTTTGGGTGCGGTGGCATTCGTCCACGAACACGAACACCTCGCCCACCGTCGGGCTTGGCTGGGCTTCCAGCTCCCGGATGAAGCCGTCAAAGTCATCCCCATCCTTGGGGCCGAATTTGTGGATGAGCGAGCACAGCAAACGCGGCCTGGATTGTCCGAGCTGGGCAAACAGATCACGGCCGCTGCGGGTACGATGGATCGGCTCGCCTGCATCGGTGAAAACCCGCTCGATCTGCTTGTCCAGTTCGTCCCGATCGGTAATGATGACCACCCGCGCCTCGGGCCTGTTCTCCAGAATCCACCTGGCCAGCAGCACCATGACAATGCTCTTGCCGCTGCCCTGCGTGTGCCAGATGATGCCACCCCGGCGTTCGCGCACATATTCCTGCGCCGCCTGGATGCCGAAATACTGATGCGCGCGCGGCAGCTTCTTGACCCCGCCGTCAAAGAGCACGAAGTCGTACATGAGCTCGATCAGCCGCGCCTTGCCGCACATTTTGCCCAGGTACTTATCCAGCTTGTAGCCGCGATTGTCAGCCTCATCTTCCTTCCAGGTGAGGAAATACTTCTCCTGAGTTTCCGTCGCGCCATATTTCAGCCCTTCGGAATCATTGCCTGCGAACACTATCTGCACGGTGGAGAAGAACCAGGCATTGAATGCCTGCTGCTGGTTGGAGAGTAACTGCCGGATGCCATCGCCGATGGAGACGCGACTATTCTTGAGTTCAATCACTCCGATGGCAATACCGTTTACATAGAGCACGATGTCCGGCCGCCGCTCGTGGTTGCCCCTGAGCGTGACCTCCTCGGCCAAGGCGAAGTCATTGCGTTCCGGGTCACGCCAGTCGATCAGATGCACGGTTTCGGTGACATGGCCGGCCTCGGTCTTCACCGGCACGCCATAGCGCAGCAGCCGGTACACGGCCTGATTGTTGCCATAGAGCGTGCGGTCATGCTTGCCCGCCTCGGTGCGCAGTTTGTGCAGCGCCACGGCGATCTGCGCCGGGTCATGGCCGCGCTGGCTCAGCCAGGCTTTCAGCATACCTTCTTCGATATTGCTGTTGTCGGGGCGCTCGCTCCAGTCGCCCAGATAGCGATATTTCAGCTCGTTGCGGAACAGATTGATGATGCGGTCCTGGGTGGCGCGTTCCGGCTGGCCGATGGGGTTCATGCTCATTCCTGTTTCTCCTTGAGCAGGCGTTTGCGCAGAGCTTCGCCCTTTGCCGTAAGCCGGTATTTCTGCCGGCTGCTCCTGGGTTTGTCCGGAATGGTCATGGCCACGCAACCGGCCTGCAATGCCGGAACCAAGTATGCCTCTCGGAAATAATCCTCGTGCTTCAAACCCAGAGCCTCCTGAATGTCAGCGCGCCTCATCTCGCCCTGAAGCACCAGCACCACACGCTCGACTTCCCCGGTAACTTCCCCGGTAACTTCCCCGGTAACTTCCCCGGTAACTTCCCCGGTAACTTCCCCGACCTGGCGCCGAATGATGGTTACGAACCCATCGTTTACCCTGAATTCCGGCTCCGGCAACCCCGCTTCGCGGCAGAGCCGGATCATGTCGCCAGTGCCCGTACCCATGCGCTCGATGTAGCGGGCCAGATACAATGGCTCTGCCAGCAGCGGGTTGAACGGCACCGAACCGTGCGGTTGACGCAGCTTCTCCAAGGTCAGCGAAGGCGGCAAGCCGCCCGGATTCCAGACTTCCAGCCGGTCGGCAAACAGCATCACCTGCACGCTGCCGTTACTGGTGTAATCCCGGTGCGCCACGGCATTGACGATGGCCTCGGTCACGACCTCGCGCGGGATTTCATAGGCCACCGGCACCTGCGGCCCCTCAGCCCGTGTACCAACCCGCAGGTTGATCTTCGACATCACGAAATCCACCGCCTGATCCACCAGATCGAACACCGTACCCTTGTAGACCTGGTAGGAAGGGATCGGCTTCGCTACCTCGGTACCATGGAAATGTGCGCATTTGAGCTCGGACGAAATCAGAAAGCGCTGCGGCTGGCGGCCAAACAGCAGCACGGCGGCATGCACCAGCCGCCCGTTGTCCAGCAAATTCAGATGGGTCAGCAGCTCCTCGGGAGAGGCTTCCTCTGCCAGCGGAAAGCCTCGGGCGCGACGGGCCTCGCGGAGAAAGCGCCGCATTTTCTCCTCGTCCAGATCAGCGAGCGTGGCCTTCGTACAGGGTGCTGCGTCGAAGGGCCCGTTGCGGATCAGTTGCCGCGCTTCCAGAACCTGCACCAAGGCGGCATAGACCCCGGCAATCAGCTCGGCGCTAGTGGCAAAGCGGCGACGCACCAGCTCATTGCCGGCACGCTGCACAAGCGCCTGCATTTTCGGGTGGCGGGCCTGGTCGTCGGCGCCCTTGACGAAGATCAGGCGCGGCTTGTGCAGCCTTGTAGCCAGCGCGAATTCCCGCTCGGTTGGCGCAATGCCCTGTGCATCCTGCGCGCCGTACTCATGGCCGAACAGGCCCACGTAGAGGTCGCAGTGCTCCACTTCCTCCAGGTAGACCGCATCCGCCCGGCGGTCCGCGGCGGGCAGTTCCTCGAACAGCACTGGCTCGAAGAAACGGCGCATCAGCGCATCGCCACGCAGATAGTCGCGCAAAGCCGTCCGCTCCTCGGCGAACTCCTTCTGCACGCTGCTGATGAAGATACGCAGTGGCGTCATACCAACCGAATCCTGCCGGTAAGCAGTTCCTGCATCATGCCCTGCTTGATGGCGCGGGCCTTGGCGAGCTTTTCTTCGAGTGCAGCAATCTCGGCGTCCATGTCGGAGAGCACGGCGGCGATGGCGGTTTGTTCTTCTTTAGTCGCGGGAACCGAAATGGTCAGTGGTCGCAAATCGTTTGGATGAATGTGTGGCTGCGCTCCGCCTGTCTGTGTCTTGTAAATAGCGCACTGATTCAGCAGAAGAACAAAATAGATGAACTCGACCGCGTAACTCGTGCCTTCTCCGATGGTTGAGCAGTCAGAGGCAAAGATGGGAATGTCATAGTAGGCGACATAGCCGGCGCTGGCTCCGGAGCCGCTGACCGTAATGGTCTTGCCCTTACGGTTTGCGCGGTTGTGGGAATAAGCAGGTCTCTTCCCCCCAGCAATCACGGGGATCGGGCCCGGAACTGCGTTCTTCTCCGTGATTAGCTCTCCTTTGTTAATCTCTACCACATCACCCAACCGCTTCACCACCCACTCCCCACTGAATCCCGGCAAGTGCCTCTCGCCGGTGAGCAGTTCCTGCATGGCGCCTTGCTTGATCTGGCGCTTTTTGGACAGGAGTTGTTCCAGGGATTCAATGAGCGCATCCGCATCGCTCAAGGCCACGGCAATGGCTTCTTGCTCGGTTTTGGTGGGCGGGAGGGGAATATTAAATTTTCTAATACGTGAGAGGGCGAGTTTCGGCTGTGCTCCAACAGTCTGCAAAGAGTCAATCACATTCTGAATCAGCGGCGACATCAGAATATAAAGAAGATAGTCTTGCGAACAGGTAATGTTTGTTATCCGGTCAGCGTTCTCCGTCAGATTTGCTCCATCCAGCTCAGAGGGGATTTTGCCGACGATCCCCAACGTCCCAGCAACTGAGATAAAAATATCATTCTTGAAGATTCGATATTGCTTGATAGCTGGAAACGCATCAACCGGCACGAACTTGATGTCGCTGAGCGCCACTGTTCCAGGACGCATATCGGTGACTCTGATGTACGGGTGCGGTGTCTCATGATCGGTTAAGGCGCGACCCAATGGTAACCTCTTGCCGCTCGTGACAAAAGCCGTCGAGTCAAGGGATTTCACTTCCCAATCCGCCGGGATCACCCCCGCCTCGGTCTGCTTGTAGCCTTTCGGCACCTGCGGCGCGGTCGTGATCACATAATCGGCACTGAGCTCCCTCACTTCCATGCGAACCCCATCTTCTCAAGATGGCGGTTGACTTTGGCCTCCAGTTCGGCCACGCGGCTGATCATTTGCGGCAGCGGGGTTTCGTAGCGCTCGGCAAGCATCCGCACGCGCTGGGTGAGCCGCTGGCTGATGCGGTCCATCTCGCTGTGGATGTCCTTGTCCAGCGCGGCAAGCCATTTGTCATCCACCACCAGCGTCTTGATTTCGGCCTGGCTGAGCTTGGGGTAGTAGGCGTAGACCCTGGCGTCGAGCACGGCCTCGGCTTCCTTGAGGCGCTTCTTGAGCTCGGCTTCCTCTGCGTTGAGTTCGAGCCAGTCGCGGAGAGCTGCGGCCTCAGTCCGGGCTTCCGCGTCCCCGCGGATTTCCTTCAGCCGGGCGGCGACGTTGGCCTTGTTGACCTTGTCGAGTTCGCTGAAAGCGCCCTCCTCGCCACCGTGTTCCTCCTCCAGCTCGGCGATCCTGGCGGTCACGCTTTCCAGCTCCAGAGCGAGCAGGTCGATAGCGTCCTGATCCTCGGCGTAGTAGCGGGCGACGATCAGCGCCTTGGGGACGAGGTCGCAGGTCCAGCCCTTGTCCTTTTCCTTGCCCTTTTTATCGGCTTCGATGATGCGGGTGGTCGCGGCCTGCCAGCCATCGGCTGCGATGAGATAGCAGTCGTCCTGCATGATCGCCGCCCAGTAGTCCATGAGGTGCTGGTAGACGTCATACTTGTCGATGAGCGGCTGCGCCGTGTAGTGGGCGAGCAGGTCCTCGGAGAGTTCGGCAATGACTTCCTTGGGGTGGAAGCCGGGAGTGAGCGCCTTGAGGGTTTGCGCTGCGCGATCGCGCCAGGCGGCAAAGTGATCATTCATGCCATTGATGAAGGCGGTAAATTCCGGGTGCTGGTAGATGCGGGTCTTGATGGCAGCCTTGTCCACGGCGAGATCGAGGTAGCCGGGCCGGCAGGGCTTGAACAGCGCGGATTTCAGGTGCGGGCAGACATCCCAGTAAGGTTGTAGCGCTTCGAGGTCCGCCACGGGTATGCCCCCTTTCAGGTGGCCTTCGATGTCCTGGCGGTCTTCGGCTTCAGTGCCATCGATGTAGCGCGGCAGGTTGAGGTTGTACTCGTTCCTTTCGATCTCTGCCAGTGGGACCATGCGCGCGTATTTGGGTACGTCACGCTGTTTTTTGAAGGTATCGACGATGCGGTGAATGTCCTGTGACCGCAGGCGGTTCTTGGGGCCGTCCTTCATGAAGCCCTGACTGGCATCGATCATGAAGATGCCCTGACGGTGCTGGGCATGCTCCTTGTCAATGACGATGATGCAGGCGGGAATGCCAGTGCCATAAAAGAGATTGGCCGGCAGGCCGATGATGCCCTTGATGTAGCCCTTGCGCACGAGCGCGCGGCGGATATCGGCCTCGGCATTGCCGCGAAACAGTACGCCATGGGGCAGGATGCAGGCGCCCTTGCCGGTGGATTTCAGCGAGCGGACGATGTGCAGCAGATAGGCATAGTCGCCCTGCTTGGCGGGCGGCACACCGAAGGGTTGGAAGCGCTCGTAGGGATCATGCAGCGGATCGAGGCCGGTGCTCCAGCGTTTATCGGAAAATGGCGGATTGGCGACCACATAGTCGAAGGTCTTGAGCCTGTCGCCGTCTCTGAACCTGGGATCGGCCAGGGTATTGCCCTGCACGATGAGCGCGGTGGGGTTGTTGTGCAGAATCATGTTCATGCGGGCCAGGCCGCTGGTGGCGGCGTCCTTTTCCTGGCCGTAGAGGGTAACTTCGCTGCCGGCCTCATCGCCCACTTTCAGGAGCAGAGAGCCGGAGCCGCAGGTCGGGTCATAGACGGTGGTAGCGGCGCTGGTCCTAGCCTCACGGATGCCGATGATCTGCGCCATGATGCGGCTGACCTCGGCGGGCGTGTAGAACTGCCCCTTGCTCTTGCCGCTTTCGGTGGCAAAGTGGCGCATGAGGTATTCGTAGGCGTCGCCCAGAATGTCGTCGCCCTCGGCGCGATTCCGGGAGAAATCAAGGGCCTTGTTCTCAAAGATGGCGATGAGATTGGTGAGACGCTCCACCATCTCCTTACCGCTGCCGAGCCTGTTGACGTCGTTGAAGTCCGGCATGTCGGAGAGCTGATTGGCGTTGGCCAGCGGAGCGATGATCTTCTTGTTGATCTGGTCGCCGATATCAGGCTTGCCCTTGAGGGCAGCCATATCCCGAAAGCTCGCGCCCAGCGGAATTTCAATGGGCGCGAAGGGCTGGCCGGCATACTTGTCGCTGATGTACTTGATGAACAGCAGCACCAGGACGTAGTCCTTGTACTGGCTGGCATCCATACCGCCGCGCAGTTCGTCGCAGCTCGACCAGAGCGAGGAGTAGAGTTCGGATTTTTTCAGGGCCATGCTTGTCTGCTTATCGTCTGATGTTGGCAGGCGGCTGGCTCGCGCGGGAGCCGGGAGTTTTTTTGTGAAATGCCGATCTGTGAGGTGACATTTTGCTTGTCAGAGAGGGGCAGATCAATCCCGGCCGAGTCCGGACACAAACTTCTCCATCTCCACCAGCCAGAACACGCTGCTGGCAAGCAGCGTCATCCACAGCCAGTCCGCGGGACGCAGCGCGACCGTGGCGAACAGCGCCTGCATGGGTGGCCAGTAAGTGAACAGGATCTGAAAGATCAGCACCAACCCGATCAGGCCCCAGGACCAGGGATTACCTTTCAACATGTGCCCCTGCCAGACCGAGCCGTGCAAGGCCCGCACCGGCAACAGGTAAAATATTTCAAAGAGCACCAGGGTGTTGACGGCGGCAGTACGGGCATAGTCCAGACCGGCTCCAGATTGCAACAGCCAGTAAAATACTGCGGCAGTGCCGGCCACCAGCAAAAGCCCGATGTACAGGATGCGAAACAGCATTGAGCCGCTGAGCAGCGAGGCATTCGGGTCGCGCGGCGGGCGCTGCATGACATCCGGCTCCGTGGGCTCGAAGGCCAGCGCCAGCCCGAGCGTGACCGAAGTGATCATATTGACCCAGAGGATCTGCACCGGCGTGATGGGGAGCTGCATGCCCAGTACCAAGGCGAGAATCAGTACCAGCGCCTGTCCGGCATTGGTCGGCAGAATGAACAGGAGGGTCTTCTGGATGTTGTCATAGACCCCGCGCCCCTCCTCGATCGCATGGGAGATGGTCGCGAAATTATCGTCGGCCAGCACCATTTCCGCTGCCTCGCGCGCGGCGTCCGTACCCTTGCGGCCCATGGCGATGCCAACATTGGCGCGGCGCAGGGCCGCCGCATCATTGACTCCATCGCCGGTCATCGCCACCACCGCACCCTGCGCCTGCAGGGCCTCGACCAAGCGCAGCTTCTGTTCGGGACTGATCCGGGCAAAGACATCCACCCGCCGTACCTGCTCCGCCAGGGCCCGATCATCCAGAACTTCGAGGGCATTGCCCTCCAGAACTTTTTCGCCATCGCCGATGCCAAGCCGGGCGCCGATGGCACGGGCGGTCACGGCGTGATCTCCGGTGATCATCTTGACCCGGATACCGGCCGCCTGGCAGCGGGCGACCGCGGGTCCGGCCTCCATGCGCGGTGGATCTTCCATGCCGACCAGCCCGAGCAGGATCCAGCCCTTGCCAGGATCCTGGCCATCGATATGCCCTTGTCCGATCTCCGCAGCCCGGGTGGCCAAGGCCAGAATGCGATAACCGCGGCTGGCAAGACTCATGACTTGTGCCTGCCAGAACGCCCGGTCCAGTGTCTCCTGGCTTCCGGAAAAGCCCTGGGCCTCCACGAGATCCATCACCCGCTCCGGCGCGCCTTTCAAAAAGAGCTGGTTGCCATGGCTCGACTGATTGAGCGTAATCATGAGCTGACGATCTGATTCGAAAGGGAGAAGATCCAGCCGGGGGCTCGCCGCTCGCAGTCCTTGAGGATCCAGGCCCAGGTCGATAGCCAGTTCCAGCAGGGCGGTTTCGGTCGGATCCCCTTCCAGGGTCCAGCCCTCATTGGCTGGCGCGGCCTCGGCATCGTTGCACAGGATACCGGCGAGCAGCAGCTCGGCCAATGCCGGACTTCGCCGGACAAGCAGCTGGGCCTCCTCGTCCCGCAACTCGGCCAGGAGCAATTCCTCGCGCCCAAGCACGATCTCCTCGACCCGCATGGCGTTCTGGGTCAGGGTGCCCGTCTTGTCCGTGCAGATGACACTCACCGCACCCAGGGTTTCTATCGCGGGCAACTGGCGAATGATGGCCTGTCGGCGCGCCATGCGCTGAACCCCGATGGCCAGGATGATGGTGATGACAGCCGGCAGGCCTTCGGGAATTGCGGCGACCGCCAGTCCGATGACGGCCATGAACAGCTCGCGTGGATCCTGCCCATGTACCGACCAGCCAAACAGCAGGATTGCGAGCGAGATTGCCAGAATGCCCGCGCTGAGTACCCGCGAGAAATGATCCATCTGCTTGAGCAGGGGCGTGCGTGGCACCTGCACGCGCGCCAGCATGCCGCTGATGCGTCCGATCTCGCTTTGCAACCCCGTCGCGATCACGATCCCCTTCCCTACGCCACGCGTCGCCAGGGTGGCGGCAAAGGCCATGTTGCGTCGTTCCGCCAAGGGTAGCTCCATGGCAAGCGTATCCGCTTGCTTCAGCACCGGCAGCGATTCGCCGGTCAGCGGCGCCTCGTTGATCTGCAGATCCCGGGCCTCGACCAGGCGCAGGTCCGCCGGCACGCGATCACCGGCCTGCAGAAGCACCAGATCGCCGGGCACGAGCTGCTCGGCCGGCAGATTCAGGATGCGTCCTCCACGCTGTACCCTGGCCTGAGGACTGAGCATATCGCGCAGGGCCAGCATGGCTTCCTCCGCTTTGCCCTCCTGTACGAAGCCGATCAGGGCATTGATCAGGACCACGCCCAGGATCACCCCGGTTTCGATCCATTCCCCTAGCATTGCCGTGATGATGCCCGAGGCGAGCAACACCAGGATGAGCACGCTCTTGAACTGGGCAAGAAAACGGCGCAATGGATGTGGGCGGGGTGCTTCGGGCAGGCGATTCGGTCCGAAATGTCGCAGACGGGTCTGCGCTTCGGACTCATCCAGGCCTTCTGGCCCGCTCTGCAAGGCTGGATATATGCGCTCCAGTGGTTCCGCGTGCCAGGGCTGGGACGGAAGCGCCTTGAACTGTTCGGGACTCTCGGGCAAGCTCGGCAAGGTTTTCCTTATTTATGGGGATTGCATCCACAAGCTCGGGTGACCGCTCGATTATTACATGGGCGCAGGCGTGGATGTAAGCACCATCCGGCAACGGGGGCAGCATGCGGATACTGGTCATCAACGCGGGTTCCACTTCCCTCAAGCTGGCACTCTGGGATACAGGCTCCGGCACGTCCCTAGCACGCTGGAAGGCGGTCGGCATCGGCGAGCGTGGACATCAACCCGATCACTGCACCGCCTTGCGGCACTTTGCGTCCACGCATCCTGATCAGGACCTTGAGGCCATCGGTCATCGCATCGTACATGGCGGTCCGCACCAAACGCCCTGCTGGCTGGACGAGCCCACGCTGGAAGCGCTGAACGCCCTTATCCCCCTGGCACCGCTGCACCAGCCACCCGCGCTGGCCCTGGTACACGCTGCCGCCGAGCTCTGGCCCGGCATCCCCCAGGCGGCGGTCTACGATACCAGCTTCCACCGGACTCTGCCGCCGATGGCGCGCGACTACGCCCTGCCCGCCAGCTGGCGTGAGCAGGGAATCCGCCGCTATGGTTTCCATGGAATCGCTTGTCAGGATGTGGTCGAGCAGCTCGACGCGACTCGGCGCGAGAAGCTCGTGATCTGTCATCTCGGTGGCGGCGCCTCGGCCACGGCCCTGCGCCGGGGCGAGAGCGTGGACACCAGCATGGGCCTGACGCCGCTGGAAGGCCTGATGATGACCACCCGCTCCGGCGACGTCGATCCCGGCGCCCTGCTCTACCTCATGCAGTCGAAGGGCCTGAGTCCCGAGGCGCTGGCACAGGGTCTGAATACCGAGAGCGGCCTGCTCGGCCTCGCCAGTGATACGGAAATGTCGCGCCTGCTTGCACGTCGCGATCCCGTTGCGCAAGAGGCGGTCGCACTCTATGCCTATCGGGTGCGCAAGACCATCGGCGCCTATGCGGCGGTACTGGAAGGACTGGATCAGCTCGTCTTTTCGGGCGGCATCGGCGAGCGCGCCGCGCCCCTGCGCGCCATGATCTGCGAACCCCTGCACTATCTCGGCTTGCGGCTCGACCCGCAGGCCAATGCCATCGGTGCCACGCGCATCTCGGCCGCAGGCAGTAGCGTGGACGTGCGCGTGATCGAGGTCGACGAGAGCCGGGTCATTGCCCGATTGGTCGCCGCCCTGCCCCGCTAGATCAATATGCCCTCAGGGGTTCGGCGCCGCTCCAGGGCGTCGATCTCCTCGGGCTCGAGGAAATCCCGCACTTCCCGCCCCAGACTGCGGGCGGCGGCTCGCACGATGTGCGCCCAGGACTGACGGTTGACGAAGAGCATGCCCGGCGTGTCGAGCGTGCCACCGTGATTGGTGAAGCCGAGGAAAATCGTGGTGTGGCCGCTGTCCAGAGGACGCAGCACACCGGCCATGAGCTCCGGATGGGTATGCGTGACGAAGACTCGATGCGGCAGCGTCTCCGGATAGAGTTGCTGGCGCAGGGCCTCGGGTGCCTGCCAGGCAGCCTCGCGCCGACCGCGGGGATCGCGGAATCGGCCCGGCTCGATCATGTAGTTGACCATGACGCAGACGCCCCGTTCGTCCAGCCGTTCGGCGGCACGCAGGACCTCGATGAGCTGATAGGCACCGATCGCGGTCAGGCTCACCTCGAATCCACGGCCCTGCGGGCTGCAGGCCCAACTCAGGGTCATGGCGCCGTCCGCCAGTAATTGGCGGGCCTCCATCTCGCCAAAGAGATTCGGGACATGCTCCGATTTCGGCGCCACCAGGGTAAAGATGCGTCCCTGCGTGGCGAAGCAGGCTTCCAGGCTCAGCAGCGCGGTATTGTAGTCGGCCGGAAAGAGCACGCGCGAGACATCCGAGGGCTCGCCCAACAACGCCTCGCACATGCTGGTGTCCTGATGCGAGCGTTCGTTCTTGCCGTTTTCGTAGGTGTTGGAGGTCAGCACCAACGGCAGCGATATCCAGCCCGGCGTACGTCCCACCGAGAACAGGTGATCCGACCAGATGATCTCCTGACGCACCGCGCCCAGCATCTTGGGCGAAAAGGCCTCGTAGGTGACGGTGAGATTGATGCCACCCTTGTTGCCGAGACAGGCGCAGACCACGGCCTCCTCGTTGAGCGCGGTGATCACTTTGCCATCCACCGCCTCGGCGATGCCGGCCTCCGGCTCCGTGACCCGGTGCTTCAGGTAATCCAGCGTGGCATTCATGCGGTTGCTGCGCATCTCGTCGGGATTGCCAACGCGGGGCCGAAGCTGCGGGTTGGCCTTCACATAGGCCAGGAATCCCTGATCCACCCCATCCATGGGACTGGCCGCGGTCCGGTAGGCCGGGTTGCGCCGATCACCGGAAACCGCCTGAAAATGCAGCGTCGGCTGGTTTTGCACGCGGATGTTCCGCACTGCCAGCGGATGCTCGCGCTCCTTGGGCCGGCCCGTTTGGGCATGGTTCTGAAGCGCCATTCTGGCGCGTTCCAGCTCCTCAGGCGGCACGAAGAGGCGTTTGGCGGCGGCATTGAAATGGCGCACGGCCAGTGGATCCTGGCTCGGATTGGTCCCCAGCGGCAAATTGTGGGCGTCGTTGCTGCCCGCGCCGTAGAATCCCGCACCTTTCTGGGTGACGGCGATGCCATAGGGTAATTTGAGCGGGTAGCGTTCGGCGCCCGCCAGGGCGCGCTCCGCGCGCTCGGTCAGGCGCCACTCACCTTCGAGAATCATGCAGGCAAAGGCGGCGGGGTCGCGGCCATCGAAAGCAATCGGGTCGAATTGCTGGATGTCGAGATACTGCTTGAACCAGTCCAGCCCGGCCTCCTGCGACAGAATGGCGCGCTGATCGATGCGCCGGCCATTGTAGATCATGATGGGCACCACCAGTCCGGAATCCTCTGCCCGCCACCAGCGCGGCGCCCAGTCCGAGCCGCGCTGCTCCTCGAAGGCGCCGTCCGAAAGAAAGGCGATCAGGCGCTCGCCGGGCAGAGGCATGTGCACGTACTGCAGTTCGGCAAAACCGAGATAGCCGCCCTCCAGCAAGCCGCCGGCGGTATGCACATTCACGTGGCTGCCCAGCGGCGAGTCCGGATTGCCCTGGGCGTTTAGCCTGTAGGAATAGAAATCATCGACATAGCGGCTCAGGCCGGCCTCACTGAGCTCGTAGCGCTCGGCATGGGCCGGGCTCATGTTGTCCAGCAGCAGGTTCACGGTATCGATGGCCGCCACCGTGTGCCCCTGACCCATCAGCCAGGCACGCGTGGTGCCGGTCAGGGCATTGGCGAGCATGTAACCGGCGTAGCCCACCGCCATGTTCAGTGCCCCGCCCGTGTGTCCCTGCGGACTGGACTTGAAATCACGCTGCTCCAGGGGCGCGCCGTCCAGGCGCACGCGCTGGGCGTAGGTCATGTGAACCACGAGCCACATGGCTGAATTGGCCAGCCGGTCCGCGGCCATCAGCAGCTCGATGGGATCGGTGCCAGCCGGCAGGTCTCCACGCCGGTCCAGATCTGCCAGTATCCGCCGAACCCAGTCCACCGTCTGCGGCTCGTGCCGGATGGCGCCGTAGCCCTGCATCCAGGAATCCAGCCGTGCATCATGTGCGTGCAATGTCATACACACTCCCATCCTGCTGATAGAAATACCTGAGTGTAGGCTTCAGCCGTACAGCCATCCTGGCCGTCATCCTAGAACCAAGGGCTGATGCCTGCAACTCCCGATGCTCTTCACCGAGCCGTTTCGGAGCGTCCTGTTGCTCCCATGCCGATGATTTCTCCTGAATCAGACGCCTGCCCGGTCAAGCACCTGTACGGCCGGCCTGCCCTGCTGCAGATGACCAATCACGCTCGCGGATTGCATCCCGCTCTGCTCAAAGAGATTCAAGACCCGCGGCACGTCAGCCGGATCACAAGTGACCAGCAATCCACCGCTGGTCTGCGGATCGCACATGAGACGCCGCTGCCAATCCGGCAGGTTCTCAGGCAGGGTCACGTCATGGCCGTAACTGGCCCAGTTGCGCTCCGCTGCCCCCGGACTGAAGCCGGCCTGCACCAGTTCAAGTGCTGCAGGCAGAATGGGCAGTTCGCCAGACCGGATGCTGGCGCCGAGCCCCGAGCCCCGGCAGACCTCCAGCAGATGCCCCAGCAGGCCAAAGCCGGTCACGTCCGTCATGGCATGCACGCTTTCGAGCGCCGACAGCTCGGCGCCAATGGCATTGAGCTGGGTGGTGCTCGCGATCATCTGCGCATATCCCGCCGCATCCAGGTGGCCCTTTTTGAGGGCCGTGCTGAGAATGCCGATGCCCAGCGCCTTGCCCAGGATCAGGGCATCCCCTGCCCTGGCCTGATCGTTGCGCCGGATGCGTTCGGGGTGGACCAGCCCCATCACGGCCAGGCCATAGATCGGCTCCTGGGAATCGATGGAGTGCCCTCCGGCAATGGGAATGCCCGCTGCCCGGCAAACATCGGCCCCGCCGGAAAGAATACCCTGGATGGTGGCCACCGGCAGCTTGTCGATGGGCATGCCCACCAGCGCCAGGGCCATGATGGGCTGCCCACCCATGGCGTAGATATCCGAGAGGGCATTGGTGGCGGCAATGCGCCCGAAATCGCGCGGATCATCGACGATGGGCATGAAAAAATCGGTGGTGGCCACCAGTGCCTGATGCTCGTTCAGGCGATAGACCGCGGCATCATCGCTGGATTCCGTGCCCACCAGGAGCTTCGGGAATATGCCGGCCTGCGGGATGCTGGCCATGATCTCCGCCAGCACCGCAGGAGCGAGCTTGCAGCCGCAGCCGCCACCATGGGAAAGCGAAGTGAGCCGGACCTGGGACATGGTGATCTCCGGAATTTGGCGGAAGAGAGTGGGAGTCGAACCCACACGGGACCGTCTGACGGCCCCAACCGGATTTGAAGTCCGGTCGCCCCACCGGGAACGGGTCTCTTCCAGAAAGCCTGGACTTGATGACTGATTATTCGCCCGCAGCAGGCCGCCCAAACAAATTGCTGGCTGGCTGGCGCAGTTCCCGCCAGTCGCCACGCCGTCGGGTCAGGCCACAGCGATCAAAGAATTCCAGAATGTGAATGCTGAGCTTGCGCCCGATGCCTATGCGGTCCCGGTACGCAGTGACCGAGAAACGCTCCTGCGCCTGCGCCAGTTGTTCGACGATAGCGGCCAGTTCGGCCACCCGGGCCCGCGGGAAATAATGATCATGCGCCACGGCCAGCACCTGCCCCAGGCGCGCCAGCCGGCGCAGGCACTGGCGGATGCGGTCTTCGTCCTGTTCGAGCATGCGGGCGAGATCGCGCACCCTGGGCGGCTGAAATCCGGTTTCGCTCAGTATAGGGGCTATTCTCAACCAGAGCGCTTCATCGGCATCCGACAAACGGGCCCGGTAAGCTGGCCGATGCAGCCAGGGCCCATCCCGAATGATCTCCCCTTGTGCCAGCAGTTCCTCGATCAGGGCTGTCACAAGCTCTGGCGGCGGAAAGCCTGTCAGGCGACTGCGCAGAAGACCTGCGGTGGCTCCGGGCACATCCGGCTGCTGCTCATGATAGCTGTCCAGGGCAGCACAGAACTCATCCTTGCGGGCCTGCCAGTGTCCAGGCGCGAACCCAAAACCCGCCACCTGCCGCATGGGCATCTGCTCGAGGAGCGCCGCGGCTTCAAAGGTATGCAGATTGCGATTGCGACAGAAGGCATTCAGATCGACCCCGCCCGGTTGCAAGGCCAGCAGTTCGTTGAGCGCCTGATCTGGCTTCGAAAGACTCAGTGCATGCAGGGCCTGCAGGCGCTCGGGCCTACGCGCATGCCGGGCCGGCGGGGCGGCGTCCACCACCCAGCCGCCGCCCAGGGTGCGCCGCGCCGACTGGTCGCGCAACACGAAACGATCGCCATGCAGGGCAGCAATCTCCTGGTCCAGCACCAGCCGCGCCCAGGCTTTCTCGCCGGGCAGCAGGACATCATTCTCCAGCAGCGCCACATGCCCGGTGCAATGGGCGGCTGCAAGGTGCACATGTACCGCGCTCCAGTGTCGCAGGGCCCGCGCCTCTTCGGGCGACAGTTGCAACTGCACATCCAGCTTGGAGGTAGGGGCATGGGCTTCGGGTGCCAGCACCCAGTCGCCGCGCTGGATCATGCTCTTTTCCAGCCGTGGGCCACTGACATTCAGGGCGCAGCGCTGCCCCACCATGCCCGCGGATGCTGGTCGGTTCTGGGCATGAATGCCGCGCACCCGCAGATCCAGCCCCGCTGGCGACAGCAGCAGGCGATCACCTAACTGCACGCGCCCCGAAAAGACCGTGCCGGTCACGACGATACCGCTGCCAGCTAGGGTGAACACACGGTCCACCGCCAGCCGAAATCCACCCTGCGTGCCACGGGGCGGTAATCGCATGGCTGCCTGATGCAGATGATCGCGCAGGGCTGCCACCCCTGCCCCACTCTGGGATGACACCGGAAAGATCGGAGCGTCGGCCAGCGCCGTGCCCTGCAGCAAGTCCCGGGTTTGCGCTTCAGCGGCCATCAGACGCTGCGGATCGACCCTGTCGATCTTGCTCAGGGCCACCACGCCGCGCGAGAGTCCCAAAAGATCGAGGATCTGCAGGTGCTCGCGGGTCTGCGGCATGGGACCATCATCCGCCGCCACCACCAGCAATACCTCATCGATCCCGGTCGCGCCCGCCAGCATGTTGTGAATGAAGCGCTCATGGCCTGGCACATCGACAAATCCAAGCACCTCACCGTCGGGCAGATCCTGATAAGCAAAACCGAGATCGATGCTGATGCCGCACGCCTTCTCCTCCTTGAGCCGATCGGTCTCGACACCGGTCAGGGCGCGGATCAGGGCGGTCTTGCCGTGATCGATGTGACCAGCCGTGCCGACGATCATGGCGGGGTTATCCTGGCCTTCAGGATGGACAGCTGTTCCAGAAAGCGCTCTTCCATGGCTCTCTCCAGGCAGCGCAGATCGAGCAGCAGCATGTCGTCCTGAACGCGCCCAATCACAGGCATGGCCAACTCGCGCAACTTTTTTGCCAGATGCGACAGTGCCCGGCCCCTGCTTCGTCCGACAGGACGGATGGCAAGGCAGGCACTCGGCAGGAGATCCACCGGAAGCGAGCCGCTGCCGATCTGGCTCTGGCAGCCCATGACGCTCACGCTGGCGAGGTCCTGCAAGGCTTCCTGCAGGCGTGGCGCGAGCCGCTGGGCCTGGGTATGGATATCCGAGATTGGCCGGGTCAGCAGGCGCAAGGCCGGCAGATGCTCGCCCAGCGAGTCCGGGTCGGCGTAGAGCCTGAGCACCGCCTCCAGCGCAGCCAGAGTCATCTTGTCGGTTCTCAATGCCCGCTTCAAAGGGTTGCGCTTGATGCGGGCAATCAGGTCGGCGCGCCCGACGATCAACCCCGCCTGAGGACCTCCCAGCAGTTTGTCGCCACTGAAGCTCAGCAGATCGGCACCATTTGCCAGCGCTTCGGCAGGCGTGGGCTCATGCGGCAGACCAAACTGGCGTAGATCAACCAGCGTGCCGCTACCCAGATCAATCACGAATGGCAGCGCGTGCGCATGCGCCAGGTCCGCGAGATCCCGTTCCGGGACTGCCTTGGTAAAACCCTGGATGGCATAGTTGCTGGTATGCACCTTCAGCAGCATGGCGGTGCGGGGCGTGATCGCCTGCTCGAAATCGCGCAGATGGGTGCGATTGGTGGTGCCCACCTCGCGCAGCCTGCAACCCGCCCGCGCCATGATGTCCGGCACCCGGAAGGCGCCGCCGATCTCCACCAGTTCCCCACGCGAGACCGGCACGTCCTTTCTAAGTGCGAGCGTATTGAGCATCAGAAACACGGCTGCGGCATTGTTGTTGACGACGGTGGCGGCCTCGGCGCCGGTGAGCCGGCACAGCCAGTCCTCGACATGGGCATCGCGATCGCCCCGCCTGCCGGTCTCGAGATCGAATTCGAGGCTGGATGCGCCGCTGCTGATCGAGACAACGGCCTCGATGGCGGTTTGCGGCAAGGGCGCGCGGCCGAGATTGGTATGCAGCACCGTGCCGGTGAGGTTGAATACCGGGCGCTGGGAAGGGCTCAGGAGGCGCTCGATGGCCTGCATGCAGTCGGTGGCAAAGTCGGCATCCGACCAGACCGCTGGCGCTTCGCCCTCGCGAACTGCCCTGCGCTGCTGATTCAGACGCTTGCGTAGCTGCTCCAGCACCAGCGGCCGGCCGAACTGAGCGCACAAGGCGGCAACCGGCTGCGACTGCAACAGGCGATCCACCGAGGGTAGCCCGGCCAAGGCATCCCGGGGAATGCTGGCCTGTTCAGCCATTGTCCGCCAGCAGAAAGGGATTGGCGGCCTGACGGTGCCAGCCGGCCTGTGCCAGCAGCAGATCCAGCCCGATGCTTGCGATATCGTCAGCTATCGCATCCATGCCGGTGTCCTTTTCCATGTCCATGAGTTTGTGGTAGCTCATGCAGTTGCGACAGGTTTCGCCGAGGATGGCTTCCTTTTCACCTTCGATGCCGTAATAGGCAATGTCGCGGGTCTCGCCGCAGTGCACGCAACGGATGCGCGGCAGATGCCATTCGCTGGCGCACAGCGCGCAATAAAGATAGCGGCTTCCCTGCACCACGCCGCCAATGCGCAGGCGGCTGGCCACTGCCGGGCTGCCACAACAGGGGCAAAGGTCCGGCGCATGCAGCGGTTGCAGGCTCTCGACATCCATCTGGCGCGCCAGGGCCGTCCAGTAAACCTGCAGGGCGGCCATCAGAAAGGGGGCATGGCCGGCCTGGGCTGCTGGCAGTTCACCACTGAGCAGGGCAGCTGCCCAGTCATCGAGCGTCTGCGCCGGGCTACCAGCCAATATCTCCAGCAGGCTGCGCGCCGCAGCCGGCATTTCTGCCCCGGAAAGCAGTTTCAGCAGGTGCTGCAAGGGGGCCTGCCAGGCCTGGTCCTGCAACAGTGTGGCATGGCCCAGCGGCGGCATGCCATGGGTACGTGCAGATTGCAGGCGCTCGGCCGAGGGCAGGGGCGGCTTGTCGAGCTGATCGAAAACCAGTTGCTGGGCACGGGTCAGTTCGCCCAGCAGGCGCAGATAGCCACTCAGGGATTGCCGCTGGCCAGCAAGACGCTCGAAGCGTTCGGCACGCCGGGCGAAGATCTGCGTATCGGCCGGGAGCAGGAAGGCTGGGGCCGCATCGGCGGTGCTGACCGGTTGCCAGGCCGGTGTGCTTTCTTTCATTCACCTTTCCCCTTGATTTCCCGGTACCACAGGGGGTGGAAACGCCGCGACCAGGCCGGCGTGACGGTACCACGCACCATGGCCCTGATCGAGCCCTTGACCCAGATGGCCGAGTAGATGTGAATGATGATGCCCAGGATGATCACGAAGCCCGCGAAGGCATGGGTCATCGAGGCAAAGCGCCGGACCACGGGTGGAAACAGGGTTGCGAAATATTGATACCACATGATCAAACCGCTGATAAGGAGCAGCAGGGTGAAGATCACCAGGGTCCAGTACAACATCTTCTGGCCGGCATTGTAGCGTCCCTGCGGCGGCAGACGGTCCTCGCGGTTGCCCACCACATCGCGGATCTGGCGCAGCCATTGCCAGTCATGACTTTTCAAAAGATTATGATGCCAGAAGCGCAGTGCCAGCCAGGCAAAGAAGATGAAATAAGCCACCCCGAGCCAGGGGTGCACCGCGCGCATGCTGGTCCCACCGCCAAACAGTGCCGAAAGCCAGAAGAAGGCCGGATAGAAGAGCGCGAGACCACTGAGTGCCAGCAGGATGAAGAGAATGGCCACCAACCAGTGATTGAGCCGTTCGAGGGGGCCATAGCGAACGATCAGATCAGGATCCTTGTTCATTTCCTGCCCTCCCGATCGCGGTCGACCGCCTCGCGGTCTTCGTCCGTCACTTCATTGGGGCCCACGGTCACGTAATGGAAAAACCCGACCACGGCCGCTGCAACCAGGCTGAGTGCCGCCAGTGGTTTGGTGATCCCTTTCCATAACTCCACGAAAGGGCTGATCTTGGGATCCCGGGGCAGATTGCTGTAGATCTCCGGCTGGTCACCATGCTGCAGCACGTACATCACATGGGTGCCATTGACGCCGGGTGGATCATAGAGTGCAGCGTTCTGGAATCCTCGCTCCTTGAGGTCGACGATGCGGTCCTCGGCGTGCTTGATCATGTCCGCCTTGGTGCCAAATACCAGGGTGCCGGTCGGACAGGCCTTGATGCAGGCAGGCTCCAGCCCCACTTCCACCCGGTCGGCGCAGAGCGTGCATTTGTAGGCCTTGTGATCCTCCTTGGAGATGCGCGGGATGTTGAATGGGCAGCCGCTCACGCAATAACCGCAGCCAATGCAGTTTTCCTGCTGGATGTGCACGATGCCATTGCTGTACTGGATGATTGCGCCCGGCGATGGGCATGCCCTGAGGCAGCCAGGATCGGCGCAGTGCATGCAGTTGTCCTTGCGGATCAGCCATTCGAGGTTGTCGTTGATCTCGACCTCGGAAAAGCGCATCAGGCACCAGGAGTCCGGTGTGAGATCCGCCGGATTCTGGAAACTGCCGAAGTTGATGCCCGGCTCGTCGCGCACGTTGTTCCATTCCATGCAGGCCGCCTGACAGGCCTTGCAGCCGATACACTTGGAGACGTCGATCAGCTTGGCGACAGGCTCCTGGAAGCGGATGTTCGGCGCCGGCATCAGGGACGCCGAACGACTGACGACCGCCCTCGTCTCTCCTTCTCCATCCATGTCCTGTCTCCTTAGGCTTTCTCGACGTTCACCAGGAAGCTCTTGAACTCCGGCGTATGGGTGTTGGGATCACCGACGAAGGGGGTCAGCACATTGGCCGGGAAACCCTTCTTGGTCTGCCCGAGAAATCCCCAGTGAATGGGGATACCAACCTGCTGGACGATCTGGCCATTCACCTTCAGCGGCTTCATGCGCGGAGTCACCACCGCCACGGCCGTGATTTCGCCGCGCTTGCTGCGCACCCGGACCATATCGCCATTGGCAATACCCTTCTCCTTGGCCAGTTGCACCGACATCTCCACGAACTGCTGCGGCTGCAGCACGGCGTTGATGTGGGCGTGCTTGTTCCAGTAATGGAACAGTTCGGTCAACCGATAGCTGGTGCCCACATAGGGGAAGTCCTTGCTGGTGCCCAGATCCGCCTCATCGTTCCTGAAAATCCGCACCACCGGATTGTGGATCACGTTCGGGTGCAGCGGGTTGGTGCCGATCGGCGTTTCCATGGGCTCATAATGCTCCGGAAACGGACCGTCCCGCAGCATGTCGCGCACGAACAGCCGAGCCGTACCTTCCTGCGTCATGATGAAGGGGCCTGTGCCCTGCGATGGCGGCACATTGGGCGGGAAATCAGGCACGTCCAGCCCTTCCCATCGCTCGCCGGTCCAGACCATCAGGGCCCGCTTCGGATCCCAGGGTTTGCCCTCGGGGTCCGCGGCGGCGCGGTTGTAGATGATGCGACGGTTCAGGGGCCAGGCCCAGGCCCATTCCGGCGAGATGCCCGCACCAGCGGGATCGATGGTGCCGCGCCGCGCCATCTGGTTGCCATCTTCCGTCCAGGCTCCGCAATAGATCCAGCAGCCCGAAAGCGTACTGCCATCGTCTCTCAACTGGCCGAAACCTTCGAGCTGCTGGCCCTGCTTCACCAGCACCCTGTCCGGCTGTTCCGGATCGCGCACATCGGCCAGGGCGTAGCCGCTGTACTCGCGCGCCAGTTCCGCCGGTGTCGGCGACTCCGGCTGCTGATAAGGCCAGTACAGGTTCAGGATGGGTTCCGGCAGTTTGCCGCCTTCCCTGGCATACAAGTCGCGTATGCGCAGGAAGAGCCCCGAGAGGATCTCGATGTCGCTGCGTGCCTCACCGGGCGGATGCTGGCCCTGGAAATGCCATTGCAGCCAGCGCGAGCTGTTGGTGGTCGAACCGTCCTCCTCGGCAAAGCAGTTGGTGGGCAGGCGGAACACCTCGGTCTGGATCTGCTCGGGATTCACATCGTTGTAGACACCATAGTTCTTCCAGAATTCGGAGGTCTCGGTGGCCAGCGGGTCCATCACCACCAGGAACTTCAGATTGCTCAGCGACTTTATGATCTTGCCTTTGTTGGGGAAGGCCTGGAGCGGATTGAAACCCTGGCAGAAGTAGCCATTGACCTCGCCGGCCCACATGCGCTGGAACGTCAGCAGGATGTCCTGATCGACATCGAGCTTGGGTAGATAATCATAGGCGTAATCGTTTTCCGGGGTGGCCGCATCACCATACAGCGCCTTCATGAAGCTGGTCTGGAACTTGGGGAAGTTCGACCAGTAATTGACCTGATTCGGGCGCAATGGCTGCAGAGTATTGTTGGCCAGATACTTGGCCCGGGTGTCCTCTTCCTCGTGCGGCAAACGCATGTAGCCCGGCACTGCGGTGCTGAGCAGCCCGAGATCAGTCAGCCCCTGGATGTTGGAGTGCCCGCGCAGCGCATTCACCCCGCCACCCATCATGCCCATGTTGCCGAGCAATGACTGGATGATGGCCATGGCGCGGATGTTCTGGGTGCCCACCGTGTGCTCGGTCCAGCCCAGGGCATAAAGATGGGTCATGGTACGGTCCGGCACGGCGGTGGATGCGATCATTTCGCAGATCTTGAGAAACTGATCCTTCGGCGTGCCGGTGATATTCGCGACCACATCCGGCGTATAACGGCTGTAGTGCTGCCGCATCAACTGAAGCACACAGCGCGGGTGCTTCAGCGTTTCATCCACCTGCACATAGCCATCCGGTCCGAGCTCATAGTTCCAGGTCTCCATGTCGTATTGACGCTGGGTCGGGTCATAGCCGCTGAACAAGCCATCCTGGAACTCAAAGCCGTCCCGGATCAGGTAACTGGCGTTGGTGTAAGCCCTGACATATTCGTGCTGGATCTGGTTGTTGGACAGTAGATAATTGATCACACCACCCAGAAAGGCGATATCGGTGCCCGAGCGGATCGGGGCATAGTAATCCGCCACCGCCGCCGTGCGGTTGAAGCGCGGATCCACCACCACCACGCGCGCCTTGTTGCGGGCCTTGGCTTCCATCACCCACTTGAAGCCCACCGGATGCGCCTCGGCGGGATTGCCGCCCATGATGAGGATCAGATTCGCATTCTTGATGTCCATCCAGGTGTTCGTCATGGCACCGCGACCGAATGAAGGGGCAAGACTTGCCACCGTCGGTGCGTGTCAGACGCGCGCCTGGTTGTCGAATGGGGTAATGCCGAGGCTGCGGATGATCTTCCAGGTCAGATAGCCGGTTTCATTGGAAGACGCGGATGCAGCCAGGAAACCCATGCTCGACAGGCGGTTGACCGTGACGCCCTTGGCGTTCTTGAGCTCAATGTTCTGGTCTCGATCATTCTTAACCAATCGCGCGATGCGATCCATGGCCCAGTCCCAGGACACGCGCTTGAACTCCTTCGCACCTGGCGCCCGGTATTCCGGAAACAACAGCCGTGAGGGACTGCGCACGAAATCCAGCAGCGCCGCGCCCTTGGGACAGAGGCTGCCGCGGCTGACCGGATGGTCCGGGTCACCCTCGATATGGATGATCGATAGCCGGTTATTGATGGAACGATCACCCAGGCTGTACATGATGATGCCGCAACCCACCGCGCAGTAGGTACAGATATTCCGGGTCTGCGTGGTGGTCTGGAGCCGGAAGGGTCTCACCTCCGCCAGCACCTCGAAAGGCGAGAATCCCAGTGCCGCCATGCTGGAAACCCCCAGCCCGGTTGCACTTAGCTTGAAGAACTGTCGTCTGGTTATCTGCATGGAGCTCCTCTTTTATTCCTGCCTTCTCCAGGAAAGGACGTTCACCTGCAACGGATCTTGACTCACAAAATGATTGGAAAGCTTAGGTAACTATCGACCCAAGTATTTGGCAGTGACAGGGACTTTCGAAGGATCTGAAACAGGCACGCGAAAGCGGAAAACCCAGGAATTTCATATCTGCCAATTTGACTTTGATAAGACCCTGACCCTAGTCTTAGCTATCTAACTAACCCGGATCCCGATAGTGCGTCCCAACGAGAAACGCGAGCGCCTGTTGCAGGCAGCGGAAAGCCTGATCCATCATCAGGGCTACAGAGTAACCACCCTGGCCGACATTGCGCAGGCTGCCGAAGTGCAGCTAGGCAATGTCTACTACTACTTCAAGACCAAGGATGCCTTGGCTGTCGCCATCATTCATCGGCATGCCGAAATGATGCGCCAAAAGCTGGTCAATTGGGATCAACTTCCCCATCCGCGCGCTCGTCTCGAAACATTTTTGGACATGGCTCTGGAAAATCGGGAACTCTACGCGCTTCAGGGTTGCCCGATCGGCAGCCTCAGTCAGGAACTGAACAAGGGCGAACCGACGCTCGCCGTTGAGGTAAACCGGATCCTCAGGATGCAGGTGGACTGGACCATCACCCAGTTCCGGGAACTCGGCAAAGCTGATCCACAGCTGCTGGGTGCGCGATTCATCGCGCAAATCCAGGGCGCAGTCTTGTTGTCCAACGCCTTCCAGGATCCCGAACTCATGATCCAACTGATGGAGCAGTGTAGAACCTGGCTAAAGGATGTTTGATTTTTACAGATTTGTTAGTTAGCTTTCCAACTTATTGGTCTCATCCGAGATCTTAAACCTCAGGAGATGCCCATGACCTCGCAGGTCCCAAAAAAGACTCACTCGCCGCTCAAACCCAGCAATTTAGCGAAAAGTTTCTTGCCAGTGTACCGGAGGACGTCAAAGCTGTCCTGGCCACAGCCAACGAGAAGCTGGCCCAGTCAGATCCCGCCAAAAATGCTCGAAAGATCGGCGAGCAGGCGCCGGCATTTAGTTTGCCGAATGCTACCGGACAGATCGTCAGCTTGGCTGAGGTCCTGACGCGCGGACCCGTGGTCCTGAGCTTCTATCGGGGTGGCTGGTGCCCCTACTGCAATCTGGAACTCCAGGCCCTGCAGCGGCATCTGCCAGAGATCCGGGAAATGGGCGCATCACTCCTGGCCGTTTCGCCACAGACCCCTGACAACTCCCTGTCCACCGCTGAAAAGCACCAATTGCAGTTTGATGTACTCTCGGATCAAGGCGATCAGGTCGCCCGCACTTACGGCCTGGTATTTACGGTGCCCCCGGAACTCCACTCGATCTATCGCCAGTGGGGCATTGATATACCCGCCTGGAACGGTGATGAATCCTGGGAACTCCCCCTTCCCGCCACCTACGTCATCGACCGAGGGGGAATCATCCGTTCAGCTTTTGTCAATCTCGATTATACGCAGCGTATGGAACCGGCAGACATTTTGAGGGAATTACGGGCACTGACCTGATCCGACAGGTATTTCTCGATCGGCCTTGATCTCTCGACAGTCCTCCTGCCGGAAGGCATGCTGGTGCGCATGAAACCCTTACCCGCCAACGGTTCACAGCAGGCATCCTGGCTCAGTACCGCCACCCTTCTGGGGGCAACATTTTTTATGGGTTCGTCCTTTGTGGCCGGAAAGGTGCTGCTGCGCGCTGTTCCGCCTCTGCCGCTCGTGGGCTGGCGCTTTCTCCTGGCGGCCATCTTCACGGGGGCATTGCTGGCCATGCGTCCGGCACAAAGGGCCCAGGCTCGCCAGGAATTCCGTGAACTGAGCTGGCGAGACTGGGCCGTAGTAGCAATGATCGGCGGATTACAGACGACAGCAGTCATGGGACTGCTGTTCTGGGCCATGCAGTCGATAAGTGCGGGACAGGCCGCAATCCTGCTTTTCACCAATCCTATCTGGGTGGCCGCACTGGCCCCGCTTGCACTGAAGGAAGCCCTGTCCAGGCGCAGCATTCTGGCACTGGCATTGGGATTTGTGGGTGTCATTCTGGCCATTGGTAGCCTGGGTGGGCAGCATCACATCACGGGGGATCTACTCGGACTGCTCTCCGCCCTGTCATGGACCCTGGCAACGCTTATTACCAAGCGAGTGAATCTTCCAATCCGCGGCCTGCATCTCAATGCCTGGCAGATGCTGATTGGAAGCGCTCTTCTGTTGTTCTTGGCAACGATCCTGGGCCAAAACTGGCCCGCCTCTCTTAGCCTGAATGACTGGCTTTGGTTTGTCTGGCTTGCCATTCCTGCTTCCGCCGGCTCTTTCGGCCTCTGGTTTCTTGCGCTGCAAGGAAGTGGGGCGGCGCGGGCCAGCAGCTTTCTGTTTCTCACCCCGCTTTTTACGGTCATTCTGTCGCACTGGACCCTGGGTGAGACACTTTCCGCGAGTCAGGCGGTTGGCGGCATACTCATCGGCCTGAGCCTTTATATGATGCATGCGACCTCTTCGCGCCTTCGGCGCAAGGAACCCCTGCCCTGAACAGACTGGCTTGGCGGAACTTGCTTAATGCGTTCAGGTCGCACAGAAAGTGGGCTCATCGTTGTGGGTACTTCGCATTTTCAGTACGGTATTCAGAAGCACAATGACGCCGCCAAAGGCACCCTGATGCGTTTTCAGAGCACAATATTCCTGCTGCTCGTGCTTTGTTCCGCCTGCGCACGTCCTCCCGAAGCGCAGCACGATCAGGTCAGCTTTCTGGATAATAATCATCACGTGCTCGCCACGGTGGCGGTGGAAATCGCCGACACACACGCGAAACAGACGCGGGGCCTGATGGGACGACGCCTGCCCGACGATGATCGCCATGGCATGCTCTTTGTTTTTGAGAATGCCGCACCGCGGGTCTTCTGGATGCATAACACGCCGGGGCCGCTGGATATGATCTTCATGGACGAGAGCGGGCGCGTGCTCAACATTGTTGAGAATGCCGCACCCTATTCCCGGCAACATCATGCCTCACATGGGCCGGCCCGCTATGTCGTGGAAGTGCCAGGTGGCTTCGCGGCCCGCCACCGGATTCTACCGGGCACCCGCATGGGATTTTAGCCCGTCAATTCTCGGAAACAGGCTGAACGGTATAATGGATCGTCTGTGCGATAATGCGGCCATTGCGGATCAGGTATGAATCCGCGCCATCCTTAACCTGAGACTTTTCTGTTTGGGTGCCCCACTCCAGAAAGGCCATCTCCCCCGCCACCAGCCGGGTGTAATAATCGAAACACGCCCCAGGCAGGGCCTGCATCAAAACATTCGTCAGATAGCGAAGGCCTTCCAAGCCGCGATAGATCCCCTCTCCCGTGAGCAGTACCACGTCATCGGCATAGTTGCGGGCGAAATCCTCCTCGACGGAGCCGTGATTGCTCTGCCAGAGATGATCCTCGAATACTTCCTGCGTCGTACGGATGCTGCTCATATTCCCTCCTTTGCCATCCATCCCGCCGAATCCGTTTCCCCATCCATTGCATCATTTGCATCTGTTTACCCATAAGTTTCAGGGTATCGTCGTTCATCGAATATAGGCAGATAGTCCCTCCAAAGACGGAACCATCAAAAGTAAGCCTGGTCCACCCTGAAAACGGCCCTGGACCATTCACCTGGAGAGGAGCCCCCGATGAAAACCTATGATCTGGTGATTATTGGCAGTGGGACCGCGGCAATGGTCGCGGCGATGCGCACCCGCGCGGCCGGCTGGCAGGTCGCGGTAATTGATTTCCGGCCCTTTGGCGGCACATGCGCCTTGCGGGGCTGCGATCCGAAAAAGATGCTGATCAGAGGCGCGGTTACCGTTGATGAGGCCCATCGCATGCGCGAGAAGGGTGTGGAAGGCGCCTTGCACATCAACTGGCCCGGGCTGATGGCCTTCAAGCGCACGTTCACCGATCCCGTCCCTGAAAAACAGGAACGCCGCTACGCCGAGAAGGAAATCGATACCTATCACGGGCAGGCGCGTTTTACCGGCCGCAACACGCTGGTCGTCAATGACACGCATATCGAGGGCCGCCATATCCTGATTGCCGCCGGTGCACAACCCATCAGACTCGGAATTCCGGGCGAGGGATATCTGGCCGATAACGAGGACTTTCTCAGGCTGGAGCAACTGCCCCGGCGCATCGTTCTGGTGGGCGGCGGCTATATTGCCGCGGAATTCTCGCATATCGCCGCACGCGCCGGCGCCGAGGTCACCATCCTGCAGCGGGGTGCGCGGATTCTGAAACAATTCGATCCCGAACTGGTCGGCTGGCTCATGGAAAAGTTTCTGGAGATCGGAGTGGATGTGCGCACCGGGACCACGGTCGATGCCATCGAGAAGACGGGAACTGGCTTTCTCGTGCACACATCGGCAGAGAATGGAGCCCGCACTTTCGAGGCGGACCTGGTGGTCCACGCCAGCGGACGCGCACCCGCGCTCGAGGCCCTGGATCTTGATGCTGCCGGAATCGCCCATGAGAAAGGGCAACTCAAGCTGAACGAATATCTGCAGAGTGTATCGAATGAAGCCATATACGCGGCAGGTGACGCGGCGCAAATGGGACCACCGCTCACGCCGGTATCGAGCCACGATGCCAAGGTCGTCGTTGCCAATCTGCTGGAGGGCAACCGACATAAACCAGACTATCGCGGCGTGCCGAGCGTAGCCTTCACCATTCCACCGATTGCGGCAGTCGGTTTGAGCGAGGACCAGGCGCGCCGACAGGGACTCAAATTCCGCATGCAGTCCCAGAAGGCCTCGGACTGGTTTACCGCGCGCCAAGCCGCCGAAAAGATCTATGGTTTCAAGGTACTGGTCGACGACGCGACGGATCGCGTATTGGGGGGCCACTTGGTCGGGCCACATGCCGATGAAGTCATCAACCTCTTTGCGCTGGCGATTCGTCACAATCTAACGGCCGAGGACCTGAAGACCACCATGTTCGCCTACCCGACCGGGGCCTCTGATATCGGCTACATGTTGTAAGCCAAGCTCCAAGAAAAGCAATGCACCATACTGAATCGTCGGGCTGGCTAAAACATCAGCTATCTGCTTTTTTCTGCATATCCATGCCGCAACAGGGGCATTTGGGTGATTGTCTTTGCTGGTCGGATGTCGCATCGGATTTCGGTTCATCCGTGACGCGCATACCGCATCCACAATGTGCGCATTGATACTGCTCGTTTTTCTTGCAGCAGCCCATGAGATCTCCTTTCGGGTACAGGTTTAGCGCGGAACCGACACTCATTCTGAACCAGCACCTGCACGAAAAGTTCCTGCAGTCGAGTCCTGCAAAAGGTCTTGACTCCGTACCGTAGTACGAGGATTAAGCTGTGCCTGCAATGTCCCAAGATCCGCTTCACGGAGGTATTCATGAATCTGGAAAGCCAAGTCAGGCCAGCCATACCCGCTCAGGAAAGTACCGAAGCCACTGGCCATGTCTCCACACCATCGGCTCGTACCGGACTGATTGGCGCGATTCTGGCTGGCATCGCCGCCTCGCTCTGCTGCGTCGGTCCCCTGGTGCTGCTGCTGCTCGGCATCGGCGGGGCCTGGGTGGCGTCACTGTCCGCACTCGAACCCTTTCGGCCCTTATTCATCGCGTTTACCCTGGGATTTCTCGGCTATGCCTTCTACAAGGTGTATAAGCCGGCTTCTGCCTCAAACTGCAGCGTCGATGGCGTCTGCGCCCAACCCAGTGCGGAGCGCCGCAACAAGCTCATTCTGTGGACCATCACGGTCCTGATTATGGCGCTCCTGGCCTTCCCCTACTATGGCCAATGGCTGATCTGATATTCACCTATAAAGGAGTTACACCATGAACCCTTCAGTGCAAAAAGGTCTCAAATTGACTGCCGTTGGCCTGACACTAGCCGGTATCCTGCTTCCAGGTGCCTGGGCCATGGGTGACAAGCCCGCCGCGCCGTATGCCACGATGGCACAGGCGCCAGCAAGCAAACAGATCACGCTGGCGGTGGAGAACATGACCTGCGGCACCTGCCCCATCACCGTGCGTAAAAGCCTGGAAAGGCTGCCGGGCGTATCTTCAGTAAAAACCACGCTGGAGCCGCCGGAGGCGGTCGTCATCTATAATCCGGCCAAGGTCAGCATCGAGCAGATGATGAACGCCACCAAGGAAGCCGGTTATCCGTCCAAGCCCAAGGGCTGAGCACGGGTGTACTGAATCGCTGGAACCGGCACCCAAAAGGAGAATTTGTCATGGAAACCCAACAGCATCTGGTCATCATCGGTTCCGGATCAGGGGCCTTTGCCGCCGCCATTCGCGCTACGGAAATGGGCGCCCGCGTCACCATGATCGAACGCGGGACCATCGGCGGCACCTGCGTGAATATCGGCTGCGTGCCGTCCAAGACCTTGATCCAGGCAGCCGAAATCCGCCATCATGCCGCCCATCATCCATTTGAAGGGATGCCGACCCATACCGATCCGGTCGATCTGCCGCCCCTGATGGCGCAAAAAGATGCCCTCGTCGAGCAACTCCGTCAGGCAAAATATGCCGATATCCTGGCGCAGAATCCCGATATAAGCTTCATCAAGGGCAGCGCCCGCTTCTTGGATGGCCACACGGTCGCGGTGATCCGCCCCGATGGCGCTGAAAAGACCCTGCGCGCTGATCGCTTTCTGATCGCCACCGGGGCCCGTCCGGCCATTCCCGCGATACCGGGGCTGGCGGACACGCCCTACTGGACCTCCACCACGGCACTGGAGGCGCAACAACTCCCAAAAGAGCTGTTAGTACTCGGCGGCGGGATCGTCGCGGTGGAATTGGCCCAAGCCTTCGCCCGTCTTGGCAGCCAAGTGACCATCATCGCCCGTTCGACCCTGCTCTCAGGCGAGGACCCCGAGCTCGGCGCAGCCCTTGTGGAGTACTTCCAGGCCGAAGGCATCCGCGTTTTGAGCCACAACCAGGCCGAAAATATATCTCACGATGGCCAGCGCTTTACGCTCATGCTCACGAGTGGTGAACAGCTCCAGGGCGAGGCCCTGCTGGTCGCCACCGGACGCCGGGCCAACACCGAGGATCTCGGCTTGGAAACTGCGGGCGTACGGACCAGCAGCACCGGTTCCATCCCGGTAAACGAACATCTGCAAACCAATGTCGCCCATATCTATGCTGCGGGCGACGTCACCGATCAGCCGCAGTTTGTCTATGTCGCCGCCGCGGCTGGCTCCCGCGCCGCCAACAACGCTCTGGGCGGCGCGCCGGACAGCCTGGATCTTTCTACTATGCCGGCCGTGGTCTTTACCGATCCGCAGGTCGCGACCGTGGGCTTGAGCGAGACCCAGGCCCGCGCCCAGAGCATTGAAGTCATCAGCCGCGTGCTGCCGCTCGATGCCGTGCCCCGAGCGCTGGCCAATCGCGACACCCGTGGCTTCATCAAACTGGTGGCCCGGGCGGAAGATCAGGTGCTGATCGGCGCCCAGGTGCTGGCGCCGAATGGCGGTGAAGTGATCCAGACGGCGGTGCTGTCCATCCATGCAGGCATGACGGTCACCGCTCTGGGCAAGATGCTCTTTCCCTATCTCACCATGGTGGAAGGGCTCAAGCTTGCGGCGCAAACCTTCAGCAAGGACGTCAAGCAGTTGTCCTGCTGCGCGGGTTGATCGTGGCGGCCCTTTCTGAAGGCGGGCTGAGCATCGGACAGGTAGCGAAGGCTGCGAACGTCAATGTCGAGACGGTGCGCTATTATGAGCGCCGCAGTCTCCTGCAGCAGCCGGAGAAGGGCCTGCAAAGTATCCGCCGCTATCCAGCCGATGCGGTCACGCGCATTCGTTTCATCAAGCACGCGCAGGACCTCGGTTTCACACTGGAAGAGATCAAGGCGCTAATGGCTCTGCGGGCCAGCGCGCAGACCCCCTGCACGGAGGTCAAACACCGGGCGGAACAAAAGCTTGCCGCCGTGCATCAAAAAATCGAGCACCTGCAGGCGCTTGAACGCGTGTTGCGCGATATGATTCAGGCCTGCGAGCAGGAGCCTCGACCGGAACTCGAATGTCCCATTCTCGCCGCCCTGGATTCTCAGGAAGGCAGCACAAGGAGATAAGATCATGCAAGCCGGAAAGATGTTGGAAAAGATGCGCAAGATGCCGATGTTCCCGCTGATGCCCCTGCTGCCCATGAGCATGATGATAGGTATGGTCATGATGAACGTCATGAACTTCCGCCGCCTCAGGCGCGTGGAAAAAGAGATCCGGCACCTCGAACGAACCCGCCACTGACGCACTTCCCTCTCCCGCCGCCACTCCGTATGCTTGAGGGCCTCACCCTTTCGCGGAGTGCGCAATGAATATCAGCTTTCTCGGCACAGGCCTGATGGGCCAGCCTTTGGCGACACGCCTGCTGCAAGCCGGCCATAGCGTCACCGTCTGGAACCGTTCAATACAAAAGACGCGTGAACTGGCTGCTGCGGGCGCCGAGGTAACCGATAACCCCGCGCAGGCCATCGCCGCCGGCAAGGTGGTGTTTACCATGCTGAGCGATGCCGCGGCACTACGCGAGGTGTTGCTGCACGAGTCCGCTCGTGGTCAGCTCCAGGGCCGCAGCATCATCCAGATGGCTACCATCGGCCCGCAGCAGAGCCGGGAGCTTGCCGCCGACTTACATGCCCTTGGCGCGGAATACCTCGAAGCGCCGGTTCTCGGCAGCATCCCCGAGGCCCGGAACGGCACGCTCCTGATCATGGCTGGCGGACCGGAGGCGCTTTATCAGCGCATGGACGCGCTGCTGCAGGTGCTCGGAACGCCCCGGCGCGTGGGCGAGATCGGCCAGGCGGCCGCTCTCAAACTCGCCCTCAATCAGCTCATTGCAGGTTTGACCTCGAGCTTCGCCCTGAGCCTTGGTTTCGTGCGTGAACAGGGCGTGCCGGTGGATAATTTCATGGACATCCTGCGTCAATCCGCCCTCTACGCCCCGACCTTCGACAAGAAGCTCCAGCGCATGCTCGACCGGGATTACAGTAACCCCAACTTTCCCACCCGGCATCTCCTGAAAGACGTGCGGCTGTTTCTGGAAGAAAGTGCAACCCTCCCACTCGACCCTGCTGCCCTGGACGGAATGCGTGGCATCCTCGAACGGTCCATATCTCAAGGCCTCGCCGACGGAGATTATTCAGCGCTATATGATGCGGTGCATCGGGAGGACAAAGACCGCGACTGACCGGACCGCACAGGCTATGATCGCATCCGGAGTAAGGCGGGCGTGACACCCCAAACATATTTGTACTATATTATATTTTAAGTATAAATATGTACGAAAGGAGCCGCCCATGCTCACTCCTGAAAAAGCCGCCTTACCGGATCGCAAACGCCTGAGCGAAGTCGCCCTGAAGGCGTTTTTCAACCTCGCCGAGCACTGGCAATTGAATCGCAAGGAAGCCATGACCCTGCTGGGCCTGGAAAGCACCTCGACCTACGCGAACTGGAAGGCCGGCAAGGCGGGTGGACTTCCCCGCGATACCCTGGAACGCATCTCCTACCTGCTGGGCATCCACAAAGCGCTTCGCATCCTGTTTTCCCGCCATCCAGAGTCCGTGTATACCTGGGTGCGCAAGCCAAATGCAGATCCGCTTTTCGCCAACCGCTCCGCCCTAGACTTCATGCTGTCCGGCCAGGTCGCCGATCTTTTCCTGGTGCGGCAGCACCTCGACAGCGTGCGCGGCGGCTGGGCGTGAGCGCCAGCCTGGAAGATCTGCTGCCTGGGCGTGCAGGCCCGATCCAGACCTATCGTCTGGTAGCGTCCGCACACCCGGCCATCAGCCTGTTTGGGGACTTGGAAGACCTGAGCCCGGAGGACTGGGACCTCGCCTATGCCCTGGAAGCCATGACCAACCCCCGACTGCGTGACGAGCGGGGGGAATTGGTACTCATCCCGCAGGCTGAGCGAGTCTACGGGCCGGGATCATCACTGATCATGGCGGCTTTCGCCTACCGCAATCCACGCGGCAGCCGCTTCAGCGACGGGAGTTTTGGGGTTTACTACTGCGCCGAACTGGAGGAAACCGCGATTCGCGAGGTGGCCTACCATATGGGGAAGTTCTTTGGCGCCACACAGGAAGCGCCGCAGACCTTCGTGGCGCGCAACATCGGGGCGGAACTGGAGGGCTCGGCTTACGATGTGTTCGCCCTGAACGAGCCCTGGCTGCGCGATGACGACTACAGCGCCTGTCAGGCCTTCGCCCGGCAGGCGCGGGTGCAGGTGGATTGCCTGCGTTACCAAAGCGTGCGGCACCCAGGCCAGGTCGCCTATGCCGTGTTTCGGCCGAAGGCCCTGCGCAATGCCCGGCACATCCGCTATGTGGAACTCTACTGGGATGGCAACCGCTTCACCCACGCCGCCAACATCAGCCTGGAACTTTGAAGCTGATTACCCACCTCACTTGCCCGATGCAAAGTGATTAGATACGATTAATATTTAATCATGACAATGAGGTGTGACATGCCACAGTCCGATACCAAGGTATTGACCGCACACGTTCCCTTGCCGCTGGCCGAACAGGTCGACCAGATGGCCGCTCGCCTGGAGAGATCGCGCGGCTGGATCATCAAGCAGGCACTGGCGGCCTGGCTCGAGCAGGAGGAAGAGCGCAACCGCTTGACCCGCGAGGCCCTGGCCGATGTGGATGCCGGCCAAGTTATCGACCACCAGGCCGTGCAGGCCTGGGCAGATAGTCTGGACACTGACAAACCGCTGCCACTGCCACGCTGATGGAATTGAAATGGACCAGCAAGGCACTTGCTGATCTGGCGCGCCTGCATGACTTTCTTGCGCCCGCCAACAAAGCCGCCGCCGTGCGCACCGTACAGGCGCTAGCCAAGGCGCCAACCACTCTGCTGACCAACCCACGCATTGGTGAGCAATTGTTCGAGTTCGCGCCGCGCGAGGTCAGGAGGATTCTCGTGGGGCGCTACGAAGTGCGTTACGAGATCCAGGGCGCTACGCTCTACGTGCTCCGACTTTGGCACACACGCGAGGACCGCTGACATGATTTGCCGCCGAACTTAGGTCGGCTTCGGTCATGTCTCTCGCATCTGCACGTTCCGGTTGAGCGCTGCCAGCAATGCCTGCAGCGAGGCACGAGTGATGCTCTGGTGCCGCCCCGCGCCGTAGCGCACCACACCTGCCGGGTCTTCCAGGGCCACATAGGCCATCGCCAGCGCGTCACTGCCCTTGCCGAGTGCGTGCTCCTGGTAGTCGCGAATGCAGTAGTCGGTTCGCGCATGCCGGTTCAGGGCCTGCAAGAATGCCGCCAAGGGCCCGCCCCCTTGCCCCGTTACCCTCTGCTCGATGCCATCAACGGAAATGACAGCCTCGATCAACGTGCCCGCCGCACGATCCGCTTGTTCCTGGAATTCCAGCAGTTCATAGGACTGCCGCCCGTTCAGATAGGTGTCCTGAAAGACGGCCCAGATCTCCTCCGCACTGAGCGACTTGCCGGTCGCGTCCGTAATCTGCTGAATGATCTGGCTGAACTCGGCCTGCAGCGCGCGCGGCAGTTTCACGCCATAGTCCCGCTCCAGCAGGTACGCGATGCCGCCCTTGCCGGACTGGCTGTTGACCCGAATGATGGCCTCATAACTGCGTCCGACATCCGCCGGGTCCAGAGGCAGGTAGGGGACTTCCCAGAAGCCGGCCGGATCCCGCGCCGCCAAGCCCTTGCGGATAGCATCCTGATGCGAACCGGAGAAGGCGGTATAGACCAGTTCGCCGGCATAGGGGTGGCGCGGATGCACCGGCAACTGATTGCAGTGCTCCGCGGTCGCCACCAGGGCATCGATATCGCGGATGTCCAGTCCCGACTCGATGCCCTGGGTGCGCAGGTTCAGCGCCAGCGTCACGAGACACACATTGCCGGTGCGCTCGCCATTGCCAAACAAGGTGCCCTCCACCCGGTCCGCGCCGGCCATGAGCGCAAGCTCGGCGGACGCCACCGCGGTTCCGCGGTCATTGTGGGGATGCACGCTCAGGATGACGCACTCGCGCTGGCGCAACTGCCGCCGGAACCACTCCACCTGGTCGGCAAAGACGTTGGGGGTAGCCACTTCCACGGTAGTAGGCAGGTTAAGAATAATCTTCCGGGCCGGCGTGGGCTGCCAGACATCCATCACCGCCTCGCAGATTTCCAGGGAAAAATCGAGCTCGGTGGACGAGAAGCTTTCAGGCGAATATTCCAGCACCCATTCCGTTTCCGGCTGCTCGGCGGCGAGCGATTTGATCAGGGCCGCACCGCGCACGGCGATGTCGACGACTCCGGCCCGATCCAGGCCAAACACGACACGCCGCTGCAACGGCGAGGTCGAGTTGTAGAGATGCACGATGGCCCGCCGGGCGCCGCGCAAGGCTTCCAGGGTGCGGCGGATCAAAGGCTCGCGTGCCTGAGTGAGCACCTGGATGGTGACATCACTGGGGATCCGGTCCTGCTCGATCAGGCCGCGCACGAAGTCGAACTCGGTCTGCGAGGCGGCTGGGAAACCGACTTCGATCTCCTTGAATCCCATCGCCACCAAGGTATCGAACATGCGCTGCTTGCGGGCGAGGTCCATGGGCTCGACCAGGGCCTGATTGCCGTCGCGCAGATCCACGCTGCACCACTGGGGCGCCTGGTCGATCACCCGTGATGGCCAGGTCCGATCGGGCAAGTGGATGGGTGGAAACGGCTGGTACTTCTGACTGGCTGGAACAATGGACATCTTGATTCTCCTGGACGCGTGCAAAGTGAAATGCGGCACGCAAGAGGCCACGGGGCGGCCGCGCACTAGGCCCGGTGGCCGATCGTTAGTCGCAGGAGATCAGATAGGAACGTGCGGATGCCGCGTTGCAGGAGATCAACAGCGCGAAAGGAATTTTCTGGAGCGGAAATTTGGGCTGGATTTGACATGAAACCCTCTGAACGCAAGCAACGACAACCGGGACTGATTCAGGCAGTCAGGCGAGGTAGTCGTAGCAGCAAGGCGCGTACAAAGGTCTGGGTATTCATGGTCTCAGTGTAGGTCGATCCAAAAACAGCGTCAAGAACTTTGGGTCCGGCGTGCACAGCCGCGCAAGCAGACTGGCTGCAGTCATCGCATAATGCTCAAATCTTGCCCGCTCTCCACAAGCGCGGATCATACCGGAACTCCTGCACTTCAACGCCACAGCGGATGCGTTGAAAATCCGCGTGGAGCGGGTTGAGCAGATAATTGAATTCCTGCGGGATCGGCACAGAGGGAACCGCCAGGACGGCGCTGCGACCTTGTGCGTTCCAGGCATCGCCCATTGCACGCAGATGTTCCAGACATTGATTGGTATGCCAATTCTCGGGCAGATCGCGTGACGTGATCTGTTCAATATGAAGATCATCAGGAATATCTGCGGCGGCAGCTAACATCTGATCCGGTATCAGATCAGTATCCAGGTGGACGAACAATTCCAGTGCGGCCAGAGAGAGATGGGCGGAGGTATAGACGACCGGAACGCCCCGGCTGTTCCAGCGCCCACCCGCGCGGCGGGCGCCCTCGCCGCTAAAGACGGATTGCCGATAGTCAGCGTGGCAGATCCGCCAGACGCGCATCAGCTATACACGCCAAAGTAAATTCGATCCAGTACGTCCTCCACCTCGCAGGTGCCCACATCGGTATCCAGCAAATCGATGGGGGCTTGGCCCTGCAGGGCGCGATTCGCCCGCCGCAACCAGAGGTGCGCCTTTTCTTGATTCGAGAACACCTTTTCCGCTTTGGCGGTGATACTCGCCAACCGAAACAGACGATTGGACTCATCAGGCTTGAGGCGATCCCGTTCATGCAGCCGAAACAGGGTGCGCCGAGAAATCCCTACGTGCCGGGATATTTCTTCCTTGCTCATGTCCAGGCGCAGGCGTACCGCCTCGACAGCTTCGACCGGCAACCCCAAACGCAACATTTCGATCGCATCCGCTGAAGCTTTGGGACTGTCATGCAGCACCTTGTAACCTCCCAGAATCTCGTGAATGGCCTGAAGCTCAGACATGGGGACCTCCTTGTCTCATCCGATGACCATGTTTCCACATGGCACATCATGCAGTGCCAGATGGCACCCCGTCAATCCCAGGCCAGCACGATCTTCCCGAGCGCCCCGCCCGACTCCAGCAGTGCATGGGCGGCGGCCACCTCGCTCATGTGGAATGCATGCGAATCGAGCACGGGCCGGAGCTTGCCCGTGTCCACCAGTTCAGCGAGCTGTCGCAGAATAACGCCATAGCGCGCCCGGTTCACCCCATGCAGCAGGGGAATGAGCATAAAGATCACTTCCAGCGAAAGGCCCTTGAGATGCACCGGCGAGAGATCAAAGCTCCCCAGAGCCAGCGTGGTCACCACCCTGCCATTGAGCCGCGCCGCCGCGAAGCTCCGAACCAGATTGCCGCCACCAACGGTATCAAACACCACGTCGAAACCCTGCCCGCCGGTCAAGCGCGCCACATAGCTTTCAACTGCTTCATCGCGATAAGCGATCACGCCATCCGCGCCGAGTTCCCGCACAAGCGCCTGCTTTTGCGGTGTGGATGCCGTGGCGTACACCCTCGCCCCCGCCACCCTGGCCAATTGCACGGCCATAAGCCCTACCCCACCTGCCCCGCCCTGCACCAGAATGCTGTCTCCGTCACCGACCCGTGCCCGCTCGAAGATGCCTTCCCAGGCGGTGATGCCCACCAGCGGCAGGGCCGCAGCCTCGCGCATGGACAAGGTCTTGGGCTTGGGCGCGAGTAGCGCGGCATCGGCCAGCATGTATTCCGCCAGTGCCCCGCCCGGTGTGCCCCGCACCCCGCCGGCGCAGCCATAGACCGCATCACCCACGGAAAACTCGCGCACATCCGGCGCCACGGCTTTGACGATCCCGGCCACATCTCCATGCAACACGGCCGGCAGCTCGGGTGCGAATTCAGGCCCCATGCCCCGGAGCAGGCAGTCCACCGGATTGACGCTGGTGGCCTTTACTTCGATCAGCACATGGCCGGGCTGCAGCACCGGCATGGGCAGTTCGGAGAGCTGGAACAAATCTGGATCGCCAAACGCATTGATGGTCATGGCCTGCATACATCCTCCAGGGTGAAGTGTGATCGATACCGGAGGATAGCGAGCCGTCCATTTATATGTAAAATATGGAATGCATATACAGTCTATAGGATCATGATATGGATACGCGCGCACTGCGCTATTTCGTTGCCATCCATGAGGCCGGGAGCATCTCGGCGGCATCCAGGCGTCTTTTCGTGGCGCAGCCCGCCCTCTCCAGTATGCTGGCGCAACTGGAGGACCAGCTTGGCACAATCCTCTTCGTACGGCACCGCAAGGGTGTCACTGTCACCGAAGACGGCCAGAAACTCTATGCACACGCACGCCGGATTCTAGGAGAACTCGGAGCGCTCGAGAACCTGTTCCAGACACCAGCCGAGACCGCGCCCTTGCACCTGGCCCTCATGCCGGCACTGAGCGCGGCGCGTGTGGGAGAATTCCTGAAGCAGCTTCTGGTGAACCAGCCGCAGCTCAAACTTCGGCTGGCGGAACTGGGGGAAGAGGCCGAGGCGCGGCTTGTGGCCGAGCGGTTGCGGCGCACGGACGAGAACTTCGTGCCGCTATGGGAGGAGCGCTATGTGCTGGCTCTGCCCCATGGTCATGCGCTGACGCTGAAACCGGCTATCAGACTGCAGGACCTGCATGGTCTGCCGCTGATCGAGCGTTGCCAATGTGAGCTGCACGACGAGGTTGCCAGCGCCCTAGCCCGTTATCGGGTAGAGCCCGAGATCGTCGCCCGCGCCCAGCATGAGGAATGGGCCCTGGCCCTGGTGGCGGCCGGGGTTGGCGTGGCCTTGCTGCCCGAGGGCAGTGTGCAGCATCACCCGGACATCACGACACGGCCGCTCGAAGGCTTGCGCCTGAGCCGCCGGGTAGGACTGGCCTATGATCCGGGCACGCCACCATCCTTTGGGTTACAGGCGGCGCTGGATACGTGCCGTAATCACGCCAAGATGCAGGCTGCAGGCTAGGACGCCTTGCAATCGTGGATCAGAACGCGACTCACCAATCCCGAGAGCATAGCAGTGGGTCTCATCCCTGGCTCTGGGGTGGATGCGTCCGCATCCACTCGCGCAAGGCTTCATCCATCCGGGTCTGCCAGCCAGGACCACTGGCGCGGAAATAACTCAATACTTCCGGAGACAGACGGATGGTAATCCGCTCCTTGGTCACTTCAGCCCGTGGCCTGCGGTAATCCCCCCGGAGATAGGCGGTTTTCGTAAGTAGAATTTTCTCATAGACTGAAGACCTGAGGAGATTCTGCATGAAGAAGTCCCGCTACACCGACAGCCAGATACTGGCCATTTTGAAGCAGGCGGAGGCTGGCACCCCGGTTCCGACCCTATGCCGTGAGCACGGCATGAGCAGTGCCACCTTTTACAAGTGGCGCGCCCGGTACGGCGGCATGGATGCATCGCTGATGGCGCGGCTCAAGGAACTGGAGGACGAGAACCGACGACTGAAGAAGATGTATGCCGAAGAACGATTGAAGGCCGAGATCGTCACCGAGGCCCTGGCAAAAAATGGTAAGGCCCTCTCAACGCCGTGAGGGGGCCGTCCAGGCAGTCCAGAGCAAGGGCATCAGCGTGCGGTTGGCCTGCCAGGCCTTTCGCATCAGCGAGACCTGCTATCGCTATCAGCCCAAGCTGTCACACGAGAACGCCGAGATTGCCGATTGGCTGATCCGGCTGACCCACAACCAGCGTAACTGGGGCTTTGGCTTGTGCTTTCTGTACCTGCGCAACGTGAAGGGATTTGGCTGGAACCATAAGCGGGTATACCGCATTTATCGGGAGCTCGCGCTGAACCTGCGGATCAAGCCCAGGCAGCGCTTGCAGCGGGAGAAGCCCGAGCCCTTGGCAGTGCCCAAGTCCATCAATCAAGTCTGGTCGATGGACTTCATGCACGATCAGCTGGCGGATGGCCGCGCGTTCCGGCTGTTCAATGTCCTGGATGACTATAACCGCGAAGGGCTGACGATCGAAGTCGACTTCTCGCTGCCCTCGGCACGCGTCATCCGGGCCCTCGATCAACTGATTGCCTGGCGTGGAAAGCCCCTGGTGATCCGCTGTGACAATGGTCCCGAATACATCAGCCAGCTGCTGACCGATTGGGCCAAGGCTCAGGGTATTGCCATTACCCATATCCAGCCCGGCAAGCCGCAACAGAACGCCTATGTCGAGCGCTACAACCGCACCGTGCGCCATGACTGGTTGAACCAGCATCTGTTCGATACCATTGCACAAGTCCAGGACTTCGCCACTCGATGGCTCTGGACCTACAACCACGAACGCCCAAACATGGCCCTCGGCGGCATCACCCCGAAACAGAAGTTGGCCTTCGTGGCATAACCTCTACTTGCGCGGACCCCTAAAAAGGGGAGGATTACCTGAGCAGTTGTGGGATTCCTACGCAGCAACCCGAGGGCGGCCGGCCAACCTCTCTACCAGCCGATCAGCGCGCAAATGCGTGTAGCGGGCCAGCATTTGTAGCGTGCGATGGCCCGTAATCAGCCTGATTTCCATTACATCGAGGTCCGTATCCTCGAACAGTCTGCTCGCCCCTTCGTGTCTGAGGTCGTGAAACGTCAGCCCTTGCACCCCGGATCGAGCGCAAGCCCGCCGCCACGCAATGGTGATGGCATTCGAACTCATACCAAATACCAGACCATCCCTTTCTTGGCTAGCACTAGGCAATAAGCTGAGCGCCTCGGCAGCGATTGGGCTCAATGGCACCGTGCGCCCATCACCATTCTTAGTCTTTGTCAGCCGAGCCGTGCAGCGACGCAAATCCACATCCGCCCACCTCAGACCAGCTATCTCCCCCCGCCTCATGGCGGTGGCAACCGCAAAGACAGCCATGCAGGAAAGCGTCATATCTGCCACAGCCATGATGGCACCCAGCTCGCCGGGCCGGACCCGCCTCTCTCGGCCCGCAGGGACGCGGGGCTTTCTGATACTCGCCACAGGATTCGGCAAACCTTCCATTCCCCACTCGCGGGATGCCGTCACGTAGACATTGGAGATCAACGCCAGATCCAGCCTGATCGTGTTCGGGCCTGCGCCACCACTGGCCCGCCAGTCGCGGAAAGCGGCCATGTCCGCGCCCCTGATGGCCCCGAGAGCCTTTCTGGCTATGGGGAACGTCTGTAGCTGGCGCACCCGGTTCAGCTCGCGTTGGCGCTGCCCCTTGGCCGGCACCACCTCACGCCCATATCTTTCCAGAGCCTCGGCGAGCGTGATGATCTGGGCTTCACGCAAATCCACATAGATACCCCGGTCCATCGATCGTTCGATTTCCCGAGACCATGCTTCTGCGTCACGCTTTGTGTCAAAGGTGGCGGACTGCGAAGGAAACCCGGCCCTGCGCACCTGCGCACGCCAGCCGGTTCCACGTTTCTGTATGCTGGCCATATAATTCCCTTTCCGTTAGGACCCGCAGCGCGATTTAGGCGCAACAGATGAAAACGGCAGAGAGATCCTGCTCAGCGTTGTTTGTAGTGTGCCAATTTGTGCCAGACAACAAAAAACGGCTTAGCCGAAATGCGCTAAACCGTTGTTTTATATGGCTCCCCGGGACGGGCTCGAACCGCCGACCTAGTGATTAACAGTCACCCGCTCTACCGACTGAGCTACCGGGGAAAGTAGGCGTATTCTACTTGGATGACCCTTGACGGTCAAGGCAATGGCACCCTCTTATTTCAGGCCGCGGCTCCCGGGTTTCACCGGCGTGCTGCCTTTGGCACACAAGGGGCAAGCATCCGCCTCCCAGGTCTGGACCGAGAGACGAATCAGAGGATGAAATGGGATCTCAGCAAAATCGGCTGCACCGCCACTGCGGTCCACCAGTGAAGCCACTGCAATCACATGGCCTCCGGCTGCCTCGATACCGCGAATACACTCCCGCGTCGAGCCTCCGGTGGTAATGACGTCCTCCACGACCAGTACCTTTTCCCCGGGACGCAGCGTAAATCCGCGGCGCAGCACCATCTGTCCTTCCTGCCGTTCGGTGAACAGGCTGCGGACGCCCAGAGCCCGCGCGCTTTCGTAGGAGACGAGCACGGCGCCCATGGCAGGTCCCACCACGACGTCGATGGCTTGACGGAGATCATCCGGCAGCCGCTCCACCATCGCCCTGCACAGGGTGGCAGCATGCTCGGGATGCTGCAACAAAAGTGCTGTTTGCAGGTAGCGATCGCTGTGCAGCCCGGATGACAGCAGAAAGTGCCCCTCCAGCAGGGCACCCTGCTGGCGGTACAAGTCAAGATAGATATTCTGGTTCAAAGTTTGGTCCTGTACTTGAAACTACGTTGTGCCAATCTCAGCAAGAATCGACTCCACCGCCCGCTGTGGATCGGCAGCACGGGTGATTGGCCGGCCGATGACAAGATAGTTCGCTCCACGCCTGATGGCATCGGCAGGCGTACTGATACGTTGCTGATCATCAGTGGCGGCGCCGGCAGGGCGAATCCCGGGCGTCACCAGTTTAAAATCTTTGGGCAATTCCGCACGCAGCGCAAGAAGCTCCTGTGGGGATGCCACTACACCATCCAGTCCTGCCTGCTGCACCAGCTTTGCCAGGCGCAGCACTTGCATCTGGGGACTGTCCATCACACCGGTTGCGGTCAGCTGTTCCCGATCCATGCTGGTCAGCACGGTGACCCCGATGAGCAAGGGCCGATGCTGAGCCTGCTCGAGCTTCGCGCGCACCACCTCCAGCATCAGCGGCCCGCCGCTGGCATGGACGTTGACCATCCAGACACCAAGCCGGGCAGCGGCGAGACAGGCCTGCGCCGTAGTGTTGGGAATGTCATGGAACTTGAGGTCGAGAAAAACCTCGAAGCCCAGTTTCTGCAAGGCTTCGACGATGCCAGGCCCACTCGCGGTAAAAAGCTCCTTGCCTACCTTGACCCGGCATTTCGTGGCATCCAGCTTCCTGACCAGCACCAGCGCATCTTCCGGGCCCGAAAAATCCAGGGCGACGATCAGCGGGCTAAGCATGGATCAATTCTCCCTGAGAGCGCATGGTATCCCAGTGGCGGCAACCCGGACATTTCCAGTAATGGGTGGGGCTGCGATAACCACATTGACAGCACTGATAAACGACACCCTGCTCGGGCAGGAGATCCACAAAGTCCTCGATGTCCTGGCAACCACCGTGCGCACCGCCCGCCTGTGCCCGTGATTGCCGATATATCCTGAGTACCGACTTGAGATCCTCTGCTGAAGCTCCAGTGTGTTGAGCCTGCTGATACAGGTAGTTGATGGCCTGCTCAAGTCCGACCTGACGGGCGATCCACTCCGCGATTCGCGGGCTGAGATGCCGAGGCAGTTGGCTACAAATCAGTTGCAAGCGAATTTCCCGCTGCAGCTCAGGGTTGTCCAGACGATCCACGGCCATCAGGAAATCATCAAGAACGAGGCCAAACGATTCAGGGCGTGATTCCAGCAGGGCACGCCAGATCGCAAGGGCCTGTTCGGTATGGCCGGCCGAAAACGCCAGTCTGCCCGCCAGCAGGGTTCCCCTGCTGCTGTCAGGGTCACTGTCATACGCCAACCGCAAAGCACGGCTGGCATCCTGCAAATTCTGTTGCTGCAGATATGACTCGGCCAGCTCACAATATAGAATGGCAATCACTGATTTTTCTTCGGCAAGGCCAAGATCAACCAGTCTCTGGCGGATTTGAATGGCTTTCACCCAGTCCTGCTGCAGTTCGAACAACTCGGCAAGGGCATGCAAGGCGGTCAGTTCATCGGGCTTGTTCTGCAAGACGGCTTGAAATGCTTGCTCAGCCCGATCGAGCAGACCTGCCTTGAGATAGTCCTGCGCCAGTTCCAGCAAGGCCTGTTGTTTCTGAGGGGCGTCTCCTGCATGCCTGAGCAGGTTCTCGTGCACCCTGATGGCATGCTCGAACTCCCCGCGCTTGCGAAAGACGCGTCCAAGCGAAAGATGCGTTTCCGCCATCTCGGGATGGGTTTCCAGCAAGGGCAGCAAGGCTTCAACAGCATCATTGCCCCGCTCGTTGAGCAGGAGATTGACCCCTTCGAGATAGGCCATGGAAAAATCCGCAGGATCACCCGGCCCTGCGGAGATGGATTTCATGAGTGTCCAGCGATGGCCGAGATAAAAACCGAGGCCGCTGGCGAAAAGGATCAGGATCCAGAAGGATATTTCCACGAGGAAGCTGGCCTAACCCTTGCCCGTACCAGCCTTAAGTGGGCTGCTGTCGGGCATTTCCATCAGGGTGCAACTTGATCCGGTAAAGTCCACCTGCTCCCGAAGTTCCTTCCCGGCCTTGAAGTGCGGCACATGTTTCTGCGCCACCTGTACGGCCATCCCGGTTTTTGGGTTGCGACCCTGTTTTGGTGGCCGGGTATGTACCGCAAAGCTGCCAAAGCCACGAATCTCGATCCGCTCTCCCCGGCTCAGTGCTTCGCACATATGATCCAGGATCAGCTTCACCGCAATCTCGACATCTTTTTGACTCAGATGGTTGAGTGTCTGCGTAATTCGATCAATCAATTCAGATTTCGTCATAGGGCAATTCATTACTGCTGCAAGTTAATAAAGATATGCGCGCGGACCAGCCGCGGCAATCATGCCAACAAACAGCCGCTCCTGTGCTTCGCCAAACACCTTGAAAAGACGTGTACCCGGGCTTTCCATTTCCCGGAACTCCATATCCTCGGGCAATTTCAGGCGCGCTCTCAGCCATTCCCGCGCCGCACGCTCATCCCCTATTTCATCCACCAGCCCCAGCGACTTGGCCTCACGCCCGGTAAATACACGCCCATCTGCAAGCGCAGAAACTTTCTCGAAGGGCATTCCACGCGATTGCGCCACGAGCGAGACGAACTGATTGCGAAGATCCATGACAATCCTGTTGAGGTATTGACGGTCCTGTTCCGTCATGGGCCGGAAAGGGGAGCCGGCATCCTTATAGCTCCCTGACTTGATCACTTGCGGGATGACACCAATCTTGTCCAGCAGGGGGGAGACATTCGCCGACTGCATGATGACGCCAATGGAACCGGTCAGCGTGGAATCATGCGCAAAGATGCGGTTTGCAGCGCATGCCACCATATATCCACCGGAAGCCCCGATGGTTTCCATGGAGACAACCACGGGTTTCTTCGCACGGATGCGGGTCAGGGCATGGTGAATGGATTCGGAAGGAACTACCGCCCCTCCCGGAGAATCCACGATCACCAGCAATCCTTTTGCGGAGTCGTCTTCCTCTACCGTCTTCAACTGCTCCAACACACTGTCTGCATCAAGGATCGGGCCTGTCACCTTTACCTTGGCCACATAGGGGGCAAACCCCATGCCACCGGAAGTGACCGACTGCCAGACGCCAATCAGTCCCGAGAACAATAAAAAGAAAAGCACACCGAGTGCGCTGATTTTTAACCAGTTGCGTCTTTTTGACACAAATGTCCCCGAGCATGAAATGTTGTTAGGAAGCAAGGCACATCAAGAAAGGAACCCCCGGCCACCGCGGTGGCCGGGGTTGCAGGTTTATTTTTCTTCCTGCTTCTTCTTCATCTGTTCCTTGAGCAGCTCGCCAAGGTTGGTCGTTCCAGCGGAAGCATTGCGGCTGTACTGCGCCACGGCTTCCTTTTCCTCCTGGGCCGACATGGCCTTGATCGACAGATGTATGGCGCGACTCTTGCGGTCGATGTTGCTGACCATGGCCTGCACCTTGTCGCCAACCTTGAACTGGTTGCGGGCATCCTCGACGCGGTCGCGCGACATTTCGCGAGCCGGCAGGTAGGCTTCGATGCCGTCGGCCAGGCGGACTTCGGCGCCCTTGGCATCGACAGCGGTCACTTCACCTTCCACGACACTGCCACGATCATTCACGCCGACGAACTGACCGAAGGGATCGCCTTCGAGCTGCTTGATGCCCAGGCTGATGCGCTCGCGTTCGGGGTCGACGGCCAGCAGGACGGCCTGGACGGTATCACCCTTCTTGTAGTCGCGGACCGCTTCCTCACCGGGTTTGTCCCAGGACAGATCGGACAGATGGATCAGGCCGTCAATGCCGCCATCCAGGCCAATGAACACGCCGAAATCGGTGATGCTCTTGATCTGGCCCTCGATCTTGTCGCCCTTCTGATGATTGCCAGCAAATTCTTCCCAGGGATTGGGCAGGCACTGCTTCATGCCCAGCGAGATGCGGCGGCGTTCCTGGTCGATGTCGAGCACCATGACCTCGACTTCCTGGCCGACGTGCACCAGCTTGCTCGGATGCACGTTCTTGTTGGTCCAGTCGATCTCGGAGACGTGCACGAGGCCTTCAACCCCATCCTCGATCTCGACAAAGGCGCCGTAATCGGTGATGTTGGTGACCTTGCCAAACAGACGGGTACCTTCGGGATAGCGGCGGGCCAGATCCTTCCAGGGATCATCGGCCAGTTGCTTGAGACCCAGCGAGATGCGGCCGCGCTCCTTGTCGAACTTGAGCACCTTGACGCGGATCTCGTCACCGACATTGACCACTTCGGTGGGATGCTTGACGCGCTTCCAGGCCATGTCGGTGATGTGCAGCAGGCCGTCGATGCCGCCAAGGTCGATGAAGGCGCCATAATCGGTCAGGTTCTTGACGGTACCGACAACGATCTGGCCTTCCTCGATGCTCGCCATCAGGGCATTGCGCTCGGCACTGGCTTCCTTCTCGACGATGGCACGGCGGGAAACGACCACGTTGTTGCGCTTGCGATCAAGCTTGATGACCTTGAATTCCAGGTCCTTGCCTTCCAGATGCGTGGTATCGCGCAGCGGGCGCACATCCACCAGGGAGCCGGGCAGGAAGGCGCGGATGCTTTCAATCGAAACGGTAAAGCCACCCTTGACCTTGCCGCTGATGACGCCGTGAACGATGGCATCGGCCTCGAAGGCCTTCTCCAGTTCGACCCAGGACTTGGCGCGGCGAGCCTTCTCGCGGGAGAGCTTGGTTTCACCCGTGCCATCCTCGACGCTTTCCAGGCAGACTTCCACCATGTCGCCCACCTTGACTTCGAGGACGCCCTCGGCATTTCTGAACTGCTCTGCAGGAATCGCGCCTTCGGATTTCAGCCCTGTGTCGACGATCACCACGTCATTATCCACATGAACCACTTCGCCGATGATCAGTTCACCCGGCTTGAGTGCCTGGGTTGTCTGGCTTTGCTCGAACAGCTCGGCAAAGCTGGGTTCATGCTGGACTACGGCGGTCGCGTTGGTCATAAGAGTACTTACCTCAAGGTTGATAAATGGCTCCCGGACGAATCCGGAAACTGTTGCAGGAACACTAGGTGCTCCCGGTGGTTGAACGAAAAATGGCTGCTTCCACCATGGGCCACAGCCGGGCAAAGCTTTCGTCGATGCCCTGGCCCGTGGTATCCACGATGATTGCATCGGCAGCCGGCTTGAGCGGGGCTACCGTCCGAGAACTGTCACGCAGGTCCCGCGCTTCGATATCCCGCTGAATCTGTTCAAGATTAACACTTACGTTTTGGGCTCTCAACTGGTTTGCGCGCCTTTTCGCGCGTTCCTCGGCCGTAGCGGTCAAAAAGATCTTCAGTGTGGCCTCGGGAAAGACCACGGTGCCCATGTCCCGGCCATCCGCGACCAGTCCAGGCGCTTGGCGAAACTGTCGCTGGCGTTCAAGCAGGGCATCGCGCACCGGTGCCAGCACGGCAATCCGCGAGGCAAAGGCGCCAATGGCATCCGCCCGGATGGCCTGGGTCACCGGCTCTCCATTCAGAAAGATCTCCACATCCCCCCTGGGACATTCCTCAAAGCGGATGTCGAGCTCTGCCGCGAGCTTCAACAGGGCTGTCTCGTCCTCAGGCGAAATGCCCTGCCTTTCGGCCGCCAGGGCCAGGAGGCGATAGATGGCGCCGCTATCCAGAAAATGCCAGCCAAGCGCCGCCGCCAGTTTGCGCGTCAGCGTGCCCTTGCCGACACCGCTGGGTCCATCCAGGGTAATGACTGGCACATTCATGACAGACCCTGTCTGGCGGGACTCTGCATCAGGCACCCTCCTCCAGTCGCAAGCCAAGACCAGCGGCACGCGCCAAGTCCGGAAAGCCCGGGAATGAGGTCGCGACATTGCGGCAGTCGCGAATATGAATCGGCCCCTTCGCCACCAGGCCCGCCATGGCAAAGGACATGGCAATGCGATGGTCGCCGTGGCTGTCCACGCTTCCGCCCTGGATCAGGCCGCCATCGATGATCATGCCGTCTTCCGTGGCCTCCGCCGCAACGCCCAGTGCCTGCAGCCCGGTCGCCATGACGGCAATGCGATCACTTTCCTTGACGCGCAGTTCATGCGCCCCGGTGAGCACGGTCCTGCCCGTCGCGCAGGCCGCGGCGACGAAGATGGCCGGAAACTCGTCAATCGCCAGCGGCACGAGCTTCTCGGGAATGCAGATGCCGGTCAGACGGGAGCTGCGGATGTGGATATCCGCCACCGGCTCGCCACCGACTTCACGCAGATTCAAGAGATCGATGCGACCGCCCATGCGGGTGAGGATCTCGATGACACCGGTGCGGGTGGGATTGACGCCAACGTCCTCCAGCACCAGATCGGCATCCGGGCTGATCAGGGCGCCCACCATGAAAAAGGCCGCCGAGGAGATGTCCGAAGGGACCTGCACCCGTGTGCCATGGAGATTACCGCCGCCGCGCAGGGTGATGGTCGTCTCTTCGCGCCGCACGGCATAGCCAAAGCCCTGCAGCATGCGCTCGGTATGATCCCGGGTTGGAGCGGGCTCGGTGACACTGGTCTCGCCTTCGGCAAAGAGGCCCGCGAGCAGGACAGCGGACTTGACCTGGGCACTGGCGACAGGGAGCTCGTAATGTATGCCCTGAAGCCGAGGATTTCCCTGGATGTGCAAGGGCGGCCGACCACCCTCGGCAGATTCGATCCGCGCCCCCATCTGCTCCAGCGGGCGGATGACCCGGCCCATGGGGCGACGGTGCAGACTGGCATCTCCCTGCAGAATGCTCGAGAATGGCTGGCCGGCGAGGATGCCCGCCAGTAGCCGCATGGAAGTACCAGAATTGCCGCAATCGATGGCGACTTCCGGCGCCCGCATGCCGCGCAGGCCCAGCCCGCGAATCTGCAGCGCGCCGTTTACCGGGCCTTCGGCCTGCACGCCCATGGCGCGGAAAGCACCCAGCGTGGCCAGCACGTCCTCGCCTTCCAGGAGACCACTGACCTGCGTCTCCCCGTCCGCCAGGGCGCCGAGCATGACGGCCCGGTGCGAGATCGATTTGTCACCCGGCACGCGGAAACGGCCCTTGATCGAGCCGCCAGCTTCCACGATGTAGTCCAGTCTGCTCTCAGTCATTCTGCTTCAAACCTTCAGGATGTGGGCCAAAGAGCGCATCACGCGCCATCTTTCCCCGGGAAAAACGTTTTTGTAGCGCCTCACCGTCTTCGATTGCCAGGGCGGTGGCCAGCGAGTCGAGCTGTTGCCTGTAATCCGCGAGTATCTCCAGCAGGGCCTGACGATTCTGGAGGCTGATGTCGGCCCAGAGCACCGGATCGCTACTGGCAATCCTGGAAAAGTCACGAAACCCACCGCCCAGCAACGCCGCGATCTGTTGCTGCTGTGGATGCCCCGCCACCAGATCCAGCAGGACATAGGCCAGCAGATGCGGTAGATGACTGGTCAGCGCCAGCATCTGATCGTGCAGGCCAGCATCCATTTCATGCACCTCACTGCCCACGGCCTGCCACAAGGCGCGCACGATGCGCAGGGCGCGCTGCTCGGTGCCCTGACTCGGCGTCAGCACGCAGGAACGATCCGCAAACAGGGCCGGCAAGGCAGCCTCGATGCCATGCTGCTCGCGTCCGGCAATGGGATGCGCGCCCACGAATCGGCCACCGAACAGCGCCTCCCCGGCTTTCACAATGCCGGCCTTGACGCTGCCGACATCGGAAATGACCGCGTGCCCGGGACAGACCGGCGCGATCTGCGCCATGACTGAAGGCATCACACCTGGGCCCATGCACAAAATGACGAGATCGGCCGTCTCAACGGCTGCCTGCATGCTGGTCGCTGAGGCATCCACGGCGCCCCTGGCCCGCGCCAGGTCGGCCTCGCTCTCACGGCGATTGAAGCCGATGATGCGTCCCGCAAACCCGGCGGCCTTGAGCGCAAGCCCCAGCGAACCACCGATCAGGCCAACCCCCAGGATGGCGATGGTACCGACCTCAGCCAGCGCTTCAGCGCCGGATGCGGCTTTGGCATTCATCTAGAGATCGCGACCCAGTATATGGGCAATCCCTGCCAGATCCTGCATGAGATCCTTCAGTTGCTGCGGATTGAGTGCCTGATCGGCATCGCACCAGGCTTCCGAGGGGCAGGGATGGGTCTCGATCAGCAGGCCGTCCGCACCCACGGCAACCGCCGCCCGGCTCAGGGCCGGCACCAGCCAGGCCTTGCCGCCGGCATGGCTCGGATCGATGATCACCGGCAGGTGCGTTTCCTTCTTCAGTACCGGAATCGCGGTCACGTCGAGCACATTGCGGTACTGGGTCTCGAAGGTGCGAATGCCACGTTCGGCAAAGATGATTCGCTGATTGCCCTGAGCAGCAATATATTCGGCGGCCATCAGCCAGTCCTTGATGGTGGCGCTCATGCCGCGCTTGAGGATCACCGGCACGTCCAGCCGACCCACTTCTTTCAGAAGATCGAAGTTCTGCATGTTGCGGGTGCCGATCTGGATGACGTCAACGCCCTTTTCCAGAAAGAGGTCGATCTTGCGTACATCCATCAGCTCGGTGACGACCGGGAGATTGTACTTGCTGGCCGCGTTCTTGAAGTAATCCAGGCCGATGTCGCCAAGCCCCTGGAAGGCATAGGGACTGGTGCGCGGCTTGAAGGCACCACCGCGCATCAGGCGGCAACCGGCCTCATGCACGGCCTTGGCCGACAGGTCCATCTGCTCCTGGGATTCCACCGAGCAGGGCCCGGAAATGATCTGCACCGTCTTGCCGCCCAGCGGCACGCCAGCGATGTCGATGACGGTATCGGTGGACTTGAACTCGCGGCTGACCAGCTTGTAGGGCTTGAGGATGGGTAACACCTGCTCCACACCCGTCATGGACTCGAATGCCCCTTCGGCCAGTTTGCGTTCATCACCGATGGCGCCGATGACCACACGCTCCGCGCCACGGGTCAGGTTGGGCGTCAGACCCAGGGATTCGATCCGGTCGAGAACCTGTTGCACTTCCGATTCACTGGCCTGGGGTTTCAGTACGATAATCATGCGTTTACACCTTGAAGTTCATGCGGGTTGTGATGGCTCAGGACCTGCTCCAGGGCCCGAAGGAAGCGTGCGTTTTCGTCCGGCAGACCAATGGTGACACGCAGAAAATCCGGCATGCCGTAGTTGGCAACCGGTCGGACGATGACACCTTGGCGGAGCAGGCCCTCGTAAATCGGTGCCGCGGTCTGGCCAAGATCGATGGCCAGAAAATTCCCGGCCGAAGGCAGCGCGGATAGGTTCAGCTTCCGGATGCCATCGAGGATCTGCGCCATGCCCTGGGTATTGAGCTCCCGGCTACGCTGCAGATGGGTGTCATCCTCCAGCGCGGCTTCGGCGGCGGACAGGGCCGCGGCATTGACATTGAAAGGCTGACGCACGCGCTCGAGCAGGCTGATCAGCTGTGGGTTACCCATGGCGTAGCCCACCCGCAGACCCGCCAGTCCGTAGATCTTGGAGAAGGTCCGCGCCACCAGCAGGTTCGGAAAACGGGCCAGCCAGCGCGTGCCGTCCGGGTGGTCAGCAGCCGTGACATACTCGAAATAGGCCTCGTCCAGCACCACCAGCACATGGGCGGGCACGCCTTCCAGGAAATTTTCCAGACTGGCGGCATCGAGTAGCGTACCCGTGGGATTGTTCGGGTTGGCGACGAAAACCAGCCGGGTCCTGTCATTGACCAGCGCCGCCATGGCATCCAGGTCATGGCCATATTCGAGTGCCCTGGCCACCCGCGCCCGGGAGCCCACTGCCTGAGTCATGATGGCATAGACCGCAAAGGCATGTTCGGAAAAGATGACCTCGTTTTCCGGCGTCACGAAGGCACGGGTGACCAGCTCCAGGATCTCGTTGGAGCCATTGCCGATGATGAACTGCTCCGGCGTCAGATCCAGATGGCGAGCCAATGCCGTTTTCAAGGAAAAGGCGGCGCCATCGGGATAGCGGGCCAGATCAGCGCGAACTCGCGCCAGGGCTTCGAGCGCCCGGGGGCTTGGACCCAGGGGATTCTCGTTCGAAGCCAGCTTGATGGCATTGCTGACCCCGTACTCGCGCTCCAGGGTTTCGATGGGCTTGCCCGGCTGATAAGGCGTAAGCCCGGCCACGCCAGGCGCGGTCAGAGAAAGAAAGATATTGTCTGAAGATGTCGCCATTTAGAACACTGCCTGAGGATATGATCCCAACAATTTGAAATAGGTAGCCTTTTTTTCCAGTTCCGCAAGCACGGGCTGCAGTTCGGGTGTTTCTGCGTGGCCTTCCAGATCCAGAAAAAAGACGTATTGCCACAATCCATGCCGGGCCGGGCGGGACTCGATGCGGGTCATGCTGATGCCGGCAGCCGCTATGGGCTGGATGAGTTCCTGCAGGCTGCCGGGGCGATTGGGCGCGGACAGCACCAGCGAGGTCTTGTCCCGTCCCATGGGTGCGACATCCTGCTGGCCAATGACCAGAAACCGGGTGGTGTTTTCCGAATCGTCCTCGATGCCCGCAGCAAGGATCTCGAGCCCATAGATCTCGGCAGCCACGGTGGTGGAAATGGCGCCGGCCCCCTCCTCATCCCGGGCGCGCCGGGCCGCCTCGGCATTGCTGGACACCTCGATCAGGGTGAGATGCGGCGCGTGCTCGGCCAGCCAGCGCCGGCATTGCGCGCGCGTCTGGTAATGCACGTACAGACGCTGCATATCCTTGATCGCCGTCCCGCGAGAGACGAGATTGTGCACGATCCGCAATTGCACTTCGCCCGCGATCCTCAGGGGAAACTCCAGCAGGTGATCCAGGGTGAGATTGACCGAACCTTCGGTGGAATTCTCCACCGGGACCACGCCGAAATCAGCCTGGGAAGCCTGGACCTGCCTGAACACCTCGCCAATGCTCGAAACCGGCTGCAGGTTCGCGGCCTGGCCAAAGTGCTTGCGCGCCGCCAACTGGGTAAAGGTGCCCTCCGGGCCGAGATAGGCCACGGTGACCGGTTTTTCCAGTGCCAGGCAAGCGGACATCACTTCCCGGAAGAGTCGCCCGACTGCTTCGTCAGTCAGCGGGCCCTGATTGGCGGACATCAGGCGCTGCAGAACGGCCGCTTCCCGCTCCGGCCGCCAGAACTGTGCATCACCGGTCTGCTGCTTGAGCTCCCCGACCTGTCTGGCGAGCCCCGCCCGCCGGTTCAGAAGACTCAATATCTGATCGTCGAGCGCATCGATCTCGGTGCGCAAGTCCGCTAATGTCGCAAGTCTGGTATTGTCAGCCATAGACCCATGATCGAAAGATCGCCAAAAACAAGCGCGCCCCCGAAACCGAGGGCGCGACGTCCTCAAAACCGGGCTAGTTTACAACGTCAGCATACGCGCTTCTAGCACATTCGGCAGTTTTTGCAGTTTTTGCAGCAGATCCTTATCAATCGAGGCGTCTACAGCGACAAAGGAAACGGCGCGTCCGCCGGGACATTCGCGCCCCAGATGGAAGCTCGCGATATTGATGCCCTGCTCGGCCAGGAAGGTGCCAAGATGGCCGATAAGGCCGGGCTGGTCCTGGTTGGCGATATAAAGCACCTTGCCAGACAGCCCCATTTCCAGGTCCATGTTGTTGATGGATACAAGGCGGGGCTGATGGCCATGCACCAGGGTGCCGGCCACCTCCAGACTGCCCTGATCCATGACCAGCGTCACCCGAATGCGGGAACGCAGCTCCTGCGCCTGCTCGCGGCTGCTTTGATCGATCTCGATCCCGCGTTCACGGGCCAGGAAAGGCGCATTAACCAGATTGATGGTTTCCGGCAGCATGCATTGCAGCACGCCCTTGACGATGCTGGTGGTGATGGGCTTGGTATTGAGCCGCGATACCTCGCCGGCATATTCGATCTCGATGCGGCGCAGACCGGAACTGGCCAGTTGGCCCAGCACCATGCCCAATTTTTCGCCCAGATTGATGTAGGGCTGCAGTACCGGCAGCTCGGTTTCGGCCACGGCCGGGATGTTGACGGCATTCTGGACCACGCTACGCAGCAGGAAGGCGCTGATCTGCTCGGCCACCTGGATGGCGACATTGATCTGGGCTTCTTCGGTGGAGGCGCCCAGATGCGGGGTGCAGATGAAGTTGTCCAGATCGAGCAGCGGATTGTCCTTGGGCGGCTCGGTCTCAAAGACATCCAGGGCGGCGGCGCGCAGCTTGCCGGACTTCAGGGCCTCATGGAGATCCGCTTCATTGACGATGCCGCCACGCGCGGCATTGATGACGATCGCGCCCTGCTTCATCTTGCTGAGATTGGCCGCATTGATGAGATTGCGGGTACTGTCGGTCAAGGGCGTATGGATGGTGATGAAGTCCGCCCGGGCAAACAGATTATCGAGATCAACCAGCTCCACCCCGAGATCATCCGCCCTGGCCTTCGAGATGTAAGGATCATAGGCAATGACGTGCATGCCGAGCCCCTGGGCGCGCTGTACCACCAGCGAACCAATATTGCCGGTGCCGATCACACCCAGGGTCTTTTGATAGAGCTCGACGCCCTCAAAGCGGTTTTTTTCCCATTTGCCCGCCCTGAGGCTGGCGGTGGCCTGCGGGATCATGCGCGCCGTCGACATCATCAGCGCGATGGTATGCTCGGCCGTGGTGACAGTGTTGCCAAAGGGCGTGTTCATGACGATCACGCCCTGCTTGCTGGCCGCCGGGATGTCGACATTGTCCACGCCAATACCGGCCCGGCCGATCACCTTCAGTTTCCCGGCGGCCGCCAGGATGTCGGCAGTCACCTTGGTGGCCGAACGGATCGCCAGACCATCATAATCGCCGATGATGGCCTTCAGATCGTCCGGGGAGAGCCCGGTTCTCACATCCACCTCAAGCCCCTGCTCCCGAAAGATCTGCTCGGCACGGGGGGACATCTTGTCGCTGATCAGGACCTTTGGCATGCGTTGCTCCTTTCTTGAATCAAGCCCGCCATCAGACCAGCCAGACCGCAAGGGCCGGCAGGGTTGCAGACTTCAGCCGTGTTGTGCTGCAAATTCCCGCATGAATGCAACCAGGGCATCCACTCCTTCCTCGGGCATGGCATTATAGATCGAGGCCCGCATGCCACCGACCGAGCGATGGCCCTTGAGCTGCACCAGGCCACGGGCCTTGGCTTCCTTGAGGAAGCCCTCGTCCAGGGCCGGATCACGCAGGGTGAACGGCACATTCATGCGCGAGCGGTTGTTTTTGGCCACGGGTGAAGCATAGAAATCATTGCTGTCGATGAGACCGTAGAGCTTCTGCGCCTTGCGGATGTTGATCTGCTCCATGCCCGCCAGGCCGCCCTGCCTTTTGAGCCACTGAAACACCAGACCGGCCACGTAGACGGCGAAGGTGGGTGGCGTGTTGTACATGGACTCGTTGTCCGCCTGGATCCTGTAGTCCAGCATGGTCGGGGTGATCGGCAGGGCATGGCCCAGCAGATCCTCGCGCACGATGACCAGGGTCAGACCGGCAGGCCCGATATTCTTCTGGGCCCCGGCATAGATCAGGCCGTAGCGGCTGACATCGATGGGCTTTGACAGGATGTGCGAGGAGGCATCGGCCACCAGCGGCACCTCACCCGTATCGGGGGTGAAGTCGAACTCCACCCCGCCAATGGTCTCGTTGGTGGTGACATGCACATAGGCGGCCTCGGGATCGAGGCGCCAGTCGGACTGCGGCGGAACGTAGCTGAAGTTGCGGTCCTCGCTGCTGGCGACGACGTTGACCTGGCAGTATTTCTTCGCCTCGCTGATGGCCTTTTTCGACCATTGTCCGGTATTGACGTAATCCGCCTTCTGCCGACCGCGCAGCAGGTTCAGCGGCACCATGGCAAACTGCAGGCTGGCACCGCCCTGCAGGAAGAGCACCTTGTAAGTATCGGGAATCTGCATCAGCTCGCGCAGGTCGGCCTCGGCCTGAGCGGCGATGCCCATGAACTCCTTGCCGCGGTGGCTCATTTCCATAACGGACAAACCCGCGCCCTGCCAGTCCACGAGATCCCGCTGCGCCTGTTCGAGCACCTCGACCGGCAAGGCTGCCGGTCCCGCGCTGAAATTATAGATTCTGGTCATTGTTTCGCCGTCCTATGCTCATTCCGCTGGATTGATTTCAGTATCGCAGGGCGCTTCTTCGTCCCCTTGGTCGGTTTCCGCGACCCGTGCCATGCCGATCAGCTTTTCACCTTCTCCGGACTTGATCAGGCGCACGCCCTGGGTGTTGCGCCCGACCTGGGAGATACCCGCGGCTGGCGTGCGCACCAGGGTTCCACCATTGGTGATGAGCATGATTTCATCGCGGGGGCTCACCACCAGGGCGCCGACCACCTTGCCATTGCGGGCGGATGTCTGGATCGAGATCACCCCCTGCCCACCCCGGCTCTGGGACCGGTACTCGGATTCCGGCGTACGCTTGCCATAACCTTCCTCGGTGGCGGTGAGCACATCGCACCCGGGTTCGATGGGCTGCCCGGAAATGACCCGGTCGCCCTTGGCGAGACTGATGCCGCGCACGCCGCGGGCATTGCGGCCCATGGGACGGACCTCGGCCTCATTGAAGCGGATCGCCTTGCCTTCATGGCTGAACAGGATGATTTCCCGCTGGCCGTCCGTCAGGCAGACGCTCACCAACCGATCGCCATCGTCGAGACTCAGGGCAATGATGCCATTGGTGCGCGGCCGGGAGTAATCCATCAGAGGGGTCTTTTTCACCACTCCCTGCTCCGTTACCATGCAGATGTATTCGCCCTCGGTAAACTGCTTGACCGGCAGCACGGCGGTGATCGCCTCTCCATGCCCCAGGGGCAGCAGGTTGACAATGGGCTTGCCCTTTGCCGTGCGGCTGGCATTGGGCAATTGATAGACCTTCTGCCAGTAGACCTTGCCGAAGTTGGAGAAAAACAGCACGTACTGCAGGGCGGAGGCGCAGAACATGCGCTCGACGAAATCCTCCTCGCGCATGGCGGTCGCGGCCTTGCCCCGGCCACCCCGCCGCTGGGCGGTGTATAGCGCCGCCGGCTGCGCCTTCACATAGCCTGCATGGGTGAAGGTGACGATCATCTCCTCATCGGGGATGAGATCCTCGATATCGATATCCGCCGCGGCATCGATGATCTCGGTGCGCCGCTCATCACCGTACTGGGCCATGATGGCTTCCAGTTCGCCACGCACCACCTCCATCAGGCGCTCATCCCGGGCCAGGATCTCCATCAGATGATCGATCTGGTTCAGGATGTTCTTGTATTCCTCGAAGATCTTTTCCTGCTCAAGACCGGTCAGACGGTGCAGACGCAGCTCAAGTATGGCCTGGGCCTGGGCCTCGGACAGATGATAGCCGTCGGGCTGCAGCCCCTGATCCAGCAGGCCGCTGTCGGCGCTGGCGCGGGCCACCATCTCCGCCACGATACCGGCTTCCCAGATGCGGGAAACCATGGCCAGCTTGGCCTCGGCGGGGCTCGGCGCGGCCTTGATCAGGGCAATCAGGGGATCGATATTGGTCAGGGCGACGGCGAGACCTTCCAGGATATGGGCGCGCTCGCGGGCCTTGCGCAACTCAAAGATGGTTCGACGCGTGACCACTTCGCGGCGATGCTGGATGAAGGCGTCCAGCAGCTCGCGCAGGTTCATGGTGCGCGGCTGGCCATCGAGCAGGGCCACCATGTTGATGCCGAACACGGTCTGCATCTGGGTATAGAGATACAGGTTGTTGAGCACCACTTCGTGCATGGCGTCGCGCTTGAGCTCGATCACCATGCGCATGCCGGACTTGTCCGACTCGTCGCGCAGGTCGGAGATGCCCTCGACCTTCTTTTCCTTGACGAGCTCTGCAATCTTTTCCAGCAGCCGTGCCTTGTTCACCTGGTAAGGCAGTTCGGTGACGATGATGGTCTCCCGCCCGCTCTTGCGGTCGGTTTCCAGCTCGGTGCGGGCGCGGATGACCACCCGGCCCCGACCGGTGCGGTAGGCCTCGCGAATGCCGCTGCGGCCATTGATGATGGCGGCGGTGGGGAAATCCGGGCCCGGCACGATCTCGAGCAATTCCTCGGTGCTGATGGCGGGATTGCCGATCACGGCCAGGCAGGCGGAAACGATTTCGCGCAGGTTGTGCGGCGGGATATTGGTGGCCATGCCCACCGCAATGCCGGCCGAGCCGTTGACCAGCAGGTTCGGGACGCGGGTAGGCAGGACCAGCGGTTCGCGCTCGGACTCGTCATAGTTGAGTCCGAAATTGACGGTTTCCTTGTCGATATCAGCCAGCAATTCGTGAGCCAGGCGCGCCATGCGCACCTCGGTGTAACGCATGGCGGCGGGATTGTCACCGTCCACGGAACCGAAGTTGCCCTGGCCATCGATCAGCGGATAGCGCAGCGAGAAGGTCTGGGCCATGCGCACGATGGTGTCATATACCGCGGTATCGCCATGCGGATGGTACTTACCGATCACGTCACCAACTACGCGGGCCGATTTCTTGTAGGCCTTGTTCCAGTCATTGCCCATTTCGTGCATGGCATAGAGCACGCGCCGATGCACGGGCTTGAGTCCATCCCGGGCATCCGGCAACGCGCGGCCGACGATCACGCTCATGGCGTAATCGAGATAGCTCTGGCGCATTTCCTCTTCGAGACTGACCGGAATGGTTTCCTTGGCAAAATCCGTCATTGTCTGGCTGTTTCCTGTAAAAACATTTATAAAATAGAATTATACCTCAAAATCCCTTTTGTTTCACGTCTCTATCAATTGCTGCATGCGTGCCGCAGTCGGCGACTCCACCACGCCCCTTTCGGTGACGATGGCAGTAATGAGCTCTGCCGGCGTGACGTCAAAGGCCGGGTTGACCGCCTGGGTGCCGAGAGGTGCCAGCTGCACGCCACGGACCTGGGTGATTTCCTCGGCGGGACGCTCTTCGATATGGATATCGGCCCCGGTGGGCGTTGCAAAGTCGATGGTGGAAGTGGGTGCGGCGACGATGAAGGGAATGCCGTGATAACGGGCCAGCACGGCGAGACCATAGGTGCCGATCTTGTTGGCCGTATCGCCATTGGCCGCGATGCGGTCGGCGCCCACCACCACGGACTGAATCCTGCCGGCCGCCATCAGGCTGGCGGCGGCGCTATCGACCACCAGATTCACGGGAATGCCGTCCTGCTGCAGTTCCCAGGCGGTCAGGCGCGCGCCCTGCCACCAGGGACGGGTTTCATCGGCATAGACCTGGACCTTGCGCCCCTGCTCCACCGCCGCGCGAATGATGCCAAGTGCCGTGCCGTAACCGCCGGTGGCAAGACTGCCGGTATTGCAGTGGGTCAGTACGCCCGAGTCCGCCGGAATGAAGCGCGCCCCGGCCTGGCCCATGCGCCGGTTGGCCTCCACATCCTCGCTGGCGATGCGCTGCGCCTCGGCCAGCAAGGCGGCAAAGCTCTGCTCGCCATTCTCTATCGCATCCAGAATGCGGTTCTGGCGGGCAATGGCCCAGGCCAGGTTGACGGCCGTGGGTCGCGCGGCATTGAGCACATCAGCCGCCGCCTGTACTCGCTCCCGCCAGTCCACATGCTGGCCGAATTCGCGGGCCGCCAGGGCCATGCCGTATGCGGCGGTGATGCCAATGGCCGGCGCGCCACGCACCACCATGTCGCGGATGGCATCAGCGGTGGCCCGAAAATCCTGCAGTACCAGATAGGATACTTCATGCGGCAGCACGCGCTGGTCGAGCAGATGAAGCGCATCATCCTGCCAACGCACGGCGCGGACCGTATCGATTTCATGCATAAGCTGGTCGCCCGGAATAAAAACACTAGTATAATCCCTGACAGCCGATTTGCCACGGGAGGCCGCCAGATGCGGCCCGGAACAGGAACAACATATGCCCCAACGCGCCGACACCCTGATTGAAGCCCGCTGGATCGTGCCGATGACGGCTCGCGACCTGGTACTTGAACAACATGCCCTGGTGATCCAGGGCGGCCTGATCGCAGCGATTTGCCCCATCGAGGAAGCCCGGCGCGAATGGGACTGCGCCGAAACCATCAAGCTGCCCGAGCATGTCCTGCTGCCGGGATTCGTCAATGCCCATACCCATGTCGCCATGACGCTGTTTCGCGGCATGGCCGATGATCTGCCACTGATGGACTGGCTGCAGAATCATATCTGGCCGGCCGAACAGCGTCTGGTGGACAGGGATTTCGTACGCGCCGGCACCCGGCTGGCCTGCGCCGAGATGATCCGCAATGGCACCACCTGCTTCAACGATATGTACTTCTTCCCGCGTGAAACGGCCGAGACCGCCAGCGACATGGGCCTGCGCGCCAGCATCGGGCACGTCATCATCGACGTACCGACGCGCTATGCGGCCAATGCCGGGGAATATCTGGCCAAGGCCGAGGAGATGCAGGCGACCTTTCAGGCCCTGCCACGCATTTCCAGCATGCTCGCGCCACATGCGCCCTATACAGTCAGCGACGACACCCTGAAACAAGTACTGGCACTTGCCGAGCGGCTGGACCTGCCCCTGCACATGCACATCCATGAAACCGCAGCGGAAGTGGCGCAGTCGGTAGAAAAATACGGCATGCGACCCCTGGCCCGGCTGGACCAGCTAGGAATCCTGTCACCGCGCCTGCTGGCGATCCACATGACGCAACTGACGGATGAGGAAATTGCGCTGTGTGCGGCGCGCGGCGTCAGCATCGGCCATTGCCCCCAGTCCAATCATAAGCTAGCTTCAGGAGCTGCACCGATTGCCGCACTGCAGGGCGCCGGTGTCGGCCTGGCGCTGGGGACTGATGGTGCGGCCAGCAACAATGATCTGGACATGCTCGCCGAGATGCAGAGCGCCGCCCTGCTGGCCAAGGGTGCGAGTGCGGATGCCTCGGTCCTGCCTGCCTGGGATGCCCTGGCAATGGCCACGCTGGGTGGGGCGCAGGCAATTGGCATCGGGGATCGCGCGGGTAGCCTGGCCGTGGGCAAGATGGCGGACTGCATCGCTATCAATCTCGATCATCCCGCCACTCAGCCGGTATTCAATGTGGTGTCGCAGATCGTCTATGCCGCAGGACGCGATCAGGTAACAGACGTCTGGGTCGAGGGCGAGCGCTTGCTGGCATCCAGCAGCTTCACCCGTATCGACTGGCCGGCCCTGCGTCAGGAAGTGCAGGACTGGCGCGACAGGATTCGCGGCAAGTAAGCACATTCAGGAATTTGACAAAATCACGGAAGGAACGCCGATGCTGAACATGGATGTCCAGGAAATCCAGAAGTTCGAGAATCTCGCCCACCGCTGGTGGGACCCGACCGGCGAATTTCGCCCGCTGCACGATATGAATCCCCTGCGGGTGTCCTTCATTGCCGAGTGTGCCGGGGGCCTGGCGGGCAAGCGGGTGCTGGATCTGGGTACCGGCGGCGGCATCCTCGCCGAGAGCATGGCGCGTATGGGCGCCGAGGTGCTGGGCATCGATCTGGGGCAGGCGCCACTGGCGGTGGCCGAACTGCATGCCCGCGAGCATGGCGTGCCGGTGACCTACCGGCTGGTTTCCGCCGAGGAACTCGCCGAGGAGCAGCCGGCGAGCTTCGATGTGGTGGCCTGCATGGAGGTAATCGAGCACGTGCCGGATCCCGCCTCGACCATCGCCGCCTGCGCCCGATTGGTCAAACCTGGGGGGCACGTCTTTTTCGCCACCATCAACCGCAACCCGAAGAGCTATCTCTACGCCATTCTCGGCGCGGAATACCTGTTGCGCATGCTGCCGCGCGGCACCCATGACTACGACAAGCTGATCCGTCCCTCGGAAATGCTGCGCTGGGCCGAAGCCGCGGGCCTGCGCGCCAAATCCTTCGAGGGCGTGACCTACAACCCGCTGACCCGGCGCTTTCGGCTGACGTCCGACGTCAGCGTGAACTACATGGGCCATTTCCAGCGCCCCGCCTGACCCTCAGCTTTACTGGAGCTCTCGATGCCGACTCCCCGCCGGGCAGTCCTTTTTGATCTCGATGGCACCCTGGCCGATACCGCGCCGGACCTTGCCCATGCCCTGAACGTCACCCTCATCCAGCATGATCGCCCGCCCTTGCCGCTGGATCAGATCCGCCCGGTGGCATCCCAGGGTGCGCGAGGGCTTCTGAAACTGGGTCTTGGGCTGGAGCCGGGCATGTCCGGCTTTGCCGAGGCCCGCCAGATGCTGCTGGATACCTATGCCGCCAACATTGCGCGGGAAACCGCCCTTTTCCCTGGCATGAACGAGATCCTTGCAGGACTGGAATCCAGCGGCACACCCTGGGGCGTGGTCACCAACAAGCCGGATTATCTCACCCGTGCCCTGCTCGAAGGGCTTGGCCTGTTGCAGCGCGCCGCAGTGGTGGTCAGCGGTGATACCTTGCCGGTCAGCAAACCCGACCCGGCACCGATCCTGCATGCAGCAAGCTTGCTGGATCTGCCCGCCGCGTCTACGCTCATGATTGGCGATGATCGCCGCGACATACAAAGCGCCCATGGCGCGGGAGCCGGGGCCTGGGCGGCATTGTGGGGCTATATTGCAGAGCAGGATCAACCGATGTTCTGGGAAGCGGATCGACTGCTGGCCGACGTAAAAACCCTCCATGACGCACTGAGGGAAAGCGGCTATATGGATTAGGAACCCGCCCCTTGCGCGCAAGCATCAACACAAAAAGCCAGGGCCACCGGCATTGGTTCTAGGGAGATCGCATGAGCCTGTTTCGCACCAAATCGATTGAAAGTGCCCTGGAACAGGGCAAGAGTGGTCTGCATCGGGCACTCGGAGGGATGGATCTCGTGCTGCTGGGGATCGGGGCGGTCATTGGCACCGGCATCTTCGTGCTGACCGGTATAGCCGCGGCCAACAATGCCGGACCCGCGATCACCTTGTCCTTCGTGGTTTCCGGCCTTGCAGCCATCCTTGCAGCCCTGGTCTATGCCGAACTGGCGTCATCAGTCCCCATTGCCGGCAGCGCCTACACCTATTCCTATGTGTCTCTCGGTGAGTTTCTGGCCTGGCTGATCGGCTGGGATCTCATGCTCGAATACGGCGTGGCCTCATCCGTGGTGGCCATCGGCTGGTCGGGATATTTCAATCACATTCTCGAAGCCCTGGGGATTTCACTTCCGGTAGCACTGACCAAGGCGCCGCACGAAGGCGGCATCATGAACCTGAGCGCCTTCATCATCATTCTGCTGGTGAGCGCGGTGCTTGCCATCGGCGTCAAGCAAAGCAGCCGCTTCAACAACGTGGTGGTGATGATCAAGCTTGCCGTCATTGCGCTGTTCATAATCGTGGCCGCAAAACACGTCGATGTGAAACTCTGGCAGCCTTACATGCCCTTCGGCTGGCAGGGTGTGATGAGCGGGGCGGCGCTGATCTTCTTTGCCTATATCGGCTTTGATGCCGTATCCACGGCTGCCGAGGAGGCGCGCAACCCGCAGCGCGATCTACCCATCGGCCTGCTCGGTTCTCTGCTGGTCTGCACCCTGATCTACCTCGTGGTCTCGGCCGAGCTGACTGGCCTGCTGCCCTATCATCAGCTCGATGTCTCCTATCCGGTCGCTTACGCCCTGGCTCGGGTTGGCGAGCACCTTGCCTCCAGCCTGATTGCCGTGGGCGCCATCGCCGGTCTGACCTCGGTATTGCTGGTGCTGCTCTATGCCCAGAGCCGGATATTTTTCTCGATGTCGCGCGACGGCTTGCTGCCACCGGTGTTCTGCGCCGTGCACCCGCGCTTCAGGACACCGACGCGCATCATTCTGCTCACGGGGGTCATGGCTGCCATGGTTGCCGGTTTCCTGCCCATCCATGAGGTGGCGGGCCTGGTGAATGCCGGCACGCTCACAGCCTTCGTGCTGGTCTCCTTCAGCGTACTGGTGCTGCGGCGCACACGCCCGGATCTGCCCCGCCCCTTCAAAACGCCTTTCATGCCCTGGACGCCGATCCTGGCCATCATCTTCTGTACCTATCTGATCGCGAGCCTGTCCGCCTTCACCCTCAAGAGCTTTGCGATCTGGACTGCCATTGGCCTGATCGTATATTTCTTCTATGCCCGCAGCCACAGCCATCTGGCAACCAGGCCCAATGGTTGAAGAAATCCTTCAGGGCTGCGTTGCCGGGTGGCCCTGGTCCGTATCCCTGGCCTCCAGCCAGGCGGCACTGACGATGAACAGCGCCCCGACCCACTCCAGCAGGGCAATCGTTTCCCCGGCAAGCAAGGCTGCGGAGACAGCACCGACGATGATCTCGAACAGCATGATCACTGACGAGCGCCCAACTTCCATATGCACTACCCCAAACTGGATCAGCAAGGTTGCCAGCATCAGCCAGCCAAGGGTAAAGAGCGCTATCTGAAGGAAAAGTACGCCAGAGACTGAGGGCGTGCCGCCGGATTCCAGCAGAACGGCAATCAGGGCGAACAGGGCGACCCCGATCCAGACAGCACCAGCCCGATTGGCATTGGACATGCCCGGCGAGAATCGCAGGGTGATGTTGGTGGCAGCAAAGGCGATGCCAGCGCTCAGGGCCAGCCAGTCGGCGCGGATCAGGGGTGTCTCTGCCAGCTTGCGCGGATCACCATGAACCAGCACCAGCAGCGCCCCTGTCAGAGCGATCAGCATGGCCAGCAGGCGATACGCGCTCAGCCGCTCGCCAAGGAAGATCCTGCCCCCCAGAATGCTCCAGACCGGGGCCAGATAGAAAAGCAGCAGGACGCGCACTACCTGCCCCTCGAGTACTGCAAACGAAAAGGCGACATTGGTCCAACCGCCGAAGATGACGAGCAACAGCAGCACGCCCGGCGCCTGCCGCCAGTCTCTGCGGCTGCGCCACATCCAGGGCAGGGCAACCAGGGCGGCAAGCCCGTAGCTGGCGAACAGCATCCAGCCGCCGCTAAGTCCGGCTGTCTCGAAGTGACGCAGGGGCCACCACATGGTCCCCCAGAGGGTGGCACCAAGCAGGAGCGCGGCAATTGGCTGCCAGTCTGATTTCTTTTCAGTCATGCTGTTTCCTGGAATCCGGAATGGATGAAACATGAACGAGGCTGGCCCTGCGCGCCCCGGAACTTTGCAGATGGCACCTGATTGTTCCTATAATGGCGCTTTTCTCCGGGAAGCCGCACATTGAACCCACGTCTTGCAGGCCTGCAGGCCTATCCCTTCGAACGGCTCGCCGCACTCAAGCGCGGTCTGACGCCCCCCGCCTCGTTCCACGCCATCGATCTGTCCATCGGCGAACCGAAACATGCGGCGGCGCATCAGGTGACCGAGAGCATCATCGAGCACCTGCACGGGATTTCCCAGTACCCCAAGACTGCCGGTCTGCCCGCCTTGCGCGAGGCCATTACGCGCTGGCTGGCCCAGCGATTTCAACTGCCGGCGGATTTTATCAGGGCTGACACGCATGTGCTGCCGGTCAATGGTACCCGCGAAGCGCTGTTTTCGATCGCCCAGGCGCTGCTGGACCCCTGCGCGTCTCCGCGCGAACAGGTCCTGATGCCGAACCCCTTTTACCAGATCTATGAAGGCGCGGCGATACTCGCGGGCGGCGAGCCGGTCTATCTCAATGCGGGCACGGATGGCCAGCCGGATTACCGGGCAGTGGATGAGGCGACCTGGCAGCGCACGCGTCTGCTCTACATCTGCTCGCCCAACAACCCGACTGGCGCGGTCCTGGCTCAGGATACCCTGGCCTATCTCATCGACAAGGCCCAGCAGCATGATTTCGTCATCGCCTCGGACGAGTGCTACAGCGAGATCTACCTCGATGAAGCAAACCCGCCGGTGGGCATCCTGCAGGCGGCTGCCAGCATGGGGCATCACAGCCTGAAAAGCTGCCTGGCCTTTCACAGCCTCTCCAAGCGTTCCAACATGCCGGGCGCGCGCTCGGGCTTCGTGGCGGGTGATCCGCAGATTCTCAAGGACTATCTGCTTTATCGCACCTATCTTGGGAATGCCACGCCGCCCTTCATTCAGTCCGGCGCGATTGCCGCCTGGCAGGATGAGGCGCATGTGTGCGCCAACCGCGCGGCCTATCGCGAGAAATTCACGGCAGTGCTGGATATTCTCGGCGGCAGCCTCGATGTCAGCGCGCCGGAAGCGGGCTTCTATCTCTGGCCCAAAGTGGGCGATGGCGAGGCCTTTGCCCGCGATCTGTTTGCTACTAAAAACGTCACAGTGTTGCCGGGCGCCTATCTGTCGCGCCAGAGCCAGGGACAGAATCCGGGCAAGGACCGCGTCCGCATCGCCCTGGTCGCCCCTTTGGAGGAATGCGTGGAAGCGGCCAGGCGCATCAGGGATTTCGTTGATTCAAATAAAGGATAAAGACATGGAAGCACTGCAGAAAATCATTGAAGAGGCTTTCGAGGCACGCGCCGAGATCACCCCGCGCAACGCCCAGCCGGAACTGCGCGAGGCCGTGCAGCACGTGATCGAGAGCCTGGACAAGGGCGTGCTGCGGGTGGCCGAGAAAAAGGACGGCCAGTGGATGACACACCAGTGGATCAAGAAGGCCGTGCTCCTGTCCTTCCGGCTGGAGGACAATGTCCGCATGAATGGCGGCGAGACCCAGTACTACGACAAGGTGCAGCCTAAGTTCGCCGACTACAACAGCAATGATTTTCGCACCGGCGGCTTTCGCGTGGTACCCGGCACCTCGGTGCGCAAGGGCTCCTTCATCGGCCGCAATGTGGTACTCATGCCCTCTTTTGTGAACATCGGCGCCTATGTCGATGAAGGCACCATGGTCGATACCTGGGCCACCGTGGGCTCCTGCGCCCAGATCGGCAAGAATGTACACCTCTCCGGTGGCGTGGGAATCGGCGGGGTGCTCGAACCGCTGCAGGCCAACCCCACCATCATCGAGGACAACTGCTTCATCGGCGCGCGCTCGGAAGTGGTCGAAGGCGTGATCGTCGAGGAGGGTTCGGTGATCTCCATGGGCGTGTATATCGGCCAGAGCACCAAGATCTTCAACCGCGAGACCGGCGAGGTCAGCTACGGGCGCATTCCGGCGGGCTCCGTGGTGGTATCCGGCAACCTGCCCTCCAAGGATGGCAGCTATAGTCTCTACTGCGCCGTGATCGTCAAGCAGGTGGACGCCAAGACCCGCTCCAAGGTCGGCATCAACGAATTGCTGCGCGATATCTGAGCAGGAGCGCCGGCGTGGTGCCTGCCGCGCCGGCGGATCAGATGCAATCCGCACAGACCACCCTTTACGGCATCAATACCTGCGATAGCTGCCGCAAGGCGCGACGCTGGCTCGATGAGCACGGCGTCAGTTATCGCTTCCATGATCTGCGTGTGGGCGACCTGAATGCCCCCCTGCTCGAAAGCTGGGCGGGGGCACTTGGCTGGGACGCGCTCCTGAATCGCCAGTCGACCACCTGGCGGCAACTGCCAGCAGAAGAAAAAGACGATCTGGAACCATCCCGGATTTGCCGGCTGCTGCTGGCATATCCCACCCTGATCAAGCGGCCCGTGCTGGCCCACGGTGGCATTCTGCAGCAGGGATTCCGGCCGGAGATTTACGCGAATCTGTTTGCCTGATGTCCATACTTCCATGTCCCAGACCAATGATTTTCAATGACCCAAGAGGATGACATGCCTAAGGAGCCCGTGCTCGAACTGACCGAGGCGCTCATCGCCCAGCCTTCCGTTACTCCTGCTGACAGGAACTGCCAGCAAATGATGATGAACAGGCTGGAGAAGGTCGGTTTCACCTGCACCCCCCTGCCCTTTGGCGAGGTCCAGAACTTCTGGGCGGAGCGTGGCGAGACAGGTCCGCTCTTCGTGTTTGCCGGACATACCGACGTGGTGCCGACCGGCCCCCTGGAGGCCTGGGAGAGCGACCCCTTCACGCCCAGCGTGCGTGATGGCGTGCTCTATGGCCGCGGAGCCGCGGACATGAAAGGGAGTCTCGCGGCCATGATCGTGGCCGTCGAGCGTTTCGTCGCCCTGCATCCGCAGCACACCGGGCGCATCGGCTTTCTGATCACCTCCGATGAGGAAGGGCCTGCCGTCAACGGTACGGTCAAGGTGGTGGAATGGCTGCGCCAGCAGGGTCGTCAGATCGATTACTGCCTGGTCGGCGAACCCTCCTCCTCGGAAAGCCTGGGAGATACCATCAAGAATGGCCGGCGTGGCTCCCTGAATGGAACCCTGCGGGTCAAGGGCGTGCAGGGCCACATCGCCTACCCGCACCTCGCGGATAACCCGATTCACCGGGCACTGCCGGCGCTGACCGAACTGAGCCAGATTCGCTGGGATGAGGGCAGCGAATATTTCGAGCCGACCTCATTGCAGATTTCCAATATTCATGCTGGTACGGGTGCGACCAACGTCATCCCAGGTGTCTGTGAGGTGGTTTTCAATTTCCGCTTTTCACCAATGGTCACCGATGCGGAACTGCGCGCGGGTGTGGAACATGTGCTGAAAGGCCATCAGCTCGACTATGATCTGACCTGGAACCTCTCCGGGCAGCCCTTCCTGACCCCGGTTGGCGAACTGGTGAGCGCCACGCAGGCGGCCATCCGCCAGGTCACTGGCGTGGATGCGCAGCTTTCGACCGGGGGTGGCACCTCGGACGGGCGCTTCATCGCGCCCACGGGCGCCCAGGTCATCGAGCTCGGGCCGCTCAATGCCAGCATCCACAAGCTCAACGAGCATGTCCGGGTTGCGGATCTCGCGCTCCTGGCCGAGATCTACCGGGAGATTCTGGAAAGGCTGCTGGCCGCAGCAGATCATTGAACGCTGACGCCTCGGCCGATACCACCGTTCCCGACTCAAACACCTGACGGAAGTGCTGCATGAAACACCCTTTCTCCGGATGCGCCAGCCTCATCCCGCGCGCGCCCGCCCTGCTCCTTCTGCTCCTCACACTGGCCGCCTGCAGCACCACCCCGCAGCGGCCGGACATCGGTTCACCCAACCTGCGTGCCGCCTACAACCGACCGTATACCATTCGCGGGCAGACCTATTACCCGATGGCCAGCAGTATCGGCTACCGGGAACGGGGGCTGGCGTCCTGGTATGGACATGAATCCGGCAACACCACCAGCATGGGTATGCGCTTTGATCCCGACGGCCTGAGCGCCGCGCACAAGACCCTGCCCCTGCCCACCTGGGCACGGGTGACCAATCTGGACAATGGCCGCTCGATCGAGCTGCTCGTCAATGACCGCGGGCCCTTCGTTCCTGGCCGCATCATGGATCTTTCCGCGGGCAGCGCCAGGGCACTGGGCATCACCGGCCTTGGGCGGGTCGAGATCGAGGCCCTGTCGGTTGCGCCGTCAACACCATCGCTGGCGCAAGGCCCGAGTGCTGCGCCTGATGCAAACACAGCCGGGTCAGCCGTTTATCTACAGGCCGGAGCGTTTTCCCGCGCTGAGAATGCCGAGCGCCGACGCCAGCAGTTGCAGGCAGCGGGTTTTGACAATGTTGATGTCGAGCGCAGAGGGCCTTATTTCCTGGTGCTGGTCGGCCCCTTTGCCAGCCCGGAGGCGCGTCAGGCAGCCAGCCTGCGACTCAGTGAAGCCGGCATCCATCACCTGCGCGAAGCGCGGCGCTGAGCAAATATCTGCGGATTCATTGCTGGACAATTCCTTTTCTCATCAGCGCTTAACCAGTGATATGATGTCACTTTGCAGCACTTTCCTGAATTCCAGTTTGATAAGTGGGTAATCACGAACTTTTCCTGCCAGGCGTGGTCTTAGTATAGCTTGGGGGATACTCCGGAAAGCCAGCCTGTGGTGCTCTCCAAAGCCTTTGTTTTCATCAACTTTGCTGGCTATCCGGGCAGTTTTGCCCGGCCTTTCCAAATCCAGTGGATCGGGACCCAATTGAAGGATGGAGCAAACATGGAAGAGCTGAACAAACTGCTGAAATCCGCCATGCAGCGGGTAGCCGAACTCAACGAGAAAGGCATTCTACTGGGCAGGAAGCGCTATACCACCGTTGCCCAGCGAAATGAGGTGTTTCGCGAGATCTTTGGGCTGCGCGGGCGCATCCTGACCGAGATCGTGGAAGCCAACGATGACCATGTCGTCGTGCTGGCACGGATCGAGTTCCTGCAGGATGGCCAGTGGATGCTGCTTGGCAACGGATATGCCGAGGAAAGGCGCAACTCCAGCCAGGTGAATCGCACCAGCGCCATCGAGAACTGCGAGACCAGTGCGGTAGGTCGGGCACTCGCCAATGTCGGCCTGCATGGTGGCGAATACGCTTCCGCCAACGAGGTTGAAAACGCCATCCACCAGCAGTTGCAGCCGCAGCCAGAAGTGCGGGCTGACACCATCACGGTCGAGCAGCAGGCGAACCTGCGCAAGCTCGCGGAAGATGCCGGTGCGGACGTGGACAAGATGCTGTCCTTCTTCCATGTCGGTGCTTTCGAGGAACTGCCGGCACGCGACTACAGCCGGGCGCTGAAGCTGCTTGAGAAGAAGCGGCGGAACGCGGCATGAAGCAGCAGAGCGCTGAATGGCTCAACTGGCGCAAGGGGGGCATCGGCGCGTCCGAGGCCCCCATCATCACTGGGGACTCGCCCTGGCTGACGCCGTTGCAGCTGTGGGAGCAGAAGCTCGGGCTGAGTCAGCCCAGGCCCAAAAATCCTGTCATGCTGCGCGGGCTGATGCTCGAACCCCTGGCCCGCGAGGCCTATGAGGCCTATACCGGCAACATTATGGAGCCGCATTGCCGGATTCATCCTGGTCATGACTTCATGCTGGCAAGCCTCGATGGCATTTCGCTGGAGGGCGATCTCATTCTGGAGATCAAGTGCCCTGGCGCGGGAGATCACCAGGCGGCGCTGGCGGGACGCATTCCCCAGAAATACCAGGCCCAGATCCAGCACCAGCTCAGCGTGACGGGCGCTCAGGCCTGCCATTACTGGTCCTTTGACGGCCGTGATGGCGTGCTGGTGGAAGTGACGCCTGACGGCAGCTATATCCGCGATCTGATCGAGGTCGAGCAGGAGTTCTGGCAGCAGGTCGTCAATCGGGAACCGCCGCAGCCAGGTGGTCACGATCGCCATCTGCGCAGTGATGAGGCCTGGCAAGCCTCGGCGCAGGCCTGGCAGGCGGCCCGTGAGGCGCTGGACCAGGCCCGGGCCCTGGAAGCCGAGGCGCGCGCAAGGCTGGAGGCGCTGGCGGAGCCAGGCATCACGGTGGGCGGCGGCGTGCGGCTGGCCAAGATCTACCGCAAGGGCTCAGTGGACTACTCGCGCATCCCGGCGCTGGCCGGGGTGGATCTCGATGCCTATCGCAAGCCAGGCAATCTGGTGTGCAGCATCAGCCTCAGCGGATCCGGTCAGAACAGCTAAAAGCCAGAAACAACCCAGGGGCTCTCATTGAGCCCCTTTTCTATTCAGGTACTGCACAGCCCCGAGGAGATTCAGCCCGCCTTGTCAGACCTGACTGTCTTTTCGTTTTCCTCTGCCTTGCGCTCTTCCGCCATTTCCCTGGAAAGAAAATAATTCAGCGCCGTCCGGATGATGGCAATGGCTCCCAACTTGCCAATCTGGTCCCAGCTTGGTGCGATGGCGGTCGACAGGATGTCTGCGCCAAGCTGAAACTCCAGGGCCAGGGCGAGATAGCGCGCCAGCGTCAGCCGTATGGCGTTATAGGAAGCTTCGCGGCGCTTGATCGCGGCCATGGCCAGCTGAAAGATGACCTGGATCACGCCAGCGCCAACAATGGCGGCGCCAGTCGTTTCGATGAAAAGTCTCAGCCATTGCAGGACATGAATGATGGTTTCTTCAGTCACGCCAAAGTCAGGGAGCATTCTTGTTGTTCTCCGGGTCAGAGTGCCTGAAGGATAGATGTGCCAAGAGACGTAAGGTGAGTTGCTCCAGTATGACCAGGACGAGGATCATGCCCAGGGCCATGCCAAAGAGCACGAGGTTGTTGCCGTCCCCGCTACGAAAGGCGAAGCTCAAGGTGGTGGAGACAGCGGGCGGATGCACGACGTTCAGTGGCACCATCAGCATGATCACAACGATCATGGCCACCGCCGCTGCTGCATAGCCCGGTCCGATCAGGCTCAGGCTGAGCACACCGACCACGGCAGCCAGACTCTGAGCCCAGAACAATGTGCCCACCTGGTTGGTCTCATGCTGCGGGTCGAGGTAGATCAGAAAGGCGCTTGAGGCGAGTGAGGCAAACAGAAGGCGTTGCTGGCTGAAGCTTTCGACGAGAAAGAACACTAACAGTACCGCGATGGTGGGAAGCAAGGCCAGGATCAGTTCTGATTTCAGGCTCAGACGTTTGCGCCCGGCGCGCTCGGCCCCGGGAACAGGCCGCAGGCTCTTCTTTTCCATCCCTTTCTCCTCTTCCGTGAAAGGGTATCCCTGTCAGGCCAGGCGCAAGCATCCGACGGATCGGGCAAGACTCAGGGCGAGGCCCTGCCAGACGCACAGACAGAATGCTCAGAGAGGCTCGAGCCAGGCCTCCCTCGCCTTTACCTGCTCGGGACTGGCCTCGGCATCCAGTGTGAGAACACAGGTATCCAGCGATGCTCCCGCCAGGGTCAGATCAAAAACCATCAGCTCATCGCGCCGGAAGGCGTGCACCTGCACCCGACTGCCTGGCACATGGCCGGCGATCACATCAGTAAGATTCCTGCCACTCACGCGCAGGCCATCCACGGCAATCACCACGTCGTCTGCCGCCAGCCCTGCCTGCTGGGCAGGCCCCTCATCAAAGACCTGGATCAGCCGCGCCTCCTCGCCACTGGCGATGCGAGCGCCAAGCACGCTGCGACTGCGCCCGGATTTGTCTTTGGCGGGCTTGCCGCCACTGTCTTTGTCGGACTCTGCCTGGCGCAGCTGGAATTGGATGCCAAAGGGCGCCAGCAGCTCCGCGAACGGCAGCTCCTCGGTCCCGTAGACCGCTTGCGCGAAGAAATCCCGAAGATCCAGGCCACTCAGCTCCTCGGCCGCAGCCTCGATGCCCCCTTCCGGAATCCCGGTAGCAGCCTGGCCATAACGCTGCCACAAGAGCCGCATGAGATCATCCAGCGAATGCTTGCCGCCGGTTCGGGAGCGCAGCAGCAAATCAAGCGCCAGCGCCACCAGGCTGCCCTTGGCGTAATAGCTGACTACGGCATTGGGGGCATTTTCATCCTGGCGGTAGAACTTGGTCCAGGCGTCGAAACTGGATTCGGCCACTGACTGCTTGAGCCGCCCGCTGCCACGCCAGACCCGCGTGGCGGTCTCCCCGAGCATTTCAAGATAGGTTTCCGGGCTGATGAGACCGCTGCGCCGCAGCACCAGATCATCGTAGTAGGACGTGATGCCTTCGAAGGCCCAGAGCTGGGTGGTGTAGGCCTCGCGTGCGAGATCATAGGGCGTGAAGGCGGCCGGCTTGATGCGCTTGACGTTCCAGGTATGGAAATACTCATGGCTGCAGAGCCCGAGAAAGCTGCGATAGCCCTCGTTGCTATTAGGATCATTGGGGTCCTGATCAAGTCCTGCCGGTACCATTTGCGGTAAATTGTCGCGCTTGCAGATCAGGCTGGTCGATGCACGATGCTCCAGGCCACCGTAACCATCGCCCACGGCGAGCACCAGAAAGACATAGCGGTCCATCGGTGCGGGCTCGCCAAAGAGCCGGATCTGGTATTCGCAGATGGTCTTGAGATCGCGGCAAAGCCGGTCCAGATCGGCGCGATGCCGGCCAGTGATGATGATGTCGTGCGGCACGCCGCAGGCTGTAAACTGCGCCAGGGTGAATGGCGCCATCTCCACGGGATGATCAATCAGTTCATCGTAGTTGGCAGCCCGGTAGCGGCCAAAGCCATAGGCCGGGGCGCCATCGCGCGCCATGGACGTGCCGACGCGCCAGTCCTGGAAGGCCGTCCCGGCCGGGGGGCAGATCTCCAGCGCGCAGACCCGATCCTCCAGACCATGCGGTCGCAAAAAGACGCTGCTGCCATTGAAGTAGCCGCGGGTGTTGTCGAGATAGGCAGCACGCACTGACAAATCAAAGGCATAGACTTCATAGGTTAAAGTGATGGATGCGGATGTCGGTTCGCAGCACCAGGTATCCTTGTCGATCTTGCGCACCCCAAGCGGCCTGCCATCGGCGCTGGCCTTGAGGCGGACGATGTGGCGAGCGAACTCGCGGATGAGATAGCTGCCGGGCACCCAGGCGGGCAGGCTGAAACACTGCCCGGCCGGATTCGGGTCCGCGACGGTGCAGCTTACCTCGAAAAGATGCGCGCCCAGGTTTTTGGGCACGATTTGATATGCAATGGGGGAAGCCTGACTCATGTCATATCACTCTATATTTATTCTATAAATCCCTGATCAGCATAGTCATCGACTTCATCAAGCATCCTTCCCGCAGCAGGAATGGCTGATGTTGTCTCCCGTATGCTCTGCACCCGGCCAAGCCCTTCGCCGCGCGGATCACTGGCGGCGAGCATGTGCCCGTCACGCCCCTGAAACACCACCTGCATGTTGCCCCAGCGGCGCGACACCACCTCGACTTCATGCCCCATCAGTTCGAGCGCCTGCAGGGTATTTGTGCTGAAGCTGGCCGGCTCCACCTGCACGCGATCCGGCAGAAACTGGTGGTGATAACGCGGCCGGGCCACGATCAGCAGCGGATCGGGCCTGGGCTGATCCAGATATTCCAGAATGCCGAGTAGCACCATGCTGATGATGCGCGAACCACCCGGCGTGCCGAGCACGAGCACCCCGCGTGAGTCCTCGACAAAGGTCGGTGACATGCTCGACAGGGGTCGCTTGCCCGGCGCGATACTGTTGGCCTCGGCGCCCACCAGGCCATAGACATTGGGCACGCCGGGCTTGCTGGCAAAGTCATCCATTTCATCATTGAGCAGCACACCGGTGCTGCCCGCCACGAATCCCGAGCCGAACATCATGTTCAGACTCAAAGTGCCGGCAACCCGGTTGCCCTCGTCGTCCACCACACTGAAGTGGGTGGTCTGCGGGCCCTGAGTCGGCATGGCCGCGCCATCACTAAGCTTGGCACTGGGTGTGGCGCTTTCGGGATCGATGCCACGCGCGCGTTCGGCAGCATAGTTTGGGCTGAGCAGGCGCTGCATGGGCATGGCAACGAAATCGGAATCACCGAGAAAACGTGCCCGGTCCTGATAGGCGCGACGCATGGCCTCGATGGTGTAGTGCATGCGCTGCACCCGATCCGCCTGTTTCATGGGAAGCCTGTCGAGTATCTGCAGGGCTTCCGCCAGCACCACACCGCCCGAGGATGGGGGTGGTGCTGCGGTGATCTTCGCGCCCCGGTAGGTAAACTGGATCGGCCTGCGCTCGATCACGCGATAACTCTGCAGGTCCTTCGCAGTCCAGATTCCCCCGGCCTCGCGTACGCTCCTGACCAGTTCCTGGGCCACAGGGCCGGCGTAAAAGCCGGCATGGCCCTGCTGGGCAATGCGGCGCAGGGTCTGGGCAAGTTGCGGCTGCAGCAGGCGAAATCCCGGTTTTGGAACACCTCCACCCTGCAGAAAAACCCTGGCGGCCGGATCAGCGGACAGGGCGGCGAGCCGCTCCGAGGCCATGCGCCGATAGGCTGGACCCGCCGGAAAGCCTCTTTCGGCATAACGGAGGGCCGGCGCCAGGTCAGCAGCCAGGGTCAGGCGGCCATAGCGCTCGGCCAGATGCACCAGTGCTGCCGGCACGCCCGGGATGCCGGCAGCCAGCGGACCATCGAGAGAGGCACGCGGCCGAACATCCCCGTTCTTATCGAGATACATGTCGCGGGTAGCAGCCAGTGGGGCGCGCTCGCGGCCATCGACGAAGACATCTCGCCCGTCCGCGGTATGCAGCAACCAGAAACCACCACCGCCCAGGCCTGATCCGAATGGCTCCACCACGCCAAGTGCCGCACTCACGGCCACTGCGGCATCAAAGGCATTGCCGCCGGCGGCAAGCACTTCGAACCCGGCCTGGGTGGCCAGGGGATGGGCGCTGGCGATGCCGGCCCGAAAGGTGCGTGTTTCGGCGGCCTGGCTGGCTGACATGGAAAACAACAGAATGAGAGCTGAGAGCAGAGAGAACGTATTATTTTTCAGAGTCATGCATCCCTCTCCTCATGTAAGGATTTTAAAGCAGCTGCCGAGCACTGTGCGCTTCTCCTTGCTCCTTGAGCAGGCGCTTGTGCTCGGCGGCCAGACGATCCGCCAGACGCGTGGGCTCGGGCAGGCGGTATCCACGACCACAGGCCAGTACCCAGTCAGCGGCGCCCGCGATGGTACAGCGGTGTCCTGGAGACACATAGAGTGGCCGTACCCCGTCCCGGGTGCGCAGGATGCTGCCGATGGTTTTACCATGATGTTGCAGGGGCGCGCGGTCGCCCCGCAAGGGACCCGGCATCAGTTCCTCACCAATCAGGCGTGACTTGGCCACGCCGATGGCCGGCAGATCCAACAATACCCCAAGATGCGCGGCAATGCCCAGGCCACGCGGGTGGGCAATGCCGGCGCCATCCACCAGCAGGAGATCCGGACGCTGCGGCAGGGCCTCCAGCGCCGCCAGCACCGCAGGCCCTTCCCGAAAGGATAGCAGACCCGGCACATAGGGCATGGTCAGCGGCTGCCGGCAGACCTCAAGGTGCAGCAAATGCAGGCCGGGATAGTCCAGCAGCACCGCCACCCCAAGCACCTCGCGGCCATCGGGGCTCAGGGCCGCATCGCAGCCCGCCACCAGGCTGACCTGACTCGGGCAGGCCTCCAGCCTGACCTCGCGGGCCAGTTTGCGTTGCAGGGCAAAGGCTGCTTTCGCGTCAGTCGGAAACTCGATCGGCATGGCCGCAAGTCTCTCTCAAGGGACAAAGGGTGCAGCGGGGGCCTGGGCGGCAGATGGACTTGCCCAGCATCACGATCAGGGCATGGTATTCATTGTAGCAGGCGAGATCTTCCGGCATTTGGTCCCGGAAACGGGCCTGAATGGCCGCATAGCTTTCATTTCCGGTAAAAACCCCAAGCCGGGTGAAAATCCGGCGGGTATAGGCATCCACCACAAAACTGGGCAGATCGAGGGCATAGAGGAGAATCGAATCCGCGGTTTCCTCGCCGATGCCATGAACGGCAAGCAACTGCTGCCTGAGCGTCGGAATGTCCGCTGCCGTCCTGAGCCGATACGGATCACTCAGCGCGCCCTGCTCCGCCAGGAAGGCACAAAGGGCATGCAGACGGCGGGCCTTCACATTGTAATATCCCGCCGGGCGGATACTCTCGGCCAGGATCTCGATGGGGGCGGCAAGCATGGCGGACGCATCCAGCAAACCGCGCTCGCGCAAGCGCAAGATGGCCTTTTCGACATTGGTCCAGGCGGTATTCTGGGTCAGCACCGCGCCGACCATCACCTCGAAGGGCGTGTCTCCGGGCCACCAGTGCTGCGAGCCGAAGTGGGCCAGCAGGCGTTCATAGATTTGTGGGAGGGCCGGACCGCCGTTCACGAACGTCCGCGTCGTCCCGGGCCGGCGTTGCCCCGACCTCCTGGCTGACGCGGCCTGCCGGCATCCGGGCGCCGGGCCTGGTTATTGCCTGATCCCCGCTCGTCCCGCCGGGCTGGCTGACTGGCCTTGGCATCAGCGCGCAGGCTCAGGACCGGGCGCTCTCGCTCCGATCCTGTCCGCGCATTGGCACCGCGCTGTCCTTCTCCCCGCCCCTGGGCAGCAGCGGCATTGCGATGGCGTCGAAACAGTACGCCTCTGCCCGGCCGAGGCGCGGGTTTGGGTTCCGGTTGCGCTTCCACCTCAGGGGGCAAGCCCGCAGCTTCCAGCAGCAGCGCCAGCTCCTCGGGTTCCAGGTCCTCCCAGCGGCCCGGCCGCAGGCTGCGAGGCAGTCCGATCGGGCCATAACGCACCCGGATCAGCCGACTCACCGTCAGTCCCACGGATTCCCACATGCGCCGCACTTCGCGGTTGCGTCCCTCCTTCAGCACCACGCGATACCAACTGTTCGCGCCCTCGCCACCTTCGAACTCGATGCTGTCGAAGTGGGCCATGCCATCTTCGAGCATCACGCCCTCGCGCAACTGCTGCAGATTCTCATCCGTGGGCTGACCCAGCACGCGCACCGCGTACTCGCGCTCGATCTGCTGGCGCGGATGCATCAGCGCATTGGCCAGTTCCCCGTCGGTGGTGAGCAACAACAGCCCCATGGTGTTGATGTCGAGCCTGCCGACCGCAATCCAGCGGCCCTGGCGCAGGCGCGGCAGCTTGTCGAAGACGGTGGCCCGGCCTTCCGGATCCTTGCGCGTGGTCAACTCGGCCACGGGTTTGTGATAGCGGATGACCCGGCGGCGTGGGCCTTGGCGGCGCCACTCGGGAATCGGTTCGCCATCGATACTGATATCATCGAAGGGCCCGATCCGGTCGCCCAGCTTGGCGACTTCGTTATTGACCTGCACCCGCCCGGCGCTGATCCAGGTTTCCATCTCGCGACGCGAACCCACACCAATCCGGGCCAGCACCTTCTGCAGTTTTTCGTTTTCCATGGGATGCTCTTTGTATGAATGCCAGTCCTACTGATTTAGGACAGGCTGGCCGCGATTTGTTCCAGATCGCGCAACTCGTCCAGGGGTGGTAGCTGGGCCAGGCTATCCAGGCCGAAATGCGACAGGAAGGCTGTGGTGGTGCCCAGTAGCGCCGGGCGCCCTGGCGTATCCCGATGGCCAAGCACGCGTACCCAGTCATAGCCCTGCAGGGTCTTGAGGATACCCGGACTGACCGCCACGCCGCGAATCTCCTCGATTTCAGCACGGGTGATGGGCTGGCGATAGGCGATGATCGCCAATGTTTCCATCAATGCCTTTGACGGCTTCGGCGTCTGCACCGCATGCAGCCGCGCCAGCCAGGGCTGCACCCTTTCACTGGCCTGAAATCGGTAGCCGCCAGCCACCCGGACCAGCACCACCGGCGCGTCCCGATATTCATCCCGCAACTCATCCAGCAACTTGCGCAGGGTCTCACGGCTTGGCGCCTGTTCCGGCTCGAACAGCCGCAGCAATCCATGGAGATTCAGCGGTTCGCCGGCCGTCAGCAGCGCCGCGGCCAGAATATCCCTGACCTCTTTCGGGCTCATGCGGCGCGCACATGGATCGGCGCGAAGGGCTGCTCCTGCTGGAACTGCAGATCCTGCGCCCGCCCCAGTTCCAGCATGGCCATCAGGGTGACCACCAGTCCAAGCGCACCTTCCGCCGGACGCAGCAACTGCGCAAAAGGCCAGAAACGCCCGGCCCGCGCCGGTTCATTGAGCCAGTCCAGCAGGTCGACCATGCGCGCGCGCACGGAAAGCAGTTCGGTGCGCACCTGATGTTCGGCGTAGAGCTCAGCGCGATGCCGCAAACCGCCCAGCGCTGCGAGCAGGTCCTGCAGGGTGGCGGCAGGCGGGCGCAGCAGCATTGGCCGGTCTTCGGGCGGCAACACGGCGGGCCAGAAATCCCTTCCGGCCTGGGGCAGTTCGTCGAGCCTTGCAGCCGCCGCCTGGAACTGGGCATACACCTGCAGCCGCCGCACCAATTCCGCGCGCGGATCCTCGGGTTCAGCACTTTCCGGATTGACCGGCCGTGGCAGCAGCATGCGCGACTTGATCTCGGCCAGATGGGCCGCCATCAGCAGATATTCGGCCGCCAGCTCCAGACGCGTTGCCCGCATCAGGTCCACGTAAGCCATGTACTGGCGGGTCACCTCGGCAATGGGGATGTCGAGGATGTCCATCTCGCTGCGCTTGATCAGATACAGCAACAGGTCCAGGGGACCGGCAAAGGACTCCAGAAATACTTCAAGCGCATCCGGCGGGATGTAGAGATCCTTGGGCAGGACATTCAGGGGCGCGCCACGGACAAAGGCCAGCGCCGCCTGCTCCGGACCCGCCACGCCAGGCGCGGCAAGCGCCAGGGCACCTGATTCCTGCGACATGCTCAAACGAAACGTAGACCCATGACCTGGCGAACCTCTTTCAGGGTTGCCTGAGCCACTTCGCGGGCCTTCTGCTGACCTGCCTGCACAATCTTGTGCAGGCGCTGCGGCTCTGCTTCCAGGGCTCGGGCGCGTTCCTGGATGGGCTCTAGCTCCGCCAGCACGCCGTCGATTACCGGCTGCTTGCAGTCCAGGCAACCAATGCCGGCACTACAGCAGCCCTGATGCGCCCAGGTGCGGGTCGATTCATCGGAATAGACCTGATGAAGCGCCCAGACCGGACACTTTTCGGGTGTACCCGGATCCGTGCGCCGCACCCGCGCCGGATCGGTGGGCATGGTGCGAATCTTTTTCGTCACCTCCGCGGGATCTTCGCGCAGCGCAATGGTATTGCCATAGGACTTGCTCATCTTGCGCCCGTCCAAGCCCGGCATCTTCGAGGCTGGCGTGAGCAGGGCCTGAGGTTCGGGCAGGATCTCCCGGCCACGGCCTTCCAGATAAAAGAGCAGCCGGTCCTTTTCCTCAGCCTTCAGGTTGGCCTGTTCGGCCAGCAGATTGCGCGTTGCCTCCAGCGCAGTCGCGTCACCCTGTTCCTGATAGCGGGCAAAGAGCTCGCGATATTCGCGAGCGGCCTTCTTGCCCATGCGCTTGATGCTCTCCTCGGCTCTTTGCGCCTGATCCGGCTCGCGCCCATAGATGTGGTTGAAGCGCCGCGCGACCTCGCGGGTGATCTCGACGTGCGCCACTTGATCGGCGCCCACCGGCACGTGGCCCGCCCGATAGATCAGGATATCCGCGCTCTGCAACAAGGGATAACCGAGAAATCCATAGGTCGAGAGATCCTTTTCCTTGAGATTCTCGATCTGGTCCTTGTAAGTCGGTACCCGTTCCAGCCAGGACAAGGGCGTCATCATCGACAGCAGCAGGTGCAGTTCGGCATGTTCGGGCATCTGCGATTGTACAAAGAGTGTCGCCTGCTCCGGATCCACCCCGGCGGCCAGCCAGTCGATGAGCATCTCCCGCGTGCCATCATGGATCACCCGCGGGTCTTCGTAATGGGTGGTCAGGGCGTGCCAGTCCGCCACGAAGAAAAAGCAGTCATATTCCGCCTGCAGGCGGATCCAGTTCTTGAGCACGCCGTGATAATGCCCCAGATGCAGGCGGCCGGTCGGCCGCATGCCGGAGAGCACCCGCCGGTTGGCGTTTGCAGGAATATCACTCATAGCATTGGCGCCCCTCCGAGGGCGAAGAAGAGCTGACGCAGCGACGACACGATCGGTCCCATGAAGGTGCCCAGCACCCCGGTAAAGAGCAGCACGATCAGGATGATGAAGCCATAGGGTTCGAGCTTGCTGAATTGGTATGAAAGCGGCCCTGGCAACAGCCCCGCCGCCACCCGCCCGCCATCCAGGGGCGGAATCGGGATGAGATTGAGCACCATCAGCACCAGGTTGATGGTTATGCCGGCCATGCCCATCAGTTGCATGGGCTCGGCAAAATAGGCGGCACCTGCAGGCAGATGTCCACCCAGCCAGATCACCAGGACCCAGAACAAGGCCATGCCCAGATTGGCGCCGGGTCCAGCCAGGGACACCCAGATCGAGTCACGTTTCGGATTCTTGAGGCCATCGAAATTGACCGGCACGGGCTTAGCCCAGCCAAATACGAAGGGCGAGCCGATGGCCACCAGACCGGCCGGCAAAAGAATGGTGCCGATCGGATCGATGTGGCGGATGGGATTGAGGCTCAGGCGTCCCATCAGCATGGCCGTTGGATCGCCCAGGCGCCAGGCCATCCAGCCGTGTGCCACCTCGTGGAGGGTGATGGCAAAGAGTACTGGCAAGGCCCAGATGGAAATGATTTGGATGATTTGTACCGGATCGTTCATACCGGCAGTATATCAGCCTTTGTCGCGAACGCATTGCAAAAATGCGTATCTGCGATCGTCCGCGGGTATTCCGACCAGGCGCCGGAACACCCCCAAAACCGGTGTGCTACTGCACTCATCTTCAGAAAGACTTTCAGTCCTGCGTTTCGATGCCGATACTGTGCGGATCGCCACATCCCTGGCGCATGACCTGAGGCGGCCAGACAGTCAGATCCAGTACGGTGGACGGCTCCAGGCCGCCAGCACCGCCGTCCAGGATCAGATCGACCTGACGCTTGAGCCGGTCGCGGATGTCAGCGGGATCGGTCATCACCCGGTCATCTCCGGGCAGGGTCAGGGTACTGCTCAGAAAGGGTTCACCGAAGGCAGCCAGCAGCGCATGACTGACCGGATGCGCGGGAATGCGAATGCCGATGGTCTTCTTGCGCGGGTCGGCCAGCTTGCGCGGCAGGTCCCGGCTGGCCGGCAGGATGAAAGTGAAAGGGCCGGGTGTCGCTTGCTTCAACAGACGAAACGCGGCATTGTCTACCTTGGCGTATTCAGTGACCCGGGAAATATCCGGAAACAACAGACTCAGGTCATGGCGCAGATCCAGTTGCCGGATCTGGCGCAGGCGCTCTTGGGCGGTCGTGGCGTGCAGGGCGCAACCAAGCGCATAAGTGCTGTCCGTTGGATAAACCAGCAGGCCACCCTCACGCAAAAGATCGGCAGCTTGCTGTATCAGCCGCGGTTGCGGATTTTGCGGATGCACCTCAAAGTACTGGGTCATACCAGATTCCCTGAAAACGATATGCCGAAAGTGCTACCCGCTCAGGCCGCCAGTTCAAGTTCCGGCCAGTCCTGCCAGATGGCCGGCACGCCCTCGGGCAGCAGGGGCAGGCGGCCCAGCGCGAGATAGGTCTGCTCCGGCCCGTGATAATCGGAGCCGGCGGAGCCCTTCAGGCCGAAATATCTGGCAAGCTTTGCAAAATGGGGTGCGTCACTGAAGGCCTGGCTCCCGGAAAGGACCTCGATGCCCTCCCCGCCTGCCTGGCGAAAGGCGTCCAGGAATTCGGCCATCTTGCTGGCGCTGAGCTTGTAGCGTCCCGGATGGGCAACGACGGCCTGGCCGCCGGCGGCCCGTATCCAGCCAACGGCATCCTGCAGGCTTGCCCACTGCCCGGGCACGTGCCCGGGCTTGCCGCGCACGAGGTACCGCTCGAATACGCGCCGGGTGTCCGGGGCAAAGCCTTCCTGCACCAGCCAGCGAGCAAAGTGGGTGCGCCCGACGATTTCACCCTTGGCGAAACTGCGCGCGCCATCCAGGGCACCTTCTATGCCCCTCTCGGCAAGGCGGCGCCCGATCTCCTCGGCGCGCCAGACCCGGAACTCCCGCAGACCCGCCAGGCCCTGCTGCAGGACGGTATTGTCCGGATCGATCCGCAGCCCGACAATATGGGTGACCTGACTGTTCCAGGTCACCGATACCTCGACGCCGGGCACCAGCAGCAAACCACGGCCTTCGGCCGCAGCACGGGCCTCGCTGATCCCTGCGGTATTGTCATGATCGGTCAGGGCCAGCACCCTCAGTCCGGCCGCCACCGCCGATTCGACCAGGGCCGCGGGCGTCAGCGAACCATCGGACGCGGTGGAGTGGCTATGCAGGTCGATGCGAAGGCGCTCTGCAATGGATACTGCGGAATTTGCTGACATCTAAGCCTCGGGGAACATCGTCTTATGGTTAAAACTGAAACGTGCACTGTAGAATAGGTGCGAATTTTTTACATCCCATGAAAGGAGGACGACTTGGCTAGCAGCGACCCATTGAACATCAGCCTGGACGGCACCCAGTCGCGCTTCGAACAGGCGGCGCAAAGCGTCCTGACCGCCTTTGCCCAGTCAGACATCAAAACCGGCGAGCAGGTCACGCCCCCGATGCTGGTGGATGCCGTGCGACAGATGCTGGCGGTGATGCAGAAGCTCGACAAAACCGAAGTCTGGGATCCGGACCTGCCGGAGGACGATCAGGAGCAGATTGCTGATTACGCCATTGGATTCCTGCAGGATCTCGCCACCTGGGCCGACCGCCTGAACGAAAAGACGGCCCGCCAGGCCATGGATGTCACCGCGCTGGGAGTGGCCGCCTGGGTAATTCGCCACAAGGGCAATATCCGCACCCTGGAACCTGTCGTCAATGCCCTCGCCGGCCTGGCCAACGTCAACCAGGATCCTCAACATCTGCTCCGCATCGCCCAGTTGATGGAACAGGTCATCCTGGCCACGGATGCCCCGATTCGCGCCGACCTGGAAAAGGATCCTAGCCGACCCTGGCGCATCCTCTTGATGAACCATGCCATCACCGCCACCCGCGCCCAGGATACCGAGCAGATGGAACATGCCTTCGAACTGCTGCTGAAATATCTCCCCGAAGATGCACCAGCATTTTTTCAGGAAGGCCTGCAGCAGGTGAGCCAGCCCGGCTTTGCGCCAGCCGTGAAGGATCTGATGAAAAGCTATCAGCAGAAATCGGTTGGGGCGATGCACTAGCCGGCTTCAAGCCCAGCCCCAGGACCGCGAAGGCCCCTTTTGCCGGGGCTTTCATGCGATGTCAGTGGTTGAGCGCCGCTTCGAGTTCGGAGAAACTCTGTTTGGCGCCGCTTGGCTCGATCTCGATGCCAAGCTGCCGCCCGATTTGCGTGGTCGAAAAAATTCCCCGGATGATCTGGTTCTTGCCTGGCCCATCCGGCTCCACCACCAGGGCATGCTGCCGGCCAGCCTCTCGCAGGGTCTGGATGACATCACCCACCCTGGCGTGTAGCACGTCTTCCATTTGCAAGACCTGAATCTCGTCCTGAGGCGTCATGATGTGCTCGACCAGGATCTGATCCCTGGGCAGACGCTCACTGGATGAAAAATGCACTGGCTTTTCGCCCAGGATGTCACGGGCGGTAATCACCCCCACCACCTCCAGATGCCAGTCCGCCACCAGCAACATGCGGACTTCGGCATGGATCATCTTCTGCAGCGCCTGATCGATGGCGGTATCGGGTGTCACGGTAACCGCCGTGACACGCTTGAGATCGGTCATGACATCCACAGCAGGACTGTCGGCTGTGACCTTTTTCGGCAAATCCAGCGAATAGCGGTAAAAACTGATGCCCTTGTCCAGTTGCCCGGCCTGGAGAACCCTGTAATTTCCCGGCATGATCCGCTCCTCCTTGGTTAAGGATGCAATGGTCGCCTACCCTTAGTAATAGACCATAAAAGGGCGAATGTTTGCCGCAAGGGTAATCCGGGTCAGAACGCCCCGGCTGCCGCAAGCCCGCGGGCAATATCCGCCTGCAGATCCCGGACATCCTCCAGCCCGACGCTGATGCGTACCAGGCCATCGGTGATTCCCGCCGCCGCGCGCGCCTCCGGGCTCACCCGGCTGTGGGTGGTGGTCGCGGCATGGGTGACGATGGTCTTGGCATCCCCCAGATTGGCGCTGATCGAGCAGATCCGCAGGGCATCCATGAAGACCCAGGCTGCCGGCTGACCGCCTTTGACATCAAAGGACAGGATGCCACCAGCGGCTTTCTGCTGACGCCTGGCGAGCGCATGCTGCGGATGGCTGGCAAGTCCTGGATAGAATACCCGAGTGACCTGCGGCTGCGCCTCCAGCCACTCGGCCAGGGTTTGGGCCGAGGCGCAATGACGCTCCATGCGCAGGGACAGGGTTTCCAGACCCTTCAGAAAGACCCAGGCGTTGAAGGGGCTGAGGCTGGGGCCTGCGGTGCGCAGGAATCCACGAACCGGTTCCATCAGTTCCCGGCGTCCGAGTGCCGCGCCACCCAGGCAGCGGCCCTGACCATCGATGTACTTGGTCGCCGCCTGCACCACCACATCCGCGCCCCATTCCAGCGGGCGCTGCAGCGCCGGGGTGCAGAAGGTATTGTCCACCACCAGCAGGGCGCCGGCTCCATGGGCGATTTCCGCCAGCGCCTGCAGATCCCCGATCTCGGTCATGGGGTTGCTGGGCGTTTCCAGAAACAGCATGCGGGTATTGGGACGGATGGCCGCGCGCCAGGCCGCCGGATCGGTGAGATCCACGAAAGTGGTTTCCAACCCGAAGCGGCCCAGAATGTTGCTCAGCATCTGTACCGTGGTGCCGAAGATGGCGCGCGATGCGACCACATGATCGCCCGCCTTCAAATGCCCCATGAAGACCGCGAGACAGGCAGCCATGCCCGAGCCGGTCGCGACACCGACCTCCGCCCCTTCCAGGGCGGCCAGTCGCTCCTCGAAGGCGCGCACGGTGGGATTGGTGTAACGGCTGTAGACATTGCCGGGTTCACCGGCAAAGCGCGCCGCGGCCTCCGCCGCGCTCTTGAAGCGGTAGGAGGAGGTCGGGTAGATCGGCTCGCTGTGTTCGCCTTCGGCCGTGGTATGCACCCCGGCGCGAACGGCCAGGGTATCGATGTGCCAGCCTGACTCCTGCAGGGATTCCTCGTCCACTCAGGCCTCCCGGATCAGGCGCAACTGCCGCGCACTCATGCCATGATCCTGGAAGATCGGATAATCCCCCGAGAAACAGGCGTCGCAATAGCCCGCCTCACGTCCACCCATGGCCTGGTAGAGGGCCTCGATGGAGATATAACCCAGGCTGTCGGCATTGATCAGCTTGCGCACCTCTTCCTCGGTATGCTGGGCGGCGATCAGCTGCGAGCGGTCCGGGGTGTTGATGCCATAATGGCAGGGCCCGGTGGTGGGCGGCGAGCTGACCAGGAAATGCACCTCGCGGGCCCCGGCATCCCGCACCAGATTGACGATCTTGGCGCTGGTGGTACCGCGCACGATGGAGTCATCCACCAGTACCACGCGTTTGCCCTTGAGCACGGAGGGCATGGGATTGAGCTTGACCTTGACACCGAAGTCGCGCACCGACTGGGCCGGCTGAATGAAGGTGCGACCCACGTAATGGTTGCGGATCAGACCCAGCTCGAAGGGGATGCCCGTAGCCTCGGCATAACCCATGGCCGCCGCCACGCCCGAGTCCGGCACCGGGACGACGACATCGGCGTCACGCGGGAACAGGCGCGCCAGCTCGCGCCCGATGCGCTTGCGCGCCTGATAGACATTGATGCCATCGAGCGTGCTGTCGGGGCGGGCGAAATAGATGTACTCAAAGACGCACATGCGCCGCTGTGTCGGCGCAAAGGGAAAGCGCGACTCGATGCCGCCCTCGGATATGATGACCATCTCACCGGCCGCGATGTCACGCACGAACTCCGCGCCGATCAGATCCAGGGCGCAGGTTTCCGAGGCCAGCACATAGCCACCGGAGTCCAGTCGCCCGAGCACCAGAGGCCGGAAACCCAGGGGATCACGCACGCCGATCAGACGGGTCTCGGTCAGGGCCACCAGCGAATAGGCGCCCTTGGTCCGCGTCAGGGCAGTCGCGAGGCGCTCGCCGGCATCCTTGCCCTCGGTACGCGCAACCAGGTGCAGGATGACCTCGGTATCCATGTCGGTGTGGAAAATGGAGCCGGCATGCTCCAGTTCTTCGCGCAGTTCTTTGGCGTTCACCAGATTGCCATTGTGGGCCAGGGCCAGCGAGCCGTGCCGATACTTGATGTGCAGGGGCTGGGTATTGCGCAGCACCGAGCCGCCCGTGGTGGAATAACGCACATGGCCGATGGCACGATTTCCCAGCAGCCTGACTATGTCATCGGCCTTGAAAACATCGGCCACCCGACCCATGCCACGATGATTATGGAATTTCTCTCCATCGCTGGAGACGATACCGGCGGCCTCCTGGCCGCGGTGCTGAAGCGCATAAAGGCCCAGATAAGCCAGGTTGGCGGCCTCGGGGTGTGCAAAAATGCCGACGACACCACATTCATCATGAAAATGATCATCATCGAGCAGCAGGGTACGGGGGGATGCAGCGTGGCAAGGCGAGGAAGCGTTCAAGGGGACTCCACCTCTGGTTTGGGTCGCAGGACCTTAGACAACGATTCAGGCAAATGATTATACAACGTATGCGCCACTGGCGTGAACCAGGGAATGGTCAGGGAATGGCGATACCAGTCGCTCCGGGTCAGCGAGCTTGCCTGGATCAGCAATACCAGCGCGCCGCTCACGAGAAGCGCCCGTAGCAGCCCGAAACCACCGCCCAGCCCCCGGTCCACGACCGACAGGCCGGCCTTGTTCAGGAGATGCTGCAGCAGCATGGCGAAAAGATTGCCGACAAACACCGTCAGCAGGAAGAGCAGCAGAAAGCCACCGACGACACGCAGAAAGGGCGAGCTGAAAAAGGGTGCGAGCAACTCTCCCGCGGGCGTCGCAAAGTGAAAGGCCACATACAGGCCGACGGCCCACAGGAGCAGCGAAAAGACCTCGCGGACGAATCCCCGGAGCAGCCCCACCAGCGTCGAAAGCAACAGGATGCCAAGCAGCAGATAATCAAACCAGACCATGTGTTGCTCCGCGCCGAATCAGTAGATCAGCGAACTGGCAGGATGATCGGCTGGATGTTGCCAGCCTGGCGCATGATCTGCTCTCTGGCCTGCCGGGCTTCGGTCGCCTCGGCATAAGGACCGCTTTGGACCTTGTACACGCCGCGCGCGGCGTCCTCCACCACATGCAGCTTCAGATTTCCGGTACTGCCCAGCGACTGCAGCAGCTTGTCGGCATTTTCACGCGCCTTGAAGGCGCCAAGCTGTACCAGGAATACACGGGCTTCCTTATCTGAAACGGCCGGCGTCGCAGCGGCCGGTTGCGCCGCCTGCGCACTTTCGCGGGCCAGGCGCGCCTGCAGGCCGGCCTCTCGCGGGTTTGCCTGGCCGGTGTCCGCAACTGGCTCGCCCGGTGTGACAGGAATGGCCTTGCCAGCGTCGTTCCGGTCCGCGGGGGCGGCCTTCGGCGCCACGGCTTCCGGCCGCGCCGCCGGGCGCGGGGCCATACCCAGTTCATAGGGAACAGGTGGACTTGCCGGTCTGGCGGCCTGTGCTGGTTGTGGCGCGTCTTGAGGCGCATCCCGACGAACGTCCATCGCCGACTGGCTGGTATTGGCAGATGCCAGTGAGCCGTCCGCCGTGATCGGGGCGCCACCGTCCTGGGCGCCGACAAAAGGCTCGCCATCTTCGGGAGCTGCCGCCAGTGGCGGTACCGGCTGCTGTCCGGAATTGCCGGTATCATCGGCCGCTACCGGGCTATCGAGCGGGATGACCAGTTCGGACTGCGCTCCATTCCGCGACTTCTCAGGCGGCTCCCGATCACTGAACATGAACACCATCAGCAGCACCACAAGCACGGCGGCAAAGCCGCCGAGCACGAACTGGCTCAAGCGCCTGGGGGCCGGCCCAGGGCGCCGATCGCGCGGTTCGTCATCCCAGAAATTATCAAAAGATTCGAATTCCTTGTCCTGGCCGGTTTCTTTCACGTCCTTCCCTCGTGCATCAAGCGACATCTAATTGCTCCAGTGCCGCGGCCGCGGCCACGGTCAGAAATGAACCGAAAACGAGCACGACATCCCGACCTTCGGCACCAGCTTCCGCAGCGCGGAGGGCCCTTGCCGCATCGCCCGGGGTCTCCACTCTGGAGGCGCCCAATCCGCGCAGGATCGATGCCAGGGTACCGGCATCCAGGGCACGCGGGCTGTCCGGGGTGATACAGAACCAGCGATCCACATGGGGGATCAAGGGCTCCAGGGTTGCCGCGTGATCCTTGTCCGCCAGCATGCCGACCATCGCCTGCACGCGACCGGGGCCAGGCAGGCTTGCGAGATTCGCCGCCAGGGCGCGGGCGGCATCGGGATTGTGCGCCACATCGAGAATGAGGACCGGCCTGCCAGCGCGCTGGACGCTTTGAAAACGCCCGGCAATGCGAGCCTTTGCAAGGCCGGCGCGCACGGCTTGCTCCGGGACTTCAAGTTGCGGCAGGGCGTGCAGCGCGCAGATGCAGGCAGCGGCATTGGCGAGTTGATGCTTGCCCGCCAAGGCCGGCAAGCGCAGTTCCAGCAGCTCGCCACCCGGCCCTGTCCAGTCCCAAGCATCAGTTCCTGCACGCTGCACCCGGAAATCCCGGCCAGCCTGATAGAGTGGTAGGCCAAGCCGTTCGGCGGCGACCGAGACCGCCAGTGGCGGCTGTGGATCGGCGCAGACGGCTGGCACACCGGCGCGAAAGATGCCGGTCTTCTCGCGCGCGATGCTTTCCCTGTCCGGCCCGAGCCAGTCACGGTGATCAAGGTCCAGACTCATCAGCAGGGATAGATCCGGCTCGAAGGCATTCACCGCGTCCAGCCGCCCGCCCAGCCCCACTTCCAGCAGAATGATCTCCACCTCGGCTTGCAGGAAGGCCTGCACCGCGGCCAGGGTCCCGAACTCGAAATAGGTGAGTGGCAGGTCGCCACGGCCAGCTTCCACGGCCTCAAAGGTGGCAACCAGCGCGTCGTCGTTGATGAACTGGTCGCCAATGGCTATGCGTTCGTTGTAGCGCAGCAGATGGGGGCTGGTGTAGGCGCCAACCCGGTATCCGGCAGCCGACAGCATGGCTTTGAGATAAGCCACCGCCGAGCCCTTGCCGTTGGTCCCCCCCACCAGCAGGGTCGGTACGGGCAAACGCGCAGGCAGGCCCATGCCTGCCATGGCCGCGCGCACGCGCTCCAGGCCCAGCTCGATACGTGCCGGCTGCATGGCCTCGAGGCGTCTCAACCAGGCATTGATTCCCGGGGCAATCACGACGACTGCGCTTCTGGAAAATCCAGCATCAGGCCTGGCGCAGGGGCTGCTGCGTCAGGGTGCTCAGCAGGCTGGCAATGGTGTCACGCATCGCGCGGCGATCGACGATCATGTCGATGGCGCCGTGCTCCAGCAGATATTCCGAACGCTGAAAGCCCTCCGGCAGGGTTTCGCGAATGGTCTGCTCGATCACCCGGGGTCCTGCGAAGCCGATCAAAGCCTTGGGTTCAGCGATCTGGATGTCGCCGAGCATGGCAAGGCTGGCGGACACGCCACCCATGGTCGGATCGGTCATCACCGAGATGTAGGGAATGCCGGCCTTGGCCAGCTTCTCCAGGGCGGCCGAAGTCTTGGCCATCTGCATCAGGGAGAGCAGGGCTTCCTGCATGCGCGCCCCGCCGGAAGCAGAAAAGCAGACCAGCGGAATGCGGTTTTGCAGGGCCGTTTCCGCCGCCTTGGCGAAACGCGCCCCGACCACGGAGCCCATGCTGCCACCCATGAAGCTGAATTCGAAGGCTGTGGCCACTACCGGCAGGCCCTTGAGCTGCCCCCGCATGGCCACCAGGGCATCGGTCTCACCGGTGGCCTGCTGGGCCGCGGCAATGCGATCCTTGTAACGCTTCTGGTCCTTGAAACGCAGCGGGTCGACCGGAATGTAGTGGGCGCCGAGTTCCAGGCGGGGCTCAGGATCGAGAAAGAGGTCCAGCCGCCGCCGTGCGCCAATGCGGTTGTGGTGCCCGCACTTGGGGCAGACGTCCTGGTTTTCCTCGATTTCCGCCTTGAAAAGCACGCTCTGGCAGGTCGGACACTTGGACCACAGCCCTTCAGGTACGGCGCGTTTGTTCTCTTCGGCCTTGGCGTTCTTGTCTTTCTTGATCTTCGGGGGCAGCAGCTTCTCGAACCAGCTCATGCAATCTCCTGTACAGCCTGACGCGCCTTGTGCACGGCCACGGCCATCTCCTTTACCAGCCTGCCGGCACGGGCAACTGCATCCGCTACGTCAGAGGCTGCTGCAATCTCGCGCACCACGGCACTGCCCACCACCACGGCATCGGCCATCCTGGCCATGGCGGCGGCCGTAGCGGCATCCTGAATGCCGAAGCCCACCCCAAGGGGCAGGCTGGTATGCTGGCGCACCCGCGCGATCCGGGCTGCCACCTCGGCCATATCGAGGCCACCGGCCCCGGTAACGCCGCGCATGGAGACATAATAGACGAAACCGCTCGCCACCGCCGCCACGCGCTGCATGCGGGTCTCGCTGCTGGTCGGCGCCAGCAGGAAGATCGGATCGATGGCCCGGGCGCGCAGCACGGATATCAGTGCCTCGGCCTCCTCGGGGGGCATGTCCACGGTGATCACGCCATCCACCCCGGCGAAGGCGGCCGCCTTCGCGAAGGCTTCATAACCCATGACCTCGACAGGGTTGAGATAGCCCATCAGCACCACGGGTGTGTGCTGGTTTTCCTTGCGGAATTCGGCCACGGCCGCCAGCACCTGCGTCAGATTCATACCATGACGCAGGGCGCGCTCGTTGGCCTGCTGAATGGTGGGTCCGTCCGCCATGGGATCGGAAAAAGGCACGCCAAGCTCGATGATATCGGCGCCAGCGGCAGCCAGAGCGTGGAGCATCGGCAGGGTGGCGGTAGGCTCGGGATCGCCTGCCGTGAAAAACGGGATCATGGCGGCCTGTCCGGCCTGCTGCAGACGGGCAAAGGTCGGGGCGAGACGGCTCATTCGGGGTGTTTCTCCATGTATTCGGCCACGCTGTGGATATCCTTGTCGCCCCGGCCGGACAGATTGATGATGATGCTCTGCTCCGGGCGCATTTCCGCGGCGAGTTTGAAGCCCTGGGCGATGGCATGCGAGCTTTCCAGCGCCGGCATGATGCCCTCGGTGCGGGTCAGGCGATGAAAGGCGGCAATGGCCTCAGAATCGGTGATCGCCACATACTCGGCGCGGCCGATATCCTTCAGATAAGCGTGTTCGGGGCCGACGCCCGGGTAATCGAGCCCGGCGGAAATCGAGTGGGTCTCGATGATCTGGCCATCGGCATCTTCCATGAGATAGGTGCGGTTGCCATGCAGCACGCCCGGCCGGCCGGCCGTGAGCGGGGCGGCGTGCCGGCCGGTCTCAAGCCCACTGCCACCGGCCTCGACGCCAACCAGGCGCACGCCGGCATCCTCGATGAAAGGATAAAACAGCCCGATGGCATTGCTGCCGCCACCCACGCAGGCCACGCAGGCATCCGGCAGGCGGCCGGTCTGGGCCAGATGCTGGGCCCGCGCCTCGTCGCCGATCACGCGATGGAAATCGCGCACCATCATCGGATAGGGATGCGGTCCGGCCACGGTGCCGATGATGTAGAAGGTATCTTCGACATGGGTGACCCAGTCGCGCATGGCCTCGTTCAGGGCATCCTTGAGCGTGCGCGAGCCGCTCGTCACCGGCCTCACTTCGGCACCCAGGAGCTTCATGCGAAACACGTTGATGGCCTGGCGGCGAACGTCCTCCTCGCCCATGTAGACGATGCATTCCATGCCATAACGCGCCGCGACGGTGGCAGTGGCAACCCCGTGCTGACCGGCGCCGGTCTCGGCGATCACCCGCTGCTTGCCCATGCGCCGGGCCAGCAAGGCCTGACCAACGGTGTTGTTGATCTTGTGCGCACCGGTATGGTTGAGATCCTCGCGCTTGAGATAGATCTGCGCGCCGCCGATCTCTCGCGATAGCCGCGCGGCATGATAAAGCGGATTGGGACGGCCCACGAACTGGGCGAGTTCGCCGTGAAATTCCGCCTGAAAGGCCGGGTCCTGGCTCGCTGCCTTGTAAGCGGCATTCAGCTCATCGAGCGCCGCCATGAGGGTCTCGGCGGCAAAGACGCCACCGTAAGGGCCGAAACGGCCATGCTCGTCCGGCAGGTTATAGGTCGACATGAATCATCCTCACTGCATTGAATTCCAGGTCCGCGCTCAGATTCGCGCCTGGCGCGCACGTTCGACAAAGGCCCTGACCAGCTTCGCGTCCTTGACGCCCGGGCGCAATTCCACGCCACTGCTGACGTCCACCCCATAGGGCTGGGCCAGGCGGATGGCATCTGCCACGTTTTCGGGTCCGAGGCCACCGGCCAGGATCAGGGGCCGGCTGCTCTCGCGCGGCACCCGCGCCCAGTCGAAAAGCTGCCCGGTACCACCTGCGGCCAGCGGACTGTAGGCGTCCAGCAGAAAGGCACGCGCCTGGGGATGACGCGCCATCTCAGCCAAGGGGTCGAGGTCCGGGTGCATGCGCAGGGCCTTGAGATAGGGCCGACTGTAACTGGCGCAATACTCTGGCGTTTCCTCACCATGAAACTGCAGGATATCGAGCGGGCAATGAGCCAGAACCTCGCGCACCCGTTCAGGCGTCTCATTCACGAACAGGCCGACGGTGCTGACGAAAGGCGGCAAGACGGCAAGGATGGCCTGCGCCTGCCCGATGTCCACATTGCGCGGGCTCTTGGCATAAAACACCAGCCCAATGGCATCCGCACCGGCGTCTGCAGCCAGCAAGGCATCTTCCCGCGAGCCGATCCCACAAATTTTCACACGAATCATGCGCGAAAGGTAGCAGTAAATCCCTGCCCAGAAAAGCCTTTCCCCTCAGGGAAAAGCCTGCGACAACTTTCCCGGAAATCCAGTGTCATAATTTAATATGATTCATCTTTCCCGGAGGTTCCCATGAGCACGCCACAGGACAACACCCCGCAGCAGATCGATCTCGGCATCGTCATGACCAGCGGGCCGGATACCCCGCGCCGCCTCGCCTCTCCTTTCTTTCTCGCGGCCACGGCAGCGGCCGAGGAGCGTTCGGTAGTGGTCTATTTCACCGGCCTTGGCACCCTGCTGCTCAAGAAAGGCGTTGCCGAGGAAATCTATCCAAAGCCCGGCGGCAAATCGGTGGCGCAGTTCATGCAACTGGCACGGGATAATGGCGCGCAATTCGTGCTCTGCGCCACCTCGATGGATCTGTTTGACCTGACGCCAGCCGACGTGCTGCCCGACATCCCGGCTTTCAGCGTTTCCCAGGCCCTGCCCTATCTGGAGGCAGCAAACAAGCTGCTCAGTTTCTGAAGCTACCAGGGTTCGGCCAGAAGCTGGGGCAAGCCAAAGCGCTCGGGATAGCTGACATGGGTCAGATAGAGCCCCGCAGGGGGGGCTGTGACGCCGGCCAGCCGCCGGTCGCGGCTTTCAAGCACCTCGGCCGCCCAGCCCGGCGCCTGCTGGCCGCTGCCAACGGCGATCAGGACACCGGCCAGGTTGCGCACCATGTGATGTAGGAAGGCGTTGGCTTCCACGTCCAGGGCGATCAGATCACCCATGCGGGTGACCTGTAGCCGCCGTAGTTCACGCACCGGGTGCCTGGCCTGGCAACTGCTGGCGCGGAATGCGGAAAAGTCATGGCGCCCGATCAGATGCCCTGCCGCCGCCTGCATGAGATCGGCATCAAGTGGTGTGTAGATCCAGCTGACGAAATGGCGACGCAAGGCAGGCCGTTCCGGGCGGTTGAGAATGAGGTAGCGATAGGCACGCCCGGTCGCGGAAAAGCGGGCATTGAAATCATCGGGAACAGGAAGGGCCCAGCGTAGGCTCACGGCCGCGGGCAAGGCGGCATTGGCACCACGCACCCAGGCGTATTCGCTGCGAAGCGCACTGCTATCAAAGTGGGCGACCTGGCCGATGCCATGTACACCAGTGTCCGTGCGCCCGGCCACCACGACTTCGATAGGCTCGTTGGCAACGCGTGAGAGGGCCGCTTCCACCGCCGCCTGCACACTCGGCTGACCATGCTGGCGCTGCCAGCCACAAAAGGCCGAGCCATCGTACTCAACACCAATAGCAATTCTCATTGCAAACCATCGATCAACAAAGCAAACCCCATCAGACCAAGAACCAGCAACAGCATCAGGAGATCCCGCCAGGCAAGTCTCGGCAAGGGCATCTCTGGCTCGGGCCTTGCTGCGGGATGCTCATTTTCAATTTCTTCAAAAAGCCGCAGGAGCACCTCGGCCCTCAGCCGCAAGCCTGCCCATAGCCCCTCGGGCATGCGTTCGGTGGCAAGACTATCACGCAGGCTGCGCGCCCGTGCGCCCATGGCATCCACGGCGGCCAGGGTCAGGGACAGGCGGGAGGCCAGGCGCGCCACGGGAAACCCCAGCCGGCCAAAGGGCTGCAGCAGGCGTGCAATTGCCTGGGCCATAAGAGCGGGCGCAACGCCATGCATGAGCCAGATCGCCCAGAAGGCCATGAAAAGCAGGGCCAGGGAACGCAGCAACCCTTCCCGCAAGCCCTCGCGTGCCGGAGACAATACCCCGACTTCCGGGAAAAGCAAGGGCCCCGGCGTCAAATAGGCGTGCAGGAGCAGGGTGGCGAGCAGAAGCCAACGCAGTCGCCGCAAGGTACGCATGAGGATCTGGCGATCCGGCCTGTCGCAGAGCAGAACCAGGGTAGTCAACAGGAGCAGCACCGGCAGCAAGGGGACCAGATGAAAAGTCAGGGCCAGACTGATGATGATGAGCACCCAGAGCCGGGCCAGTGGATGCAAGGCTCTGATGGAACGACATACCCCTAGCAAGGAATCACTCCAGCCCTGGCCCGTTGCAACAGGGCATGATAGTCGCACAGCGTGCCCCCAGGGGGGCACGAGCAGCAAGCAAAGCGGGCGCTGCTAATCAGCCAATGGCGGCAAGCAGTTGCTGGGCCTCGGAGCGCACGCGGGCGTCGCCCTGTTGCGCGATTTCCTGCAACAGTTCGCGGGCTGATTCACTATCCCCCATATCCACGTAGGCCTTGGCGAGATCAAGCTTGGTATCCATGCCATCCCAGTCAGTGAGATCCGTTTCACTGGCTGGATCAGGGGCGACAGCTGTGGCCGGTGCCAGATCCAGGAACAATCCCTCTTCCCTTTCAGGCGTGAACGACTCCGAAGATGATGGTGTCACGACTTCTTCCAGGGCGCTGAACTCACGATCCAGCGCGGCAAAGACATCCTCGTGCGCCTTGGCAAGACCTGACTCCGGGGCAAGGTCCAGATTGAATTCAGCAACTTCACTGGTCGAAACGACTGAATCCTTCAGGACCCGTGAACCGGCCCGCGCGCTGGCAGGATCGAATTCAAGCCCACCCAGGTCGAAATCGATGATATTGGATCCAGCGGTTGCGACTTCCTGACCGCCAGGTTCCGGGCTGGAATTCTCCTGGGCAGCCGCGAGTTCCTCAAATGAATGGTCGCTATCCCTGACAGCAGCTGGAGCATTGTCGGAAAGGTCCAGTTCCATGAACCCAGACGCCGGGTTCGGCGTCGCAGCGGCTACAGGTTGATCCTCGAACAAGGGATTGCCTGGAAAGAGCAGAGCCCCCTGCGCCATCACCCCGCGCCAGGCCGGATTGTCCTTGCCAAAGCGGCCCCGCATGCGTTCCGCCAGGTCCAGATAATCATCCAGCTTCGACTGCTTGGCATAGAGATCCAGCAACTTCACGTAGACCTCCTTGCGACCGGGCTGCTGCGTCAGGGCTGTTTCCAGTGCCTCCTGTGCCTGCTGAACCCGGCCGTAGGTCAGATAAAGCTCCGCCTGATCGAGGGCATCCACCTCAGGACTCTCCGTGCTGGCGAGCACCTGTTCCGTGATCTGTGCCGGGGCCGCTTCTTTCTGAACAGCAGGAACGGCAGCCGGCGTTGCAATGGCGACTGCTTGCGAGTCGATCTTCTGCCGCCTGGCCGTGCGATTCTGCTCGCGGCTCTGCAGCACCTTTTCCTTTTCCATGGATCGCAGGCTGGCCTGAGCCGCGGCAATGTCGCGGCTGCTGCGCCGCTGACGCCAGAGCAGGTACAGCACCAGCACCAGAAGCAGGGCATTGCTGCCCACCATCAGCAGCATCAGCGGATTCTTGAGCAGGGCATCCGGGGAGTTCCGCAGGGTGGCATCGCTCTGGGCCTGAAGCTCCAGCAGGTGCTTCTGCTGCTCCCCCATCTTCTGGTTCAGACGCGTGACCGTCTGGGAAAGCAGCTCGTAGGCCTTTTTATTGGCCAGATTTTCTTCCTGCAGGGCCTGCACGCTTGCCGAAACCGTAGCGCTGCCAGCCGTTGCGGCGCTGGCTGTGGCTGCTGCAGGGCTGATATAAAAATCGGGCTGTCCTGGCGCTGCAGGTCTTACCTGTGCCGGGGCAGAAACCGGTCGGGTCCCTGGCTCCGGTTTGACTGGCTGGACGACTGCCGGGCTGACCGGCGCGGCGGGGCGGGCATGCGGCTTGGCGGCCCCGGCTTCACGGCGGGTCAGGATGCGCACGGCGTCGGCATCACTCATCGCCTGAATCAGATTCAGCGGAGGGGCTTTGAGCACGGCACCCGGGCGCAGGACGTCCGGATTGCCGCCAAGAAAGGCGTCTGGATTGTGCTGATACAGGGCAGCCATGACCTGGCTCAGGCCCAAACCATTGTCACCGCGCATCCGCGAGGCGATGCGGTAGAGATTGTCCTTGCCGGTCACCGGACCATAGATGGCCACCCGCGACCACTGCTGGCCAGGACCGATGGGCTGCGGCGCCGGGCGGCTGGCATGCCGGGGCATTGCGTGGGCCTGGTTGCCGGAGGAAGCAACTGTCGGGCGCTGCACGGGCATGGCCTGGGACGGTGCGACTGGTACGGTGATGACAGGCTGGGGCAACACGGGACTGGCAACGGGTGATTCGGGATAACGCATGCGGGCCAGATAATCCTTGATCAGCTTGCCACCACCCCATTCCAGTTCCACCAGGAAGTGCAGGCTCCCCGCAGGGAGAGGACGACTGCTGCTGACAAGCACGACCGGCGTGCCGCCGGATTTGATGCGGAAATTGAGCTGCTCGACACCGGGGGCGCGTTGCACGCCGATGCTGTCAAAGGCTGCCGGCGACGCCAGCCGCACCCGTAGGGCATCGAGATCCTCGGCGGTTACGGAGCGCAGTGGAATCTGGGCCCGGAAGGGTTCTCCCGGCCCGGACAGGACGGTCATGTCACCCAGTCCCAGGGACCAGGAAACCGTCGGGGCCATGAGGCCCGCGCCGAGAAGTAATCCACCCAGTATCTTGCTACGCATGCAGCCTCCCGTGATGCCGGTTCGCGCAGGAGCGCGCCCCGGTGCTTATTGATTTTTTATATCCACGCCTGTTCCTCACCCGCATGCGTTTTGCGCATTGTGGATTTTCAAATTTATATGTAGTCGCGAATCAGCAATTCCGCAATCTGCACGCTGTTGAGCGCCGCGCCCTTGCGCACGTTGTCGGCCACCACCCAGAAATTGATGCCACGCGGATGCGATACGTCCTCGCGGATGCGCCCGACATAGGCGGGATCTGTGTTGGCGGCCTCGGTGGCGGTGGGATAGCCGCCCGGTTGACGCTCGTCCATGACCTGCACGCCAGGGGCCTGGCCGAGCAGTTCGCGTACCTGTTCGGCGGACAATTTTTTCTCGGTCACCACATTCACGGCCTCGGAATGCCCATAGAACACCGGCACGCGCACGCAGGTGGCGGACAGTTCGATGCTGTCGTCCTCCATGATCTTCTTGGTCTCCCAGGTCATCTTCATTTCTTCCTTGGTATACCCGTTGTCCAGGAAGACGTCGATCTGGGGCAGGCAGTTGAAGGCGATGCGCTTGGGGTAGACCTTCGCCTCGACTTCCTTGTGGTTGAACAGTGCCATGGTCTGGCCGGCGAGTTCCTCGATGGCGGCCTTGCCGGTGCCGCTGACGGCCTGATAGGTGGAAACCACGACGCGCTCGATCCGGGCGGCGTTATGGATGGGCTTCAGGGCCAGCAGCATCTGGATGGTCGAGCAGTTGGGGTTGGCGATGATGCCGCGATTGGTGTAATCGGCGATGCGATGGGCATTGACCTCGGGCACCACCAGCGGAATGTCCGGCTCATAACGGAACTGCGCGGTGTTGTCGATCACCACGCAACCGGCTGCGGCGGCCTTCGGGGCGTACTCGGCGCTGACCGAACCACCCGCTGAAAAAAGTCCGATATCGGCCTTCGACCAGTCGAAATCCGCGGCATTGCCCACGATGTGGGTCTTGCCGCGAAAGCTGATCTCGGCCCCGGCCGAGCGTTCGCTACCGAGCAGGTAGAGTTCGGCAACCGGGAATTTGCGGGACTCAAGGATGGACAGCATGGTTTCGCCAACGGCGCCGGTGGCGCCCAGTACGGCCACGTTATAGGCAGACTTCTTCACGGCAATCTCCAGGGATGTTCTGCTTGGGAGACACACCGACTGAGGCATGCTCCCGAAGAAAATAGTTAAATAGGCGACGCGGAATGATTTTTCACTGGCCGGCCTGCAGGGCCGCCAGGACGGCGTCACCCATCTCGTGCGTACCCACCCGCCGGGTGCCCGGCGCATGGATGTCCGCGGTGCGCAGGCCCTGATCCAGCACCCGGCTGACCGCGGCCTCGATGCGATCCGCCCAGACCGGCTCGTTCAGGGAGTAGCGCAGCATCATGGCAACGGACAGGATGGTCGCGATCGGATTGGCAATCCCTTGGCCGGCAATATCCGGCGCTGAGCCGTGGATGGGCTCGTACATGCCGTATTTCGTGCCAAGACTGGCAGAGGCCAGCATGCCGATGGAGCCAGTGAGCTGGCTGGCCTCGTCCGAGAGGATGTCGCCGAAGATATTGCCGGTGACGATCACATCGAACTGGCGCGGATTGCGGATGAGTTGCATGGCGGCATTGTCCACGTACATGTGGCTCAGCTCGACCTCGGGGTATTCCTGCTGGCCGATGCGGGTGAGGACCTCGCGCCAGAGTTCGGTGGTCTCCAGCACGTTGGCCTTGTCCACCGAGCAGAGCCTGCCCTGGCGACCCTGTGCGGCCTTGAAGGCGACATGGGCGATGCGCTCGATCTCGGCTTCCGAATAGACCATGGTGTTGTAGCCGCGGCGGCTGCCATCGGGCAGGGTTTCGACGCCGCGCGGCTGGCCGAAATAGATGTCTCCGGTCAGTTCGCGCACCACCAGGATGTCGATGCCGGACACCAGCTCGGGCTTGAGCGGCGAGGCATCAACCAGTTGCGGATAGACGCTGGCGGGCCGCAGATTGGCAAAGAGATCCAGCTCCTTGCGCAGTCCCAGCAGGCCGCGCTCCGGGCGGATGGCATGCGGCAGCGGTTCCCACTTGGGGCCACCCACCGCACCCAGCAGGACGGCATCGGCCTCCAGGGCAAGCTTCAGGGTACTTTCGGGCAGCGGGCCGCCGGTCGCGTCGATGGCCGCGCCACCGACCAGGGCCTCGCTCATCTCCAGATCCAGCCCCTGCGCATCCCGCAACCAGACCAGCACCTTGACGGCTTCGGCCACGATCTCCGGACCAATGCCATCCCCCGGCAACACCGCGATTTTCTTGCTCATGAGGCTACGTTCCCACCCTGACTGTTTGAAGGATCTGCCGGCTTGCCCAGCCTGGCAACATAAAACGTCCTAGAATACCCAAAACAATGCCTAAAAAACAGGTTGGATCATTCAGGAAGGCTCGTCCAGGATGACCCGCACGTAATACTTGGCCGGCTGCCCGGGATGCGGGTTTTCCGGCATGGCGTCAAAGGGATAAGCTCCGGCACCAAGCCCATGGGCATCCGTCTCGACGATGGCCCGCTCCTCCGGCGGGACCGTGACGTTGTCGGGCAGCAGGAAGCGGATGCCGCGCGCGCCGAGGCGTTCGCGGGCAGCCTTGATGTACATGGCCCGGGTGACCTCGCCATGCATCAGATTCAGGAAGCGCAGCAAGGTATCTGCAGCGATGCCCGAGCCGGCCAGCGCACCACCAGGCGACAGCAGGCGCTGGGCCGTGCCGCGCGGCAGATCCAGCAGAAAATTCGGATCCTGCAGGCTGCGCAAGAGCGTATCCCGCAATTGCGGATCATCGGGCAGTTCGCCAAAGCCGTTGAAATGGCGCAGAAACTGGATTTGCGAGAGCGGAAGCTGATCCACCCGCTCCTCCGGCGGAATCCCCGCCTCCAGCACCAGGCTCTTGCGTGACTCGGCTTTGTCCGGCGTAGATTTCCTGAACCAGTCCTTGAACATGGGATCACCTTTTCAGAATGTCTTGAAAATATCGCGCCTGCTGGCGCTGGCATGAATACCAAGCCCTGTCTACAATGCCCGGATGCCTGCCACGCACCATACACCCCTGCCCCTGAGCGCCCTGATCCTTGCAGGCGGCGCGGGCCGGCGCATGCAGGGCCAGGACAAGGGCTGGCTGCTCTGGCAGGGCGCCCCGCTGGTCGAGCATGCGCTCAACAGGCTGCGTGACCAAGCCCGCGAGATTCTCATCAGCGCCAACCGCAACCAGGCGGATTACAGGGCCTTGGGCTGCCGAGTGCTGGAGGATGACATGCCGGGCTATCCAGGTCCCCTGCAGGGTCTGCGCCAGGGACTGTTGCATGCCCGGGAAGACTGGCTTTTCACCCAGCCAGTCGACAGCCCCCTGCTGCCGGATGACATTGTCGAACGGCTCTGGGGTGCGCGCGACAGCGTTCCTCTGGTGCTGGCGCGCAGTCCATCCGGACCACATCCCTTGCTTTGTCTGTGCCGGCGAGATCTCCTGCCCCTGCTGGATGCTTATCTCGCCCGTGGCGAGCGGCGGGTGCAGGGCTGGTACGCCGACATCCCCCATAACTGGGTGGACTTCACGGAAACCCAAATGTTTAACTGCAACCATCCGCAGGATCTCACAGCCACGCTGGCGGATGATTTCTCATGATCCCCTGCGGAGATAATCAAGCATGATCGTTCTCGGCATCGCGGGCTTCAGCGGCAGCGGCAAGACCACCCTGCTGACCCGGCTCATCCCCCTGCTGCGTCAGCGTGGCCTGCGGGTGGCAGTCATCAAGCATACCCACCACGACTTCGACCCGGACATCCCCGGCAAGGACAGCTATCGCCTGCGCGAGGCCGGCGCGGCCCAGGTACTGGCGGCCTCAGACCGGCGCTGGGCGCTTTTCACCGAACTCCCCGAACCCCAGGAACCTCAGCTCGAGACGCTGCTGGCGCAACTCGACCCGGCGCGTAGTGATCTGGTGCTGGTCGAGGGCATGCGCCACGGCAAGCATCCCAAGCTGGAAGTGCACCGCCCGAGCCTCGGCCATCCGCTGCTCGCGCGCGATGATCCCTGGATCCGGGCGGTGGCCAGCGATGCGCCCCTGGACTGCCCCTGCCCGCGTCTGGATCTGAACGGTCCCGATGCGGTGGCCGGATTCATCGAGGCATTCCACCGGCGAGGCGTTCAGGCTCAATCATAGCCGCGCCGGTTCCTGAACTCCGTCGAATGCGCCCGGTGATGCTGGAAGTTCTGACCATAAAGATCCACCAGTGCCGGATTTCCCCGGAAGATCAGCAGGTTTTCGGCATTGGACTTCTCGCCGGCCTTGGTGAAGTTGAAGCTGCCGGTGATCAGGGTGTCCCCATCGATCACCATGATCTTGTTGTGCGCGATGGCATGCTGGTCGTCGATATAGGTGGGTACCGCATGGTTGGCCAGGTAGTCCGCTTCTGAATAATTGGCGGTGCGCTGACTCTTGTCGAGCACGGCAATTACCTTGACCCCGCGACCATGCGCCTGGACCAGGGCCTGGGCAATGGGGGCGCTGGTGAAACTGTAGGCCTGTACCCAGATGCGTTCCTTTGCGCCGCGAATGGCATCGACCACCGCCTGGGTGGCTCCGCCCTTGGGCGAAAAGGCCACGGTGATGCTGCCCTGGGCGTTGAGCGTCTGCGGCGATGCTGGTGCCCGGGCACTCAAAAGACCGGTCCATTCACCGACGCTTTCCCGCACTTTGTGGTAAAAGCCACCCTCGGCCAGCGCCGTGAAGGCCAGCATCACAAGCACCGCACCGACACCGAGCTTCCTGCGCGCGCCAAACCCTCTGCGCATCGATGGCCTGCTTTTCCGCCTACGTGTCACATTCCCCCCTCAAGACAGGAAACCCCCGCTTCCTGTGGAAACGGGGGTTGATTGGACCGGAAATGACGCTTAAAGCGCGCCGGCGTGCTGGGAAAGGTAGTCCGCCACGCCCTCGGGGTTGGCCTTCATGCCCGGTTTGCCCTGCTGCCAGCCGGCGGGACAGACCTCGCCGTGCTCTTCGGAGAACTGCAGGGCATCCACCATGCGGATGGCTTCATCGATATTGCGACCCAGGGGCAGGTCATTGATGACCTGATGGCGTACGACCATGTCGCGGTCGATCAGGAAGGTACCACGCAAGGCCACACCGCCGGTGGTGAGCACGTCATAGTCACGGGCAATGCTCTGGGTAAGATCAGCCACCATGGGAAAGCGCAGCTTGCCGACCCCACCCTTGTCGACCGGGGTATTCTTCCAGGCGAGATGGGTGTACTGGGAATCCACACTCACGCCGATCACTTCGCAGTTGCGCTTCTGGAATTCATCCCAGCGATGATCGAAGGCGATGATTTCGGAAGGGCAGACGAAAGTGAAATCCAGGGGCCAGAAAAAAAGGACGGCATATTTGCCCTTGGCAAATTCGGACAGGCGGAAGTTCTCGTTGATGCTGTTGTCGCCCATCACGGCGGGCGCGGTGAAGTCAGGAGCGGTTTTTCCGACGAGTACAGACATGGTGACCTCCATCAGGGTGGGTAGGAGCTAGTAGACAAAGTCTAAATATCCGGATTTCGCCGGATGCTGTCAAGGTTAACTCCCGGGCTTCATTTTATCGGGCGCAGTGCTTACACTGACCGAAACGACCTACCTCACCGGATTGGACCATGCGACGCTCACAAATACTTATTCCGACTCTCAAGGAAACTCCGGCAGACGCCGAAGTCATCAGCCACCAGCTCATGCTGCGCGCCGGATTGATCCGCAAACTGGCGGCCGGCCTCTATACCTGGCTGCCGCTGGGCTTGCGCGTGCTGCGCAAGGTGGAAACCATCGTACGTGAGGAAATGGACCGCGCAGGGGCCCAGGAAGTGCTGATGCCGATGGTACAGCCCGCCGAACTCTGGTCGGAATCTGGCCGCTGGGAACAGTACGGACCGGAACTGCTGCGCATCAAGGACCGCCACGCGCGCGACTTCTGCCTCGGACCCACCCACGAGGAGGTCATCACCGACCTGATCCGTGGCGAGATCCGCTCCTATCGTCAGTTACCGGCCAATTTCTACCAGATCCAGACCAAGTTCCGTGACGAGATCCGGCCGCGTTTTGGCCTGATGCGTGGGCGCGAATTCACCATGAAGGATGCCTATTCCTTCCACGCCGACCAGGAAAGCCTGCAGGATACCTATCGGGTGATGTTCGATGCCTACAGCCGTATCTTCCAGCGCCTGGGGCTTGAATTCCGCGCCGTGGAAGCGGATACCGGCTCGATCGGCGGCAGCGCCAGCCATGAGTTCCACGTGCTGGCGGACTCGGGCGAGGATGCTATCGTCTACTGTCACCAATGCGAGTATGCCGCCAATCTGGAACTGGCCGAGAGCCGGCCCGCTCCCCTGCCCTGCGATGCCCCAATGCCGGCGCAAAAGGTGACCACGCCCGGCATCCGCACCGTGGCGGAGCAGGCGCAGATGCTGAAACTTTCCCATGATCGCATCGTCAAGAGCGTAGTGGTGATGGCCGATGATCAACCCGCCGCGCTTTTCCTGCTCGGTGACGACGAACTGAACCCGATCAAGGCCGCCAGGGCGCTGGGCGCAAAGCAGGTGCGCATGGCCGAGGCCGCCGAGGCCGAAACCGCCACCGGTGGCGTGGTCGGCTTCATCGGCCCGGTGAATCTGCCGGAGAAGCTGCGGGTGCTGGTGGACCAGCGTGCCGCCGCGGCCTGTAATTTCTCCAGCGGCGCCAACGAGAAGGATTATCACTGGATCAACCTCAACTGGAACCGCGATGTGCCGCTGCCGGAAACGGCGGACCTGCGCAACGTCAAGGCCGGTGAGCCCTGCCCGCGCTGCGCGGGAAATCTCGGCATCCGTCGCGGCATCGAGGTCGGTCATATCTTCCAGCTCGGCGACAAGTACAGTCAGGCCCTGCACGCGAGCTTCCTGGATGAACAAGGTCAGGAGCGCATCATGCGCATGGGCTGCTATGGCATCGGCGTATCGCGTGTGGTGGCCGCCGCGGTCGAGCAGAATTATGACGACAAGGGCATCATCTGGCCGCAGGCCATAGCACCCTTCGATGTCGGGCTGATCGCCATCAACGCGCAGCGTTCGGAAAAGGTGATGGCGGCGGCGGAAACCCTCTATGACCGCCTGCGCGACCTCGGCTTTGAAGTACTCTGGGACGACCGTGCGGAACGGCCGGGCGTGCAGTTCGCCGAAATGGACCTGATCGGCCTGCCGCATCGGGTGGTCATCAGTGAACGCAACCTGGAACACGGCCTGCTGGAGTACAAGGCCCGCGTTGCTGCCGAAGCGGAACTGCTGACCCTGGATGCCGTGCTGGAGCGGCTACGCACCTGAGGGGAGGAAAGGACATGGGATCACTGTTCAGTCATGTGCTGGTACCGGTGGACTTCTCAGCGCATTCGGAAAGGGCCGCGCTCAGGGGCGCGATACTTGCACAGCAGATGCAGGCACAACTGACGCTCGTGCATGTGTTTTCGCCCGAGTTCATCCATCCCTATCCTGAAATGGTGGGCGAGATGATGCCGCCAGTCATGGTGGATCTGGGCGATCAACTGCGCGCGAGTGCTGAGCGCGGCATCCAGGCACTGGCCGACAGGCTTCGCCAGAGGCATCCGGATCTGCGCGCGGAAATCATCGAGAGCACTGACAGGACCGGCAGCGCCATCGTCGATTTTGCCGGCAGGATACAGGCCGATCTGATCGTGATCGGCAGCCACGGTCACAGTGGCCTGGGACGCCTGCTGCTTGGATCGACCACCGACCGGGTGGTACACGAGGCCCCTTGCGCCGTACTGGTTGTCAAGTAGGACTGGGTTCGCGCAGCATCCCGCCCTGCCCGGTTCTGGCCGGGTAATCCCCGTCCTGGCAGATCCTCAGACAAAAGCCCTGTAACTTTGATCTCGCAAGTGTATAAGCTAAGCGGTCTGCACACCTTGCGCCGGGAGGCTGCTTCATGACCAGGGAAGAAGCGCTGGCATCAAAGCAACAGACCGACAACCTGATCGACCAGCTGCCCCTTGGCATACTCGTCCTGGATGCGCGGTTGCGTGTTCTCAAGAGCAATCAGTGTTCACGTCTGCTGCTCTCTCTCGATCCAGCATCACTGGCCGGTCGCTCCTTGCCGGAGCTCCTGCCATTGCCCGGTCTGGCGGCGCTCGGGGAAAAGATCGCACGCGGCGAGGCCCCGGACACGAATCTCGAAGCCTGTTGGGGTGGCAGGGAGTTACGGATTGCCGTCAGCGGCATCCGCCATATCAATGAAAATGCCCTGTTGCTGCTGATCCTGCAGGGCCAGAAAACCATTGCGGAAGAAGACCTGGCCGACTGCAAGCGCAATGAGGAACTTTTTGAGCTGTTACTGCAGGGAGTCAGGGACTACGCCCTGATCGTGGTGGACCCCGAAACCCGCATCCTGATCTGGAACCAGGGTGCGGAACGCCTGTTTGGTTATGATCACGACGAAGTGCTCGGACGCCGTGGCGATTTCATCTTCACGCCGGAAGACCGGGCCGCCGGCATTCCTGCAGAAGAAATGCGCATCGCGCGCGAACAGGGGCGCGCCCCGGACAAGCGCTGGCATCTGCGCAAGGATGGCAGCCGCTTCTACTGCGAAGGCACAGTGACCTCCCTGCTGGACGATGAGGGCCACCTGCGCGGCTACGCCAAGGTGCTGGAGGACCGCACAGCCATCAGGACGGCGGAAGAGGCGCTGCGCGAGAGCGAGACGCGCTTTCGCCTGCTCATGGAGAACGTGCAGGATTACGCGATTTTCATGACGGACATCGAGGGTCGCGTACTGGAATGGAATGTTGGCGCGGAGCGCATTCTCGGCTACCGCGAGACGGAGATCATCGGCCACTCCGCCTCCGTGATCTACACCCCCGAGGACCGGTGGGCAAATGTTCCGGCCAGTGAACAGGAACACGCGCTCATGCATGGCCAATCAGTCGATGAACGCTGGCATCAGCGCAAGGACGGCAGCCGCTTCTATGCCTCCGGAATGCTTTTCACACTGCGGGATGAGCTTGGCCATCACAAGGGGTTCGCCAAGATCCTGCGGGATCAGACCCGACAGAAACTGGCCGAGGAAGAAATCCAGCGACTGAATCGGGAACTGGAGACACGCGTGCAGGCCCGCACCGCCGAGCTGGTGGCGCTGAACCGGGAACTGGAATCCTTCAGTTATTCCGTGGCCCATGATCTGCGCGCGCCGCTACGGGCGATCAACAGCTTCAGCCATGCCCTGCAGCAGGACAGTGCCGATTGCCTCAACACCGAGGGCGTGCATCATCTCGGTCGTATCCGCCAGGCGGCCCAGCGCATGGAGCACCTGATCGACGACCTGTTGAAGCTCGCCCAGGTCACGCGCCAGGAGATTCGCTGGGAGAACGTGGACCTGTCCGATCTGGCCAAGCGCATTCGCGGAAAGCTGCAGACCGGCGACCCCATCAGACAGGTGGACTGGATCATTGCGCCGCACGCCATGGCCCAGGGTGATGCCCGCCTGCTGGAAATCGCCCTGGAAAACCTCATGAGCAATGCCTGGAAATTCACCAGCAAGACACCACAGGCGCGCATCGAGTTCGGCGCGATGCCGCGGGAAGGCAAAAGTGTCTTTTATGTGCGCGATAACGGCGCAGGCTTTGACATGCACTATGCCAACCGGCTCTTTTCCGCCTTTCAGCGTCTGCACAGTGTCAGTGATTTCGAAGGTACCGGCATTGGCCTGGCAACGGTCGCGCGCATCATCCACCGCCATGGTGGCCACGTCTGGGCGGAGGGCGCGGTCAACCAGGGCGCAACCTTCTATTTCAGCCTGAACTAAGGTGACATGGCCAGACCAGGCGTGTCATCAATGAGAAGCTGACTACACATACGCGGGCCTGCAAAGTCGGCAGGATTCATGAAAAAGGGACTGCCGTTGCAGTCCCTTTCGTTTGGAGCCCATTCCACCTTCAGGCGGCATCGGCCTCGCCCCGATGCGGGACGAAGGTGAAGCCATCGGCTGTCGCGTCCACCTCGATCAGATCCCCGGGCTGGAAGCGGCCCTGCAGCAGCTCCTGGGCCAGCGGGTTCTCGATCTGCTTTTGAATCGCCCGGCGCAGCGGCCGTGCGCCATAGACCGGATCGAACCCGGTTTCCGCCAGCAGATCGAGCGCTGCATCGCTGAAGCGCAGATCCATGTGCCGATCGCGCAGGCGGCGACGCAGATACTGGCTCTGGATCTCGACGATCTGGCGCACCTGCCGCGCCTGCAGCGGATGGAAGATCACGATGTCGTCGATGCGGTTGAGGAACTCCGGCCGGAAGTGCCCGCGCACCACCTCCATGACCGCCGCCTCCATGGCCTCCTGATCCCGGCCGATATAGGCCTGGATGCGGTCCGAGCCGAGATTCGAGGTCATGATGATGACGGTATTGCGAAAATCCACCGTGCGTCCCTGATTGTCCGTGAGCCGCCCGTCATCGAGCACCTGCAGCAGGATGTTGAAGACGTCCGGATGCGCCTTCTCCACCTCGTCGAGCAGGATCACCGAATAGGGTTTCCTGCGCACCGCTTCGGTGAGCTGGCCGCCCTCCTCGTAGCCGACATAGCCCGGCGGGGCGCCGATCAGCCGCGCCACCGCATGCTTTTCCATGTACTCGCTCATGTCGATGCGGACCATGAGGTCTTCGGAATCGAACAGGAATTCCGCCAGGGCCTTGGTCAGCTCGGTCTTGCCTACACCCGTCGGTCCTAAAAAGAGGAAGGAACCATAGGGCCGGTTGGGGTCGGAGAGCCCGGCGCGCGAGCGACGAATGGCATTCGACACGGCCTTGACCGCCTCGTCCTGGCCCACCACGCGAGCGGAGAGCCGATCCTCCATCTTCAGGAGCTTCTCGCGCTCGCCTTCCATCATGCGGCTGACCGGAATGCCGGTCCAGCGCGAGACCACCTCGGCAATTTCCTCCTCGGTGACCTCCTCGCGCAAGAGTCTCGGCTTGCCATCAGCTTGCACTTCGGCCTGCTGCGCCTGGGCCAGCTGCCGTTCAAGCTCCGGAATCGTGCCGTACTGCAGCTGCGCCATGCGCTCCAGGTCACCGGCGCGACGGGCGCTGTCCAGCTCCACCCGGGCGCGATCGAGCTCCTTCTGAATATGGGAGGCACCCTCGATGGCCTGTTTCTCGGCCTGCCAGACGGTTTCGAGTTCCCTGTACTTGCGTTCGGACTCGCCGATCTGTTCCTGGATGAGCTCCAGGCGCTTGCGGCTGGCCTCGTCCTTTTCCTTCTCCAGCGCCACGCGCTCAATGTTGAGCTGCACCAGCCGTCGATCCAGCTCATCGAGTTCCTGGGGCTTGGAGTCGATCTCCATTTTCAGGCGCGAAGCGGCCTCATCGATGAGATCGATGGCCTTGTCCGGGAGCTGGCGCCCGGTGATGTAGCGATGCGAAAGCTGTGCCGCAGCCACCACCGCCGGATCGGTGATGCGAATGCCGTGATGCACCTGGTACTTTTCCTTGAGGCCGCGCAGGATGGCGATGGTGTCCTCGACCGAGGGCTCGTCCACCTGCACCGGCTGGAAACGCCGCTCCAGGGCCGCATCCTTTTCGATGTACTTGCGGTACTCATCAAGCGTGGTGGCGCCGATGGCATGCAATTCGCCACGCGCGAGTGCGGGCTTGAGCATGTTGCCGGCGTCCATGGCGCCCTCGGCCTTGCCCGCGCCGACCAGGGTATGAATCTCGTCAATGAAGAGAATCAGCTGCCCCTGCGCCTTGGCGACATCGTTCAGGAGTGCCTTCAAACGTTCCTCGAACTCGCCGCGGAACTTGGCACCGGCAATCAGGGCGCCGAGATCGAGTGAGAGCAGGCGCTTGCCGCGCAGGGTCTCGGGCACCTCGTTGTTGACGATGCGCTGCGCCAAGCCCTCGACGATGGCGGTCTTGCCCACGCCGGGTTCGCCGATCAGCACCGGATTGTTCTTGGTGCGACGCATCAGCACCTGAATGGTGCGACGGATCTCCTCGTCGCGCCCGATCACCGGGTCGAGCTTGCCCTGGGCGGCGCGCTCGGTCATGTCCACGGTGTACTTTTCCAGGGCCTGACGCTGCTCCTCGGCATTGGCGTCCTTGATCTTCTCGCCGCCGTGCAGATCATCGATGGCCTTTTCGAGGTCCTGCCTGCTGGCTCCTGCCTCCTTGAGCAGACGTCCGGCCGCGCCCTTGTCATCGAGCAGGGCGAGCAGGAAGTGTTCGGTGGCGATGTAGGCATCCCCGCGCTGGCTGGCGATCTTGTCGGCCAGGTTGAGCATGTTGTTCAGGTCGCGCGAGACGTGCACCTCGCCGGGCGTGCCCTGCACCTTGGGCAGATTCTCGAGCTCGCGCCCGAGCTTCGAACGAAGGCCGTCCACGGACACACCGGCCTTGGCCAGCACGCTGCGCGCAATGCCACCTTCCTGATCGAGGAAGGCGACCAGTAGATGTACCGGCTCGATCTGCTGCTGATCGAGCCCCAGTGCCAGGCTCTGCGCTTCCTGCAGACCCTGCTGAAACTTGGTGGTGAGTTTGTCCATCCGCATGACTGACTCCTTGTTTTTGCCTTATCCAGCAGATGGGGACATTCTATGAGGCTTTCAAGCCGGCCAGAGCAGAAAATAACCAAGATTGTAAGCCGCGTGGAGCAGCAGCGGCGCGTAGATGCAGCCGCTGCGTTCGCGGAAATAGCCAAACACCAGGGCCGGCAGGAACACCGCCAGCGCCCAGGCGGGCGTGTGGCTCAGGGCATGCAGGCCAGTAAAAAGCATGGCCGTCAGCAGATTCGCCGAAGTGAACCCCCCCAGCCGCAAGCGTCCCCAAGGGGTCTGCAGCAAATAACCCTGCACCATGCCGCGAAAAACCAGCTCCTCAATCAAAGGTTGCAGCAGGACCAGGGAAAGGAGCTCAAGGGCAGCGGGCCACCCCGGCAGAGGCGGATGCCAGCATGACCAGAACAGCCAGAACACAGGGCCGGCAAGCAGCGCCAGCCACCACTGAAGATCCCAGTGGAAGGGCCGGCAGCCACGCAGCCCCAGGATCGCGGTTTCGCTCAAGACCGCCTTGCGACAGCATGTGGACGGAAGCGGGACAGGCGACCCAGCAGCCAGAGCAATACCGGCAGCAGAATCAGGCCGCTGTCCGTACTGCCATCAGTCGCCATGACGCAACCCCCACCACCACCGGACGGCGCCGACGCGGGCGATGTTGTCGGGCCCTGACCCGGAGCCGGATATTGCGTCTGGCCAGCACTGCCCGCCGTAAAGGACTGCGCCCGGGCAAGCGCTGCGCCAGCATCCAGCCGCCCAGCGCCGCAGTTACCGGGTGTCGCGCAGGGGCTCGATGCCTCACTGACCTGAATGGGAACGGCGGAATCGCGCAGGATCCGATTCAGGTCGACTGCTGTCAGTTGTGGGTTGACTGCCAGCATCAGGGATGCGACGCCGGACACCAGCGCGGTCGAGAAACTGGTGCCGGCATTGTAGGCGTAGCCATAGGTTTCATCAGTGTTGAGGGTCAGAGACAGGATGCCGTTGGCCACATCGCGGGAGCCTGCCATGTATCCGCCAGGCGCGCTGATGCTGACGCTGCTGCCATAGTTCGAATAGGGCGCAAGCTGTCCTTGCCGGTCGGTGGCGGCCACGGTGATCACGCCGGGGCAGACGGCCGGCGTGACGGGTGCGTCCTGAAGCCTGCTTGCTGCATTGCCGGCGGCGGTGATCACCACGGCACCCTTTTGCTGCAGTTCACTGAGTACTTCCTGTTCTGCCTGCCCGCAACCACCATCGGCACCGAGGCTCAGATTCAGGATGCGGGCCGGATTAGGATTGTCCGGCGCGCCCTCGACATGCAGGCCAGCCGCCCAGCGCATGGCGATGAGCAGTTCCGAGAGGCTGCCGCCACCCTTGCCCAGCGCGCGCACCGGCAGGATGCGCGCCATCCAGTTGACGCCAGCCATGCCGATGCTGTTGTCGCTGGAGGCCGCGATGATGCCGCTGACGAAGGTACCATGCCAGGAATTGGGCTCTTCTGCTGCCACCGCGTCCCCCGGGTCCGTGGGATCGCTGTCCCAGCCACCGCCATCGTTGGCAGTGTCGGTATTGCTGACAAAGTCATATCCAGGCAGGACCTTGCCACCGAGATCCGGGTGCGCGGGCAGGATGCCGGTATCGATCACGGCGATGACCTGATCCGCCCGCCCGGTGCTGCGCTCCCAGGCCGGCCCCACATTGATGCCCGCCGGCCCCGACAGGCTCCACTGGCTATTATTGGCAAAGAAGGGGTCATTGGGGGTCGGGCCCGCCATGGGCCTTACCAGACGATCCGCCTGTATGTAGGCCACGTCTGCCCGGCCAACTAGTTGCTTTTCGAGATTTGCCCGTTCAGCGGCGGAAATGCCGGCGGGCAGATCGAGCACCGCAATTTCCGGACTGATGTTTTTCATCGATCCCGGCCTGAGACCAAGCTGCTCCGGTAGATTGCGCGCGGCGATGATGCCCGCTGGCGCGTTGTCGGCTTTCAGTCTGACGATGAGGCCTTCTGCAAGGGCTGTCTGAGCCAAGGACAGAATGGCCAGCAGGCTGATCAGGGAAAATGCATTTTTTTTCATACAGAAACTCATCAAGGTAGCCTGACTGCTCTGTCCGGCTCGGCATAAACCACTGCCGGGTGCGCGCGCAGGCGCTGCAGGGCATTCGCAAGAGCCGCTTCGGACAGGCGGTCACGACTTTCAAAAACATAGAGATTGGGTGAGATGGCAAATTGCGGTCGGAGCAACAGGCCGCCAGCACGGGACAGGGAAGCGACCAGGGCTGAATCAGGTTGTTGACCGTCCTGCAGACGCAGCAACAGGCGGGGGCCCTGCCATTTCGTGCCGGGGTTAAGGGTGTTCACCCCGGCCTGCTCCGTCGTCTCCACTGGCAGGACCGAGGAACAGGCGCCGAGGCTCGGCAATAGCAGGCCAAGAACAAACAGGGCCTTATTCATCGGGCAGGAGGCTTGTCGTACAAAGTGGTTCTACTCCATCAACTCTTTACATTTTTCTTTACATTTTTGCCCGGCCTTTCAGCCAGCCGGCTGTAGCGCCTGCATGCGTCGTCCAGCCAGCAAGATGAGCAGCAGGCCCAGGCCCGTGGCCAGGGCGGCGGCAACAAAGCTGGCCGACCCGCCCCATTGCTGCCAGATCGCCCCCGCGGCAAGCCCACCTATCGCCCCACCAAAACCAAAAGCGATGCTGGTGTACAAGGCCTGACCCTGCACCCGCTCCGCCGGCGCGAACTGGCGGTAGGTCAGATTCACAGCCGCGGCATGGAAGCCGGCATAACTTGCGGCATGCAGGACCTGGGCAAATACGATGAAACCGAGATTAGGCCAGGCGGCAATGATTGCCCATCGGACCAATGTAAATGAAAAACTGGCAATCAGCAGCTTGCGCAAACCCATGCTAGCGACTACACGTTCGCTGACCAGAAAGAATCCCACTTCGCAGAGCACCGCAAAGGCCCAGAGCAGACCTATATACAGGCCACTGATGCCATGCTGGCCAAGATAGATGGAGTAAAAGGCGTAATACGGGCCGTGACTGGCCTGCTCCAGGGCGCAACCCAGAAAAAAGGCCAGCACACCCGGCCGGCGCAGCAGCGCCAGCGCGGATACCCGGGCCCCCTCCTCTACCGGGTGGCGCTCGCCACCCGGCAGACCAAGGCCGGCCAGCCAGACGCCGAGCAAAAGCGCAAGCACCACCACCAGGAACAGCCACTGCCCCCAGTGTTCGATCAGACCGCCAAGGCTCAGGGATACGGCGATGAAGCCCAGCGAGCCCCACAGACGCACCCGTCCATAGCGCCCGCCGGTGCGTCTGGACCAGTCGAGTGTCGTGGTTTCCACCAGCGGCAGGGACGCCGCCCAGAAAAACGAGAACAGCAAGGTGGCCAGCGCGATGCCGAAAAAGTCATGCGTGAAGAACAGCAGGGCAAAACCTGCCGCGGCAGACAGGGTGGCCCAGTGAATGACCCGCAGGCGATCGCCGGTGCGTTCGGCAAGGCTGCCCCAGAGATTGGGTGCAAAGACCTTGCTGACCTGCACCAGGGCAGTCAGGATGCCGATCTGCAGGGCGCTGAGTCCTGCGTCTTTGAGGTAAGGGCCCCAGTAGGGCACGAAGGCACCCAGGGCAGCAAAATAGAGGGCGTAGAAACTGGCAAGGCGGGCCGCCTCGGTCGGGACCCCGAGCTGTTGCCCGCCCTTTGGGAAAATCACACCGGGGCTTGGGCGGGAATGACCGGGGTTGTCGCGCGTAGGTCCGCGTTCTGGGCACGCTGACGCAGATAGTGATCCATGATGACCAGCGCCACCATGGCCTCGACGATGGGCGCGGCACGAATGCCCACGCAAGGGTCATGGCGGCCGGTGGTGATCACCTCGCAGGGCGCGCCATGCACATCGATGCCCTGGCGCGGCAGGCGGATGCTGGAAGTGGGTTTGATGGCGATGCTGGCGGTGATGTCCTGGCCGCTGGAAATGCCACCCAGCACGCCGCCTGCATGGTTGGACAGGAATCCCGTCGGCGTCATCTCGTCGCCATGTTCTGTGCCCTTCTGCTCGACCACCGCAAAGCCGTCGCCAATCTCCACGCCCTTGACGGCATTGATGCTCATCAGCGCCTTGGCAAGGTCGGCATCCAGGCGGTCGAACACCGGCTCGCCCAGGCCCACCGGCACATTGCGCGCCAGCACATTCACCCGCGCGCCGATGGAGTTGCCCTCCTTGCGCAGGGCATCCATGTAATCGGCCATGCGCAGCGCGGCATTGGCATCCGGGCAGAAGAAGGGATTGCGGTCGATTTCGTCCCAGTCATGGGTCTCGGCGCGGATCGGGCCTATCTGGGCCAGCCAGGCGCGGATCTCCACCCCGAGCTTCTCGCGCAGATATTTCTTGGCGATGGCGCCACCTGCCACGCGCATGGCGGTCTCGCGCGCGGATGAGCGCCCCCCGCCGCGATAATCACGGATTCCGTACTTTTGCAGATAGGTGTAATCCGCGTGACCGGGCCGGAATTGATCCTGGATCTTGCCGTAGTCCTTGGAACGCTGATCGACATTGCGAATCAGAAGGCCGATGGGCGTACCGGTGGTGATGCCCTCGAACACCCCCGAGAGAATCTCCACTTCATCCGGCTCGCGCCGTTGCGTCGTGTGGCGCGACTGCCCCGGCTTGCGCCGGTCGAGTTCAGATTGCAGGTCGGCAGCCGTGAGGGCCAGTCCCGGCGGGCAGCCGTCCACGATGCAGCCGAGCGCGGGCCCGTGGCTTTCGCCGAAGGTGGTGATCTGAAACAGGGTACCGAAGGAGTTTCCAGGCATGGTCAGTCGCGGCCGTCAATGGATTGCATGAAACCCTGCCGCGCGGCAGGAATCTAGCCGCGCATGCTCGCCCAAACGCCTGATGGCGTCAAGCCGGCCAGACCTTTCCGCAGGGCTCAGGCCGGCTGGCGCTTGTCCATCTCGATCAGGGCATAGGCCGAGTGGTTGTGGATGGATTCGAAGTTCTCCGAAGCCACGGAAAACCAGTCCACGCGGGGCTCGTTTTTCAGTTGGGCGGCCACGTCGCGCACCATGTCCTCGACGAACTTCGGGTTGTCATAGGCATGTTCGGTGACGTACTTCTCGTCCGGGCGCTTCAAAAGGCCGTAAACCTGACAGGAAGCCTGGGATTCCACCAGATCGATGATCTCCTCGATCCAGATCCACTGATTGGCGCGCACCTGTACCGTCACATGCGAACGCTGGTTGTGGGCGCCGCGTTCGGAGATGCTCTTGGAACAGGGGCAAAGACTCGTGACCGGCACCACCACCTCGATGACCTGATCGTAATCCTCGCCAGTGGACTCGCCGATCAGCGTGACCTCATAGTCCATCAGGCTTTCCACGCCCGAGACCGGGGCCTTTTTCATGACGAAATAGGGAAAGCTCATCTCCAGATGGGCACTTTCCGCATTCAGGCGCGAGCGCATCTCCAGGAGCATGTCGCGAAAGGATTCGACCGAGATCTCGCGCTTGTGGGCGTTGAGGATCTCGATGAAGCGCGACATGTGCGTGCCCTTGAAGTTATGCGGTAACTGCACATACATGTTGAAGTAAGCGATGGTGTGCTGGTGACCCTCGCTGCGGTCACGTACCCGCACGGGGTGGCGGATATCCTTGATGCCCACCTTGTCGATGGCGATGGCGCGGGCATCGGCCCGGCCCTGGACATCTTCGATGGGTTCAGCGGCGCAATCTCTCATGGGAAACCCTCTTCAAAAATCCTACCCGGAATACCCGAGTGTCATAGTCGGATATTAACGCGCCCGTCCCTTCGCCTCAAGCCGGGACGCACCTTCAAGCGCATGGGCGGCGCGCTGAATGCCTTCGCTGTCCAGTCCCATGGCCGCCAGTTGCGCGTGAGCATCGCCCTGTTCGGTGAAATCATCCGGTAGGCCAAGCAGTTGCAGCGGCAGTTGAATACCATTGCGGGCCAAGCACTCGGCCACGCCACTCCCCGCCCCGCCCGCCAGGGCATTCTCCTCGACGGTGATGATGCCCGTATGCTGACGCGCCAGTTCCAGGATAAGCGCCTCGTCCAGCGGCTTGACAAAGCGCATGTTCACCACCGTGGCATCCAGCGCCTCGCCGGCGGCCAGGGCCGGCGCCACCCGGCTGCCAAAGGCGAGGATGGCCGTATTGCGGCCACGGCGCAGGATCTCCGCCTTGCCAATCGGTAGTTCGCGCGGCGTTTCCAGCGCCAGGCCAAGCCCGCTGCCACGCGGATAGCGCACCACGCTCGGGCCCTGATGATGGTAGCCGGTATGCAGCATGTGACGCATCTCGTTCTCGTCCTTGGGGGCCATGATCACGAGATTGGGAATGCAGCGCAGAAAGGAGAGATCGAAGGCCCCCTGATGCGTGGCACCATCCGCGCCGACCAGGCCCGCGCGGTCCACTGCCAGCATCACAGGCAGGTTCTGGATGGCAATGTCATGGATGAGCTGGTCATAGGCGCGCTGCAGGAAGGTCGAATAGATCGCCACCACCGGCTTGAGCCCATCGGCGGCCAGACCGGCGGCAAAGGTCAGGGCATGCTGCTCGGCAATACCGACATCGAAATACTGCGCCGGAAAGCGCTCGGAGAAGCTCACCAGCCCGGATCCCTCGCGCATGGCCGGGGTGATCGCCATCAGCCTGGAATCCTGGACTGCCGCCTCGCAGAGCCAGTCGCCAAAGATCTGGGTATAACTCGGCACCTTGCCGGATTTTTTCTCCATCTTGCCGGTGCCCGGGTCAAAGGCGGTCACGCCGTGATAGACACAGGGATCGGCCTCGGCCGGCGCATAGCCCTTGCCCTTTTTGGTCACCACATGCAGCAGACGCGGGCCCTTGATGCGCTTGAGGTTGTCGAGCGTGCCGATCAGGCTGTCCAGGTCATGGCCGTCGATGGGGCCGTAATAGTTGAAGCCTAGTTCCTCGAAGAGCGTGCCGGGCATGACCATGCCCTTGACGTGCTCCTCGGCGCGGCGGGCCAGCTCATGGATGGGTGGGATCCAGCTCAGGGTGCGGTCGGCGCCTTCACGCACCGTGGTATAGAGCCGGCCGGACAGGAGGCGCGCCAGATAAGTGGAGAAGGCCCCAACATTGGGCGAGATGGACATCTCGTTGTCGTTGAGGATGACCAGCAGGTCGGCATCCAGGCTGCCGGCATTGTTCAGGGCCTCGAAGGCCATGCCGGCTGTCATGGCGCCATCGCCGATGATGGCCACCACCTGCCGGTCGATGCCCTGACGCTGGGCCGCCACGGCCATGCCGAGCGCGGCGCTGATGGAGGTGCTGGAATGCCCCACCCCGAAAGTATCATAGGGGCTCTCGTCGCGCTTGGGAAAGCCGGACAGGCCATCCTGCTGGCGCAGGGTCGGGAACATGCCGCGCCGCCCGGTCAGGATCTTGTGCGGATAGCTCTGGTGCCCTACGTCCCAGACCAGACGGTCCTCGGGCGTGTTGAAGACATAGTGCAGGGCCAGGGTCAGCTCCACCGTGCCCAGGCCCGCCGACAGGTGTCCGCCGGTACGCGAGACGCTGTCGATGATAAAGGCACGCAGCTCGCCGGCCAGCGGGCGCAGCGATGAACGTGGCAGGGCGCGCAGGTCCTCGGGAGAATGAATGTCCTGGAGCAGGCCAGGGCTCACTGCTTGCGTTCCACGACGAGGCGGGCAATGGCCCGCAGATGATCGGCCCTGTCATCGAAACCGGACAGCGCGGCCAAGGCCGACTCGACCAGCCTGTCCGCCATGCTGCGCGCCTCGCCCAGGCCCAGCAGGGAAACATAACTTGGCTTGTTGCGGGCACGATCCGCACCCTGCTGCTTGCCCATGGTTTCGGTGTCTCCGGTTTCGTCGAGGATGTCGTCCTGAATCTGGAATGCCAGACCGATGTATTCCGCGTATTCGCGCAGCTGATGAAAGGATTTGTCCTGTACCGTGAGTCCCGCGGCCAGCGCCCCGAGCGTGACACTGGCACGGATCAGCCGTCCCGTCTTGTGGATGTGCATGTCCTCGAGCTCGGGCAGGGAAAGCTGCCTGCCAACCGCGGCAAGGTCCATCGCCTGACCACCGACCATGCCACGCGAGCCTGCCGCCATTGCCAACTCCTCGATCATGCGCAGGCGACGCAGGGGCTCCACCGTCCAGGCATGATCCGCCAATACCTGGAATGCGAGGGCCTGCAGGGCGTCACCGACGAGGATGGCGGTTGCCTCGTCATAGGCCTTGTGGCAGGTCGGGCGCCCACGCCGCAGGTCGTCATCATCCATGGCAGGGAGATCATCGTGTACCAGCGAATACACGTGGATCAGCTCGACGGCACTGGCCGCACGGTCCAGCAGCTCGACACCGGCGCCAAGACTCTGTCCCGTGGCATAGACCAGCAAGGGCCGCAGGCGTTTACCGCCTTCGAGCGTGCAATAACGCATGGCCTGATGCAAACCAGCCGGCAGGATCTGCTCATCCGGCAAGAGCTGTGCGAGCTGAACCTCGATGCGTTCGCGCATGCGGGTCTGGAATTCGGCAAAACCTGCCAAAGCTGCCATGGAAATTCCTTCTGGGATCGGCTCAGCTACCGCCATTGTCTGCCTTGAAAGCCGTCAGGCTGGCGCCATCGGGTCCCTGGAGCAACTGTTCGACCTGCTGTTCGGCATCCTTGAGCCCCTGCTCGCAGATCCGGGCAAGCTGGACGCCACGCTCAAATTCGCTCAGGGCTTCCACCAGGGACTGCTGCCCCTGTTCCAGACGCTGAACGATGCCTTCCAGCTCGGCGAGGGCCTTTTCAAATTCGGCCGGAGAGGCGGCCTCGGAATTGGGGACTTGCGTGGTGACGTGCTCGGACACGGGATTCTTCCTGCGAGAAATTGCCGTAATATTAACGTATTCTGCCTAATGCCAGCAAACCCGACTGGCCTGCGACTATCCGGCCCGCGTCGGTCTGCTACTGTCACATGGCGAAGAAATCCTGTACTCTGCGTTGCAGATCCCAGGCTCGCAAGCCTGTCAATCCGTCCATCTACCGGATCCTGCTGCTTGCGGCCCCAGCTTGGGCATTGGCATAATCTGCCGATGACCAGAGCTTTCAAAACTGCCTTTGGACTTGCGCCAGTACCATACAAGCATAAACAATGCGCCTTGCGAGGTTTCCTCCATACATGAGTTCTCCGCCCGAATCCTTGCAGGACCGCTTTGCCGCCTTGCAGGCAGCATTCCTGCAACAGATGCGTGAACGGATGGCTGAAATCGAAGTGCTTTGGCCGACAGCACGAGCCTCCCGCAACCCGTCGGATCTGAAACCCTTATATATACACGTTCACAGCCTCTGTGGCAGCAGCGCCCCTCTCGGCTTCCCGGAGATCAGCGAGGCCGCCCAGCACGCGGATGCCTTTCTCAGGCCCCTGGCCAACGCCAGCGAGCCATTTCCTGCCGAGTGCATCTCCCGGATCGAATCATTGCTGGAAGCACTCAGGATGGCAGCGGGTAACAGCATGCAGGATAGCGAATCGGGCAAGATACGGACCGCCTCCTAGCGGGCCTGCCCAATGAGCGCCAGCAGCGGCAAGCAGGAAAAGGAATGAGCATGGGTGCCCGGATTCTCCTCGTCGAGGACGACGCAATCAATCTCGAACTGCTGGACTTCCTGGTCAGCGATGCCGGTTACGAGACCCTGCTGGCCAGGGATGGCATGGAAGGCGTGGAACAGGCCCGCCGGGAGCAGCCCGATCTGATCATCATGGATATTCTGATGCCGCGCATGGACGGCTATGAGGCCGCCCGGGAGATCCGCAGGATTCCCGAGCTGCAGGATACGCCAATGATTGCCGTGACCGCGCTGGCCATGGCGGGCGATCGCGAGAAGATCGAGCAGGCGGGCTTTGACGGCTATATTTCAAAACCAATCCAGATCAAATATTTTCTCGAGCAGATCGAGAGCTATCTACGTTCCAGATCCGAGGCGGGCTGACTACCCGAATTTACCCCCACATCCAGGAGTCGCTCACTAGCCGCCTGTCCTCTGCCTGGATTTCTGCCTGCTCCTGCGCACCGCCTTGGCATCCTGCAGGGGCAGCCGCACGCGAAACAGCGTACCTGCCTGCCTGCCCGGGCTCTCCACGCCGATGTCGCCCCCATGGGACTGCACCAGCGCCTTGGCGATACAGAGCCCAAGCCCGGTGCCCCCGGCCTCGCGCGTGGAACTCATGTCGAGCTGGGTAAAGGGTGTGAACAGTTTTCCAATATCTTCAGGATCGATGCCAACCCCGGTGTCACGCACCTCGGTCACCAGGAAATCGCCATCCGGAAAACAGCGCAGCTTCACCTCGCCGCCCGCCGGCGTGAACTTGATGCCGTTGTCGAGCAGATTGGTCAGAACCTGCACCACGCGGCGGCGGTCACACAACAGGTTGCAGTCCCAGGGCACCTCGACATGCAGGCTGACACCCTTTTTCTCGGCCTGCGGCAACATCATGCCGGCAACCTCCTCGACCAACTCCACGAAATCCGCGCTTGCAAGGCTCAGCTCGAAACGCCCCGACTGGAGCTTGGCAAAGTCCAGCAGGTCATTGACCAGATAGAGCATCCGGTCGGAGCCGCTGATGATATTACGCAGGAAGGCGCGCTGGCGCTCATTGAGCGGTCCCGCCATCTGGCCTTCGAGGACGGAAGCAAAGCCATTGATGTAATTCAGCGGCGTGCGCAGTTCATGGCTGATGACCGACAGGAACTCGCTTTTCATGCGATCCACCTGATGCAGGTGCTCGATCTGCTCCCTCTGCATCCGGGCATTTTCCACCCGGTCGGTGACATCCAGGCTGTAGATCAGCACGCCCTCTGAGCCCGCTTCTCCCGGCACCGGAAAAAAGGTGAAGTCCCAGCAGCGCAAAGCCGGACCATCATCAAGGGCAGCAAAGGAGATCTCGGCGCATTCCAGCCGCTTGCCCTGATCCAGGGCTTCGCGCAAGGGCTCGACGATCTCGGCCAGCGCCGTTTCCGGCAAGGGGTGATTGAGTAGTTCCTCGCGGGCAAAGCCCGTCATGCGCACGAAACCCGGATTACCCAGGCGCAGCACCAGCTCGCGATCGACGTAGGCCACGCCGCCCGGTGCATGCTCGATGACTTCCTCGATGAAGCGCTTCTGGCGGATCACGTCACGGGTGCGTTCCTGCACCTCGGCCTCGATGCGCTGGTTCTGATCCAGCAATTTCGCATTGAGGGTGCGCAGGGTCTCACGGGTGCGGACTCGCTCGTCGATATCGGTGCAGGTACCCAGCCAGCCGATGATCTCGTCGCCTGGACCGCGCTCAGGGAGCACCTGAATCAGATGCCAGCGCTGAAGCTGGTCGGCATCCCGCTTCAGGCGGGCCTCGAGCTCGAAGCCCTGCCCGGTCTCCAGGGCCTGGTCCCAGGCGGCATCAAAACTGGCGAGATCCTCGGGCGGCAGGATGCTTCCCAGCACATCCAGCCCCATCGCTTCCGGATCCAGGCCGGTATATTCACACCAGCGCCGGTTGAAATAGCCAAAACTGCGATCCGGCAGGGCCGTCCAGACGAGTTGGGGAATGCTTTCGGCCAGGTTGCGGTAACGCAGCTCCTTGGCTTCTTCGAGCTCCGCCAGCTGGCGGGCCTGCTCGCGCCGCTCGATCTGTCGCAGCAATTCGCCCTGGCGCCTGATCTGCTCATTCTTGACATACAGATCGACGAACACCGATACCTTGGAGCGAAGCACCGCGGGATCGAAGGGCTTGACCATGTAATCCACGGCACCCATGGCGTAGCCTTCAAAGATATAGCGCTCGTCCTTGTTGATCGCCGTCATGAAGATGATGGGGATCATGCGGGACTTTGGCCTATCCTTGATCAGCCGGGCGGTTTCAAAGCCATTGATGCCCGGCATCTGCACATCGAGCAGAATCACGGCAAAGTCCTGCTTGAGCAGGTATTTCAGGGCCTCCTCACCAGAATAGGCGCGTACCAGCTCATGTCCCAGTCCTTCCAGACTGGCCTCCAGGGCCAGCAGGTTTTCCGGACGGTCATCGACCAGGAGAATGCTTGCTTTTATCTGCATATTGTTCAAGCGGTTCAGGCTTCGGCCGCGTCCCGCGAGTCCAGCCACCGGCTCATGAGCATGAGCAACAGCTCGGTGTCGACCGGCTTGGGGATATAATCTGAGGCCCCGGCTTCGATGCACTTCTCGCGGTCACCCGGCATGGCCTTGGCGGTCAGGGCAATGATCGGCAAGGACGCAAAAGCCGTGAGCTTGCGAATTTCCTGCATGGTCTCGTAACCGTCCATGCCGGGCATCATGACATCCATCAATACCAGATTGATATCGGGATTGCGCTTGAGCATATTGATGCCGTCCAGGCCGTTCTCGGCATACAGCACCTCGATGTCATGGCTTTCGAGCACGCTGGCAAGTGCAAATATGTTGCGCGCATCATCGTCCACCACCAGTACCTTGCGGCCGGTCAGCATGCCCGGCGCCAGGAGCTCCTGCACCGGAGCGGATTCCAGGCGGCGCAGGCTGTGCCGGGTCTCGCTGAGCAGCAGTTCGGCGGAATCGGCTCCCTTGACGATGATCGATTTGGTGCACGCCCGCAATTGCGTTATCTCCTGGGGATCGAGTTCCTTACTGGTATAGATGAGCACCGGCAGGTCGTGGATCCCCTTTTCGGCCTTGATGTTCGCCAGCAGCTCGGCACCGCTCATGTCGGGCAATACCAGATCGAGCACCATGCAGTCAAAGTGTTGATGGGCAAGCGCGGCCAGCGCATCCGCACCGGTACTCACGGCCTGTACCTCAAGCCCCCCTTGTTCCAGCAGCTCCTGCAGGCTGCTGCGCTGGACGGCGTCATCCTCTACCAGCAGCAGGGTGCGCATTTCCCGCTGGGTCAGGCAGTTGAGATGCGTGAAGATGCTTTCCAGATTTTCCTGACTGACCGGCTTCTCCAGATAGGCCACGGCGCCGAGCGGTTCGCCATGCTGTTCCCGGTCCACGACCGAGATCACATGCACGGGAATGTGTCGGGTGTCGGGGTTGCGCTTGAGACGATCGAGCACTGTCCAGCCATCCAGAATCGGCAGCTTGAGGTCCAGCGTGATGGTCTGGGGCCGATAACGGTTGGCCAGTGCCAGCCCCGATTCGCCATCACCGGCGACCAGGCCCTTGAAGCCCTTGTCACGCGCCATGCTCAGCAGGATCCGCGCAAAGCTGACATCATTTTCGATGATCAGGAATACCGGGTCGCCAGGCAGGATGGCGTCGCGGTCATCGATCAAAACCTCCACAGGACGCAGCACCCGCTCGGCATCGATCATGGCCGACACCAAAGGCGAAGGCTGGTATTCGGTAAGAGCTTCGAGTTCCGCCTCCATGCCTTCCAGCTCAGGGTTCAGATAGGTCTGCGGCAGGTAGAGGGTAAAGGTGCTGCCACGTCCCGGCACGCTTTCGAGCCGGATCTCGCCGCCAAGCAGGCGGGCGATTTCACGGCTGATGGTCAGACCCAGGCCGGTGCCGCCATATTTGCGGCTGGTGGTGCCATCGGCCTGCTGAAAGGCTTCGAAGATGAGCCGCTGCTTCTCTTTCGGGATGCCGATGCCGGTATCCGTGACGGAGAAGGCGATGACGCCCTCGGCCTGGTTGAGTGCCGGGTTGTCGAACTTGCGCCGCTGATCCACGCGTGATACGTGCAGGGATACCTGGCCATGATCGGTGAACTTGAAGGCATTGGACAGGAGGTTCCGCAGGATCTGCTGCAGGCGCTGGCTGTCGGTATAGACCACCTTCGGCAGATCCGGCTCGAAATAGACGTTGAATCGCAGCGATTTTTGCTGAGCCACCTGACGGAAGCCCCGCTCCATGGTCTGCCCGAGCTCGGTCAGCGTGATCCGACTGGCATCCACCACCATCTTGCCGGATTCCACCTTGGAAAGGTCCAGAATCTCGTTGATCAGCGACAGCAGGTCATTGCCCGAGGCATAGATGGTGTTGGCAAACTCGACCTGCTTGTCGCTGAGGTTGTGATCCTTGTTCTCGGACAGCAGCTTGGCCAGGATCATCAGGCTGTTGAGGGGCGTGCGCAGCTCGTGCGACATGTTGGCCAGGAACTCGGACTTGTACTTGGAAATCAGGGCAAGCTGTTCGGCCTTTTCTTCGAGCGATTCACTGGCGAGCTCCACTTCCTTGTTCTTGACTTCGAGCAGGGTCGCCTTCTCTTCCAGCTCCTTGGCCTGGGCCTCGAGTTCCGAGTTGGAGCGCTGCAGCTCCTGCAACAGCTCCTCGGTTCGCATGTTGGCGGTGATCATGTTGAGCACCACGCCCACGCTCTCCATCAACTGATCCAGGAAGATCTGGTGGATGGGACTGAAGGGCTGGAAGGAGGCCAGCTCGATGACTGCCTTGACCTCGCCCTCGAACAGTACCGGCAGGACCACGATGTTCATCGGCGTGGCCTCGCCCAGACCACTGCTGATCTGGATATAGTCATGCGGCACCTGGGTGAGCAGGATGGTTTTCTTCTCCAGGGCACACTGGCCGACCAGGCCCTCGCCAAGCCTGAAGCGATTGCTGACGCTCTTGCGCGCCTTGTAGGCATAGCTTGAGATGAGCTTGAGTACCGGCGCGTCGTCCTCGCTGTCGGCCAGGAAAAAGACGCCGTGATGGGCGGAAACCAGCGGCGTCAGCTCGGACATCAGCAGGCGCGAAACCGCGGCCAGATCCTTCTGGCCCTGCATCATGCCGGAGAACTTGGCGAGATTGGTCTTGAGCCAGTCCTGCTCCTGGTTCTTCAGGGTGGTGTCCTTGAGGTTGCCGATCATCTGATTGATGTTGTCCTTCAGATCGGCCACTTCACCTTCCGCGGCGATGGAAATCGACCGGGTCAGATCGCCCTTGGTCACCGCGGTGGCCACCTCGGCGATGGCACGCACCTGGCTGGTGAGGGTCGATGCCATGAAGTTCACGTTGTCGGTGAGATCCTTCCAGGTACCGGCGGCACCCGGCACCTTGGCCTGGCCGCCCAGCTTGCCCTCGATACCCACCTCGCGCGCCACCCCGGTCACCTGCTCGGCAAAGATGCTCAGGGTATCGGTCATGCCATTGATGGTGTCCGCCAGCGCGGCGATTTCCCCCTTGGCGTCCACCGACAGCTTCTGCTTGAGGTCGCCGTTGGCGACCGAGGTCACCACGCGGGCAATGCCTCGCACCTGGGTGGTGAGGTTGCGGGCCATGAAGTTCACGTTATCGGTGAGGTCCTTCCAGACACCCGACACGCCCTTCACCTCCGCCTGGCCGCCGAGCTTGCCGTCCGTGCCCACCTCGCGCGCCACGCGGGTCACCTCGCCCGCGAAGGTGCTGAGCTGGTCCACCATGATGTTCACGGTATTTTTCAGCTCCAGGATTTCGCCCTTGGCATCGACTGTAATTTTCTGTGAAAGATCGCCGTTTGCCACGGCAGTCGTGACCTTGGCGATGTTTCGCACCTGGCTGGTCAGATTGCCCGCCAGCTGGTTCACGTTATCGGTCAGGTCCTTCCAGGTGCCGGACACGCCCTGCACCTCGGCCTGACCGCCGAGCTTGCCCTCGGTACCCACTTCCTTGGCCACGCGGGTCACTTCGCCCGCGAAGGTGCTGAGCTGGTCCACCATGGTGTTGATGGTGTCCTTGAGTTCGAGAATCTCGCCGCGCGCGTCCACGGTGATCTTCTGCGACATGTCGCCGTTTGCCACCGCGGTGGTCACGAGCGCGATGTTTCGCACCTGTCCGGTCAGATTGCTCGCCAGCTGGTTCACGTTGTCGGTCAGGTCCTTCCAGGTGCCGGACACGCCCTGCACATCTGCCTGACCGCCGAGCTTCCCCTCGGTACCCACTTCCTTGGCCACGCGGGTCACTTCGCCCGCGAAGGTGCTGAGCTGGTCCACCATGGTGTTGATGGTGTCCTTGAGTTCGAGAATCTCGCCGCGCGCGTCCACGGTGATCTTCTGCGACATGTCGCCGTTTGCCACCGCGGTGGTCACGAGCGCGATGTTTCGCACCTGTCCGGTCAGATTGCTCGCCAGCTGGTTCACGTTGTCGGTCAGGTCCTTCCAGGTGCCGGACACGCCCTGCACATCTGCCTGGCCTCCCAGCTTGCCCTCGGTACCCACTTCCTTGGCCACGCGGGTCACTTCCGAGGCAAAGGAACGGAGCTGGTCCACCATGGTGTTGATGGTGTCCTTGAGTTCGAGAATCTCACCCTTGGCATCGACTGTAATCTTTTGTGAAAGATCGCCGTTTGCCACCGCGGTGGTCACGAGCGCGATGTTTCGCACCTGGCTGGTCAGATTGCCCGCGAGCAGATTCACGTTGTCGGTCAGATCCTTCCAGGTCCCGGACACGCCCTGCACCTCGGCCTGGCCGCCCAGCTTGCCCTCGGTACCCACTTCCTTGGCCACGCGGGTCACTTCCGAGGCAAAGGAACGGAGCTGGTCCACCATGGTATTCACCGTGGTACCAATGCGCAGGAACTCGCCCTTGATCGGCCTGCCATCGATTTCCAGCGCGATTTTCTGGGAGAGATCACCCTCGGCCACGGCATTGATCACGCGCGCGACCTCCGTGGTCGGCATGACCAGATCACCGACCAGGCTGTTGACGGCTTCGATGCTCTGCTTCCAGGCGCCCTGGGCATCCCCAAGACTGGCGCGCTCGGCCATCCGTCCCTCGCGCCCAACGACCTTGCCAATGCGCGTCAACTCATTGGCGAGCCTTGCATTCATGCTCATCACATCATTGAAGGCGCGGGCAACTTCTCCCGTGATGCCGGACTTTACATGGCGGAGCCGGAGGGAGAAATCGCCCTCCCGAGCCGCCTCCAGGGCGGCGAGCAGCTGATCGAGAAACTGCGTGCAGGAAACATTTCTGGTCGAGCGTGCGTTCGTTTCGTTTTCCACGGAAGATCCTTGCGTGACTAAACGGGAAGTCGGGTACGGCCGATGGGGCGCGGGTCTGGACAGGAGTTAGACGTGTCGGCAGGCATCTGATCTACTCCCTGTTTCCAGGCGGAAATACTGAATGGCTGGCTTTGGCGTGCACCAAAAGGATGGCACCTTTTTACCTGAATTCAGTTACTTGGGCAAGCTGAGCGCCGGCTGCTCAAGCACCTCCCTCGGCAGGGCCAGCATGGCTTCCTCAAGGAGCGCGGGCCCGGCGCCAACCTGATGCACCCGGGTACTGAGCAGGCGTTTCCAGGCCCGGGTGCCTGGCTGTCCATGGAACAGACCGAGCATGTGGCGAGTGACGGCATGGAGACTGCCATGTGGGATCTGAAGCACCTTCTCGGCATAAGGCTGCATGGCTTCGATGACCCGGCGCCGCGTCAGCGGAGCAGCCGCCGGCCGATCGAACACGCGCGCATCCGCCCCGGCCAGGATCCATGGATCATGATAGGCGGCCCGCCCGAGCATGACACCATCCACATGGGCAAGATGCGCCTCGACCTCGTCGATGCTGGTCACGCCGCCATTGAGTTCGATGTTCAGCTGCGGAAAATCGGCCTTGAGCTGATAGACCTCCGTATGACGCAAAGGCGGCACCGTGCGGTTCTCCGCCGGACTCAGGCCCTGCAGCCAGGCCTTGCGGGCATGCACGATGAAGGTATTGCAGCCTGCGGCACTGACCCGCTCGACGAAACGCGCCATGTCCTCATAGCTGTCGAGTTCGTCCACCCCAACGCGGTGCTTCACCGTCACCGGCAGCCGGGTGGCGGCACGCATTGCGGCCACCATTTCTGCCACCTGTTCGGGCACGCGCATGAGACAGGCGCCAAAGCGGCCCGACTGCACACGGTCGGAGGGACAGCCGACATTGAGGTTGATTTCGGTGTAGCCCCACTCCTCCGCAATCCGCGCGCAGCGTGCCAGGTCCGCCGGATCGTCTCCGCCAAGCTGGAGCGCCAATGGCAGCTCCTCATCCGAGAAATCGAGGAAACGTTGCGGGTCGCGGCCACGCAGGATGGCTCCGGTGGTGACCATCTCGGTATAAAGAAGACAGTTGCGACAGATCTGGCGGAGAAAATAGCGGCAATGACGATCGCTCCAGTCCATCATGGGCGCAACGCTGAGCCGATGCGGGTTGATTGCAGACATGTAGGGATCCAGCCAAAAGGCAGGATTATACCCCAGGGCGGGAAAGGCAGCTAATGCGCGTCCTGGGGGGTCGGCTATGGGCGCGGCGGGCGTTCACCCGAACACAACACCAGTTCGCTTCGCTGACCATCGCCCCAGACGATGGCGTTCTGCCCGAACTGCCGGGCCAGCTTCAGCGCCCTTTCCAGGGGAATATCGAGGATGGCCAGGCTCTCCTCCACCCAGCTGTTCGTCCCCTCCCCGCGCGCCGGAAGATACTTCCAGTCCTCGAGATCCAGCTGGGCGCGCAAGGCGGCATGGCGGGACTCGTTGAGCTCCCGGTTCAGGGGCACCGAGCGCGGGTTCCAGGCTGTCACTAACGCGAAGGGCCGGCGCAGGCAGTCCGGCAGCGGCCCGCCGATGCGAAAGGTCACTGCACCGCTGTCACAGCAAACGGTGTACCGGCTGTCGAAGTAGGCTTTCAGCAGCGCCGGCGCAAGGGAGGTCATGGATCACTCCGCCTCGCCAAAGCTGGCGAACTCGCCAGGCTGGGGCAGTACCGGTGAGCCAGCGATCAGGTCGACCAGATGATCGATATGCTGGCGGATAAGCAAATCAGAGGTCCGGAAATCGTTGACCAAGATGGAAAAGGCATATTCCCGGCCATCGGGTTTGCGAATGAAGCCCGCCAGGGTCTGGACGCCATTGAGCGTACCGGTCTTGGCCCTGACCTCGGCACCGCTCGTCAGACCCTGCATGCGGTGGCGCAGGGTGCCATCGTTGCCAGCCAATGGCAGGGACTGACGCCAGGCCTTGCCCCAGGGGGTATTTGCGGCATAGCCCAGCACCCGTGTGAGTGCCGTGGCAGTCAGTCGATTGTTGCGTGACAGGCCACAGGCATCATCCATGAAGCATTCCGGGGTGCTCAGCCCCCGCTTCTCCAGCCAGTGGTGCAACTGGGTGCTCGCCATCTCCAGACTGCCATCACCGCCCATGCCAAGACTCGCTTCACGCAGCAGCATCTCTGCGTGCTGGTTCTGGCTCACCTTGTTGACCACGGTGACAGCGTCGGCCAGACGCGGCGAGACGCGCTCGGCCAGCAGCACCTGATCGTTGTAACGCGTGGCCACCGGTGCCGGCGTGCCGGGCTGACGGAACAGAATGCGGGTGGACGAACCCACCAGAATCCCGTGACGCTCCAGGGCATCACGCAGGGCCATGGCCGCCATCTGCGCCGGTTCCGGCTGGGCCAGCATCCTGAAAACTGCCCCGCGACCCGCTGCCAGCTGCCCTTTCAGAACCCAGTGATCCCCCTCGGCCTCAAGATTGAGCCAGCTGCCAGAACCCCGCCGACCGGTCGTTACCGCGGTGCGGATCAGCCCAGCGGGATTGGGCTGCACCGAGACCACCGCTGGCCGGCCGGGGCGAGTCGGGCGGGCATTCACAAACACCAGGCTGTCATTGAAACTGAGACCCCTGACCGGGGCACCATACCAGCGTCGCTTGTCGTCCTCGGTCCAGCCGGCCGGCCGCGGCTCCTGCGGATAGCGCAGTGCATCCGCCACGATACCGTCGGGGACCACGCGTACGCCACTCTGCCAGAGCTGGGCCGCAAGCTGATCAAATGGCTCGCTCAGGGTCCCACGCTCGGTGGTCTGCTCATAGGGAAACACCCGGCTCGACAGATTGGGATCGCCAGCACCCACAAGGGTCAGCGGGCCACGCAGGATACCATCCACGCCGGGGCGCATCTGGCCGTAGATCTGGGTGCGGAAGACCGCGTCAGGCCCGAGCACATCAAGCACAAAGGCAGTCGTCAACAGCTTGGCCGTGGACGCCGGCAACAGAGGAGCCTGGCCTTGGAACTCATACACGGTCTGTCGACTCGCAAGATCCATGACACTGACGGCCCAGGCGCCCTCACTGGCCGGCCGGTTGCCGAGAAAGTCCGAAAGCTCTGTCTTGGGAAAGCCGCGTGAGGCCATCGCCAAGGCCGATGGATTCGAGGCCGGGGGTACCCAGACCATGTTTGCTGTAAAATTGGAGGCTGCCTGCACCCGGCTGGCGCCAACCCGCATCCCGCTGGAATCGCAACCAAGACCCAGCAATGCGACGCAGGGTAGAACAAGCCATCTGGCGTGCGAAAAAACCCGCCGAAATCCTGAAATCTTCATCAATCCATCATCCATGATGTACGCGCGCCGGCATCAGGCCAGCCAGGATGACCCCCGGCCAGGACAGCGCAAAGGCAAACCAGAAGAACACGGTGAAACCGACACTGTCGGCAATGAAACCGCTGGCACTGCCAGCGAAAGTCGCGGCGACCGACATCAGCGCCGAACCGATGGCGAAGTGGGTGGCCTGGTAATCCCCCTGGCAACGCTGCATCAGAAAGACCATCAGGGCCGCGGTTCCGAAACCGGCGGCAAGCTGCTCAAAACCGACCACGAAGGCCACGCCCCAGAAACCCGGCTCGACATAGGCCATCCAGGCATAGGCCGGAATCGCCAGGCTCTGTACCAGCGCAAACGGGAAGAAGGTGCGCCGCAGGCCATGGCGGCTGATCAGGGCGCCGCCGAGCAGTGCCCCGCCAATGCCGGCCAGGGTACCCACTGTCCCGGACAGGAAACCACGCGCCGCGGTATCATAGCCAAGCTCTTTCAGCAGCGGCGTGGACATGGCGAACATCATGGCATCCCCGGCGCGAAACAGCAGGATGAAGCCCAGCACCATCCAAATGTGGGGCTGACGCAGATAGCTGAAGAATGCATCCCGCAGCACGCTCCCGCCAACCTGGCGCACACTGGCGGGTACTGGCGGCAGGATCAGCTTGTGCATCAATGCCAGCAGGGCCAGGATGCCCGCCGCGGCGAGAAAGGCAATCATCCAGGAGACCTTGCCAGCCAGCACCACCAGCGCGCCATTGCCAACCAGCAGCGCCACGCGGTACGCGGCCACGCGCAATCCGGAATAAGCCGCCTGGTCCGCATCATCGAGAGATTGTATATAGTAGCCATCGATGGCGATGTCATGGGTAGCCGCCAGAAAGGCCACCACCAGGAAGATCTTGGCAGCGAGCGCCAGATCAAAGCTGCCCTGCGCCGGCCAGGCCAGCATGGCCACCACGGCCGCCAGCAGCAGTTCGATCCCGATGATCCAGCTTTTCTTGGTGCTGATCAGATCGACCAGCGGGCTCCAGAGGAACTTCAGGTTCCAGGCCAGACCATATAGGCTGGTGAGGCCGATGGCCTGCAGACTGGCACCCGCAGCCGTGAAAAACTGGGCGGACATCTGGTGAACGATGGAATATGGCAGACCCTGGGCAAAGTAGGTGCTCAGCGCCCAGATAACGGTGCGCCCCCGCTGGGGCGTCGTCGCGTCGACGGATGCGGCAGTTGACGACATGGAGGGTCCTTCTAAAAATGTTCCTGGGGGGCCGTCCGGACCGCACGGCAATCCGGGCATGACAAGGCAAGCGGTTGCCAGTGTATATAGTCGAGCTTTCCGGATTGACCATCCGGCAGCAACACAGCAGGCTCGCAGCTAACGTAAATCAGGCGGCGCCGGATGACAAGCGGCCCGCCCTGCCGAGCAGCGCCATGTAAGTCCAAGATCATTCATCAAGAACTGGAGACACCATGAAGACGATTCATCAATCCTTTTTCGCAGCCCTTCTGTTTTTCGTGCTGGCCCTCGCCGGACCGGTCCAGGCGGCTGAAAAGCTCGACATCCCTTTGGAGAAAAATGCCAAGGTACTGCTGGAAGTCGACAGCGGCGACCCCGCGGTGTGGAAAAAGACGGTCGGGATGGCCAGGCAGATCATGACCATCCTCGGTATGGACAACGTGCAACTGGAAGTGATGGCCTGGGGTCAGGGCGTCAACATGCTCATGAAGAACTCGCCGGTTGCGGACAATGTGAGCAGTCTGAGCGATTACGGCATCACCTTCATGGCCTGCGGCAACACCATGAAGTCCTTGAAGATTTCCGACAAGAAATTGATCGACAGCGTCAAGGTGGTTTATCCGGGCGCCATCGCGCTGATCCTCAAACGCGACCATGAGGGCTGGACCCAGATCAAGATGTAGCTTGGCTCGCCTGCGCCATGGATGCGCCGGGCATCGTCGGTCGCTTCGCCCCTACCCCGAGCGGGCTCCTGCATCGGGGTTCGGTGCTCGCCGCCATCGGGAGTTATCTCCTTGCCAGGGCATCCAAAGGACGCTGGTTGCTGCGCATGGAAGATCTCGACACGCCGCGCCTGCAAGCCGGGGCCGACAGCGCCATCCTGCGCGACCTGGAACGCCTGGGTCTGGAATGGGACGGGCCGGTGCTCTACCAGTCCACCCGGATTCCCGCCTATGCCGAAGCCCTGGCGCAACTTCAAAGGCAGGGCCTGGCTTACCCCTGCGCCTGCACGCGCCAGGAAATCCGGTTGGCAGGCGGCATCTATCCCGGTACCTGCCGCAATGGATTACCCGCGGACCGCCAGGGTCGTGCCTGGCGCCTGCGGGTACCGGAGCAGCCCCGGGTCTTTCATGACCTGTTGCTGGGCCCCCAGCGCCAGTTCCCCGCCCTGGAGGGCGACTTCATCCTGCAGCGTGCCGATGGCATCTTCGCCTATGTGCTCGCCAGTGTGGTGGATGATGCCTGGCAGGGCGTGACCCAGGTGGCGCGCGGTGAGGACCTCCTGGCCGTCACCGGCAGACAGTGCCTGCTGCAGGACTATCTTGGCCATGGCCGGCCCGTCTATGCGCACCTGCCACTCATCCTGGATGGGCAAGGACGAAAGCTATCCAAAAGCGATGGTGCCAGCCCCTGGGCAGAGGCGCCAGCCAGGGCCTGGATGAGCGCGCTGACCGACCTGGGCGTGCCGCTACCCGCCGATCTGTCTGGCGCGGACATGCCGACCTTGCGCGCCTTTGCCCTGGATCATTTTGCCCGGCGCTTGCCGGCAATGCCGAACCAATCCTTTAATCGCACCCTCAGGTATGATTAAATGACAGGTTAGCCGCCAGTCGATGCCGCGGCACATGAAGGAGAGTCCATGAATTTATTGTCCGTATCTGGCTGGGGCGTGGTGCTTTATGTCCTGATCGCCACGCACATCACCATTGCATCCGTCACCATCTACCTGCACCGTTCCCAGGCACACATGTCGGTTTACCTGCATCCCTTGGTAAGCCACTTCATGCGTTTCTGGCTCTGGCTGACCACCGGCATGGTCACCAAGGAATGGGTGTCGTCACACCGCAAGCATCACGCCTTCTGCGAGCGCGAAGGCGATCCACACAGCCCCAAGATCTACGGGATCTGGCGCGTGCTGTTCGGTGGCGCCTTTCTCTATCGCAACGCCGTCAAGGACAAGGCGATGGTGGAGAAATACGGCCGCGGCACCCCGGATGACTGGATCGAACGCAAGCTCTACAGCCGTTTCCCGGCCAGCGGTATCCTGCTCCTGCTCGGCCTCGACATCCTGCTTTTTGGTGCCCTGGCTGGCTTTCTCGCCTGGGGCGTGCAGATGCTGTGGATACCGTTCTGGGCCGCCGGCGTGATCAATGGCCTGGGGCACTTTGTTGGCTATCGCAGCTTTCAGGTCAAGGACAACAGCACCAATCTCATTCCCTGGGGCATTCTCATCGGTGGCGAGGAACTGCACAACAATCATCACCGCTTTGCCGCAAGCCCCAAGTTGTCGGTCAAGCCCTGGGAATTCGATATTGGCTGGGCCTACATCCGGATGCTGGAGATGCTTGGGCTTGCCAGGGCCAAGCCGATCGCGAACTGAGCTCACGGACAATCCAAGCAAAAACGCCCGGCATGCCGGGCGTTTTCAATGAACCGTCGCAGTACGCGATTACTTCAACTTCTCTTCGCGATAGGCCACATGCTTGCGCACGACCGGGTCATACTTCATGAATTCCAGCTTTTCAGGCTTGGTCTTCTTGTTCTTGGAAGTGGTGTAGAAATGTCCGGTCTTGGCGGACGACACCAGTTTGATTTTGTCTCGCATGGGGATCTCCTTAGATCTTCTCGCCCTTGGCGCGCAAATCGGCCAATACGGCGTCAATTCCCTGCTTGTCGATCAATTTGACCGCGCGGGCGCTCAGGCGCATGCGCACCCAGCGATTTTCGCTCTCAACCCAGAAACGACGGTTCTGCAGGTTGGGCAGAAAACGGCGACGGGTCTTGTTGTTCGCGTGTGAAACATTGTTGCCGGACATGGGCTTCTTGCCGGTCACAAGACAAACCTTGGCCATGGGACTACTCCAGAAAGCGTGGAAAGCCCGACTTTATATCAGATCAGCGGCCGTTTGTGTAGTCCTTTTTGATTCCGCTACACTGAAGTGCTTTCCAGAGGAGCAGTCCGAGCATGCAAACCGATGCACTTGAGCAAGCCCTGCTTGCCGCCCGGCAGTCCGGGGACAGCGAAACCATTGCCCACCTGCTGTTTGACAGGGGCATGGCCCTGCACGACCGCGGCGATGAACAGGCAGCCATCGACAGCCTGCAGGAAGCCGGCGATCTGGCTGAACAGATCGGTGACGAGCCGCTCACCCTGCGTGCCAGGCTCGCCCTGGCCCACCTGTTGCGTCAGCAGGGCGAAATCGAGCCTGCCCGGATGCTCTACCAGGAAGCCTTGCGCCGCCTGCGTGAGGCGGAGCTCGCGGCGGATGAACGGGACAACCTGCTGGGGCAGACCTTTCTGGGGCTGGGGCGCGTGTTCGAGGCCCAGAACCAGCGGGACGCCGCCCTTGCGGCCTGGCAGCGCAGCCTCGGATTCTTTCAGCGTGGTGGCCACGAAGAATGGGCCGAACTCATCCGCCACCTGCTCAGTGGTGCCCCCGAGAGCTAGCCGTGTAGCCTGGCAAGATCCCGCAACAGGGGTGTGGCAAGCCCCAGGGCATCGGCGTGCTCCAGGGCCCGGCGCAAGCGTACCGGAGCACTGCGCCCAGTGCATTGATGCTGCGGATCGCCGGCAATGGCGGCATCCATGCCTGCCAGCAGGGCCGCACGGGAAAAACGGCCGCCGGTCAGCGCTTCCTGAATGGCCAATATCTCATCGAATACCGCTTCCGCGAACTCCCGATGCCGGGTCCAGAGCGTATCGACATCGCCCCCTACCCGCAGACCGGCAATATTGATCGTCAGTATATAAAGATTTTTCAGCACCAGTTCGAAGGTGAGTTGCTCCGCGCTGTCCAGCGGGCGCCCCGGGATGCCGACACGGGACATGGACGAGAGCACCAGTTCACTTGCCGGACCATACACGGGTGTGGGCAGCAGGGGCTTGACGTCGGACCCCTGCTTTTTTTCGAACCAGACCGGGATGACCGTGGGATCACTGATGCCATGTCGCTGCCAGTCTCTGGGCAGCAGTTCATTCTGTAACAGGCCAAGCCGATCGCGCCAGACCTGCGGGATGGCCTCGAGCACGGGATGCAGCTCTGCTTCGCCGGTGGCGACCAGCACCAGGACCGGCTCGGGGAAGATGCCGGCCAGGGCTTGCATGTCGCTGTCCCGCAGCACAGGGATGACGGCATTCCCGTTCGCCAGCAGGGCGGCCGAAAAGACGCGGCCCAACTGGCCCATGCCGATCACGACAGCGCATTCCGGTTTCATTGCCATTTGTTTCTCCAAGGCTTCGAAGGGGAGAAGATCTTAGCCGCTTTCGCACCCGCACAACAACACCCGGTGGAGATCCCGGCGGGCAGCTCAAATCTGGATCTGCACCCGCATGGGATCCCCCTCGATGGCCCGCACCTCCACATTCGCGCGTTCGCCCTTGCGGAAAAACACCAGATCGAGACGACTGTTACCGACCCGGAAATTGGAAAGCCGTACATCCTTGAGCCAGGGGGGCAGACAGGGCTGCATGATGTCCAGTCTGCCCTCCGGCGCGTTGGGCTGCAGGCCGAGAATGGCGCGCAGCAGCAAAAACCAGCTCGCGCTTGCCCAGGCCTGGGGCATGCAGGCGACCGGATAACGCACCGGGAAGTTTGCTTCCCCGCAGCCGATGCCACAGAACAGCTCCGGCGGCCGCAGATGCTCGAAGCTGCGCGAAGCCTGGAAGATTGCCTCCAGCACCTGCAGGGCGCGCGGCTGCATGTCGTAATAGGCAAAACCCATGGCAATCATGGCATTGTCATGCGGCCAGACCGAACCATTGTGATAGCTCAAGGGATTATAGGCCCGCTGGCCTGTGGCCAGGGTGCGAATGCCCCAGCCACTGAACATCTGCGCGCCAAGCAGCTTGTCAGCCATCAGGCGGGCGCGCTGCGGGTGAATGACACGGCTGAACAGCAGATGCCCGGGATTGGAGGTCAGGGTCGGGACAGGCCGCTTGCGGCCATCCAGCGCCAGCGCATAGCTTTTCTGATCCGGCAGCCAGAAATGTTCCTCGATGCGTTCACGCAACCGTTTGGCACGCGTTTCCCATGAAGCTACGCCACTGGGATCGCCACCAAATGCGCGAAGCAGGTTCGCAAGCCGCTGATAGGCATCAGCGACATAACCCTGCACCTCCACCAGCGCAATCGGTGGTTCCGCCAGCCGGTAATCCGGCCAGGGCACGCCGTCATGCGAATCCTTCCAGCCCTGGTTGAGCAGTCCAAAGGCCCCGGCACCCCCCTGATATTCGATGAAACCGTCGCCATCCGGGTCACCGCCCCAGGCTTCGGTACTGATCAGCCACTCCGCGGCTCGAATGGCGGCCGGCAGCAGGTCGCGCACGCTGTCCGAATCATGGGTCCAGCGCCAGTATTCTTCCAGCAGAATGATGAAGAGCGGGGTGGCGTCCACGGTGCCATAGTAAGGGGTATGGCGTATCTGGCCGATGCGCGCAAGCTCGCCAGAACGCATCTCGTGCATGATCTTGCCGGGCGCCTCCGCCCGGAAATCATCGACCACCTGGCCCTGATAATGTGCCAGGAATCGGAGTGAATCGCGCGCCAGCCCGGGATTGACCATCAGCGACTGGAAGGCGGTAATCAGGGCATCGCGTCCAAATGGCGCCACATACCAGGGCACGCCGGCAGCAATGATACGCAGGTCACCCTGCTCGAGGATCAGGGCCTTGAGATCCGCGCGGGCCTGCAACAGGGCGGAATCGAACACCTTGTCGGCGGTCTCGACATGAGTACACTCCCGCTCCCAGAATTGATAATCAGCGGCCACCCGGCGTTCACGGTCGGAGAACTTCATCGGCTGCGGCAAAGCAAGTGTCAGATCGGGCCCATGTCCGGGCACCACAGTAATTTCCAGATCAATTTCCTGCGAGGGCTCCAGGCTGAGCTCCCAGCGCGCGTGCTGGCCGTCCAGCAGCACTGGCTGCGGTGAAAAGGACAGCAGCGTCTGGTAATATTGCGCATCCTTCCCCTGGTAAGTCAGCCGGACCTGCCTGCCATCCACGCATGGCGCGAAATACTGGCCACGCGCTTCCCGCTCGAAACCCCGCGCCTCGAAGAGGTCCGCAAAGTCGGCGGTGAACCAGACTTCCAGCCAGAGCCGGACCCGATAGGGCAGGTAATTGATCAGCCGGATCTCATCGACGAAGACATCAGTGATGACCTGGCGCCTTTGCAGATGCAGGAAATTATGGGCACGACCGGCCTCCCAGACGTCTTCCGTCTCAAACCCCTCGTAAAGCGACAGGTCTATCTGGCTCACGTAATGCGTGGACACGTTGCTGGACAGTTCGGAGCAGGATTCGCTGGGAAGCCTGAGTTCGTAGTAACTCAGATAGCGCGTATCCTGGTAGAACAAGCCGAGTTCGGCCGCGCCGGGCGGCACGACATTGCCACGGCCATTGACGACCGCGAACATGGCACCCCGCTTGAGCACCAGCTTGCGTCCAGTACCTACATCCGGCCCTCTGGCCGGCGGCACCCAGCCAAACACGGCTTCAGGCGGGATGGGCCGTAGGCCCCCGGCCGCTTCGAACGCTTCCAGAGCCTGCCGGGCCGGATCAGGCGAACCGGGATTCCGAGACTTCATGGCTTGTCCCCCTTCGTGCCAGCATGGACGCATACAGCGCCAGGTACTCCTCGGCCATGCGCCCCCCAGAGAAGCGCCGGACTGCCTCGTCCCGGATTCGGGCCCGATCCAGTCCCGGCACATCCTGCAAGCGGGCGAGCATCTCCGCTTCATCCCTGACGATAAAGCCGGTCACGCCATCCTCGATCAGCTCCGGGACGCTGCCATGTTCAAAGGCGAGCACCGGCGTACCGCACAACATGGATTCGATCATCACCAATCCGAAGGGTTCCTCCCAGCGAACGGGAAACAGCAGGGCCCGAGCGTGTGAGAGCAACTCCACCTTGCGTGCGTGGCCGACCGCTCCCAGATACGCCACTCCTGGCTGACGCAGTCCCTCCTCCAGCGCCTGAAGAAATCCTGCATCGTCACGCGCGAGGTCTTCCCGATGCAGGCGCCCACCCATGCACAGCGGCAAACCCGCCTTTCGGGCTACTGCGATGGCTTCCAGGGGCCCCTTGTAGGGGGCAAAGCGACCGAGGAAAACCAGATAATCGCCCACTTCCGGCGAGAATGGATAGGCCTCGGGAGACAAGCCGTGGTAGATCACACTGCTATTTGGCAGTGGCAGCTCCAGGGCGCGCTGACGCTCGCTGATGAACACAAACCGGACCTGCGAATGGCGCTGGTAGATCTGCGAGAGATGGTCTTCGCGCGCGTGATGCACCGTATAGACAAAGGGTATGCCGGCCAGCAAAGGGCTCATCAGCATCGAGACGGGGTCGTGCCCATGCACGACATCGACCGGAACCGCCTGTTTCAAAATGTCCTGAATGGCAAAGGTGACATGCTCCATGCCGATCAATGGATCCGGTGGCCAGACCGGCTGGTCGAAACAGTGCTTCAGTGTGGCGCGGGTCCGGCTGTCTGCCGTGGCATACAGCAGCACCTCGTGCCCACGCTTGACATAGGCATCCGCGAGCTGATGAATGATGAGCTCGGTACCACCATAGTTGGCAGGCGGACAGGCAAGATAAGGCGTACTGATCAGGGCGATGCGCATGCCCCTTCCTCAAGCAGGTTGAACCCGGCTTTGCCGAACTTACAATTTAGCTTGCAAGCTATCAGCACCTGCTTGGCAACGACATGGGCCAAAAGCCGCAATGGTTGGGAGCCAGGCATGTCCCTGCAGTCTCCCACCGGCGCTTTTGGCGTCTTGCTTATCCTCTCCGAACCCCTACAATCCCTCGTAAGCTGCTCCCGGCCGCGCGGCCTTCATGGACTGATTGAAGCAAGGGAATACGGCATGAAACAGTGGCTTCACAGGTTACTCGCAAGGTTGCCCCTGTCCAGTATTGTCTGGGCAGCCACGGCAATCCTTCTGATCCTGATACTCGCCATCGTCGAACAGCACTATAAAATACCCAGCGCCTGGGCGACGCTGGCCCGCGCCCTGATCGTGATCGCGATCGGGTTGCGCATCATCAAGCACATCGAAGGCGCCCTCGCCGCGGAACGGGCCGACACCCTGTCCCGGGTCATGAACGGACAGACCGCCAGGAACCGTTCCCTGTCCTGGCGCGATACGGTCACCGGGATCTATATCATCCGCCTGCTGCTCTATGCCGGACTGGTGCTGATCACCATCTTCGCCGTGGGCGGCACCCTGAGCGGCTTCGTCGTTGGCGGCACCCTGATCTCCGTCATGCTCGGTGTTGCGGGACAGTCCTTCTTTGCCAATTTCTTCGGCGGCCTTGCCATCGCCCTGTTCCGCCCCTTCGACCTCGGTGACCACATCCAGCTCATTGCGGGACAGTTGCCGATCTTCATGGAGTCCTATCCGCACAGCACCCGTCCCCAGGGCTACAGCGGGATCATCCGTGACATCAATCTCTTCTATACCGAACTGCGTCTCGACAGCGGTCAGATCCTGCGCGTGCCCAATGGCATCGTCATCACCGCAGGACTTCTGAAAACCGAACCTGACGAGTGGGTACGCCTGGTGTTTCGCTTCGATATCGATGTCAGCCTGGACACGGAAGCGACCCTGAACAGACTCAATGATCTGGCCAGGACCCATTTCTGCGGCGGCCAGGACGATGATGCCGAGATCGTGCCATTGCCCACCCAGCACAGCGCGAGCGCTCAGGATCAGGCCGGGCCCCTGCGCCCGGCCAAGCAGATCGGCTGGCAGCCACCGGAAGTGGCCATCGTGGACCTTGGCGTCAGCACCACCAGCATCGAGGTGCGTAGCTCGGTGCCGGCTCACCAGAGCCAGCGCAGCAAGGAAGCATTCCTGCGGGAGGCGGCCGGATTCCTGCGCGCCAAGCCGGCCTGAGTACCCCGGATTGCCAAGCTTGGTCGGCTACTGCTAATGTACGCGCCATGAAAAACGCCCGCACAATGCTCGTCACCAGCGCCCTGCCCTACGCCAACGGCAGCATCCATCTCGGCCATCTGGTTGAATACATCCAGACCGATATCTGGGTGCGCTATCACAAGCTGCGCGGCCATGACTGCATCTATATGTGCGCCGATGACACCCACGGCACGCCGGTGATGATCCGGGCGCAGAACGAGGGCATTTCGCCCGAGGAATTGGTCAGCCGGGTCCATGCCGAACACTGCCGTGATTTTGCCGCCTTTGGCATCGGTTTTGACCTTTATTACACCACCCACTCCCCGGAAAACCGCGAGCTGGCCGGGAGCATCTATCGCGCGCTCAAGGCCGCCGGGCACATAGAGGTCCGCACCATCGAACAGGCCTATGATCCCCTCAAGGGCATGTTCCTGCCGGATCGCTTCATCCGCGGCCAGTGCCCGCGATGCAAGGCCGAGGACCAGTACGGCGACTCCTGCGAGGTCTGCGGTGCCACCTACAGCCCCACGGAACTGCTCAATGCCCGTTCCGCCCTGTCCGGCGCCACCCCCGAGCTACGGCCTTCCGAACACTACTTCTTCAAGCTCGACCATTTTCGCGACTTTCTGAAGGACTGGGTGCATAGCGGCCGCCTGCCCGATGAAGTCACCAACAAGCTCCAGGAGTGGTTCGAGGCCGGCCTGCAGGACTGGGACATCTCCCGCGACGCGCCCTACTTCGGTTTCGAGATCCCTGACGCATCCGGCAAGTACTTCTATGTCTGGCTCGACGCCCCGGTCGGCTACATGGCCGCCACCAAACACTGGTGCGCCGAGCATGGCCGGGATTTCGACGACTACTGGAAAAAGCCGGTGGACGCGGGCGGGGCCGAGATCTACCACTTCATCGGCAAGGATATCGTCTACTTTCATACCCTGTTCTGGCCGGCCATGCTTGAAGGTGCGGGTTACAAGCTTCCAAGCGGCATCTTCGTGCATGGGTTCCTGACCGTGGATGGCGCCAAGATGAGCAAATCGCGCGGCACCTTCATCAATGCCGCGACCTTTGCGCGCCACCTGAATCCCGAATACCTGCGCTACTACTACGCCACCAAGATCAGCCCAAGAGTCGAGGACATCGACCTCAACCTCGAGGACTTCGCCCTGCGCGTCAACAGCGATCTGGTGGGCAAGGTGGTTAATCTCGCCTCGCGCGCGGCGGGTTTCATCAACAAGCGCTTCGAAGGCCGGCTTGCGGCAACGCTAGGTGCGGATGAGGCCCTTTACAGGGATCTGGTCGCCGCCCGGGAGCGGATCGGCGAACATTACAGCGGCCGCGAGTTTGGCAGGGCCATGCGCGAGATCATGGCACTGGCCGACCGCGTCAATCAGTACGTGGATCAGGCCGCACCCTGGGTGCTGGCGAAGGACCCGGCGCAGAGCGATGCGTTGCAGCAGGTCTGTACCGTCACGCTCAATGCATTCCGGGTGCTGGTGAGCTATCTGGCCCCGGTGCTGCCGGTACTGGCGGAACGCGCCGGCGTCTTTCTCAACGACCACCAAACTGACTGGGAACGTCTGGATTCGCCCCTACTGGATCACCGGATCAATTCTTACGAACACCTCATGCAGCGCCTGGAAATGGACAGGATCAAACTCATGCTCGAAGATGCCAAGCAGGAACTCGCCCCTACCCCCGCCAAGCCAGTCATGGCACCCATTGCCGACACCATCGGCATCGAGGATTTCAGCAAGATCGACCTGCGCGTGGCGCGCATTGCAGCCGCCAACGCGGTCGAGGGCGCCGACAAGCTGCTGCAACTGACGCTCGATCTCGGTGGCGAAACCCGCAATGTCTTTGCCGGCATTAAGAAGGCCTACGCGCCCCAGGATCTGGTCGGACGCCTGACGGTGATGGTGGCCAATCTGGCGCCCCGCAAGATGAAGTTCGGGCTCTCGGAAGGGATGGTGCTGGCAGCCAGCGATGAGGAAGGTGGCCCCTTCCTGCTCAGTCCCGACAGTGGCGCGAAGCCCGGCATGCGCATCAAATAATTTTTCCAAACAAGAAGTTAAAATCAGGCATCAGGGTCTTAAACTTGTCTTGGCTGGCATGATGCCTTAGTATTTCGTCAATAAGCATTCAGGATGCCGGGCTGAGCGCGCCTGCGCCCTCGCCTTGCCCGGCAGACAGGCACAGTCGCGGAGATCGCATGGGCGGGTACTTGGCAATTCTGGTCAGCACGGTTTTCGTGAACAACTTCGTGCTGGTGAAATTTCTTGGCCTGTGTCCCTTTCTCGGCGTCTCCAAACGCCTGGAAACCGCCATTGGCATGGCGCTGGCCACCACCTTCGTACTGACGCTATCGGCAGTCTCGAGTTGGCTGATCGAGCATTTCATCCTGCAACCGCTGGATCTGGTCTATCTACGCACCATCGCCTTCATCCTGGTCATTGCCGCGCTGGTGCAGCTCACCGAGATGGTGGTGCACAAGACCAGTCCGGTGCTCTATCAGCTACTTGGCATCTTCCTGCCCCTGATCACCACCAACTGTGCCGTGCTGGGCGTGGCCCTGCTGCTGGTGCAGGACAAGATGAGCTTCCTTGAAAGCGCGGTATTCGGCTTTGGCGCAGCCCTTGGATTTTCCCTGGTGATGATTCTTTTCGCCGGCATGCGTGAACGCATCGAAGCGGCTGACGTGCCAGTCGTTTTCCGTGGTTCAGCCATTGCGCTCGTGACTGCCGGCCTGATGGCTCTCGCCTTCATGGGATTCTCGGGGCTGGTGCGGCTTTGAAACCCTTGAATCTTAATATCATCTGATAGTCTAATATAGCATGATCAGCGCCATTCTCAGTCTTGGCATCATGGCCCTCGCCTTCGGGCTGCTGCTTGGGTACGCAGCGGTCCGATTCCGCGTGGACGCCGATCCCCTGGTCGAGAAGATCGACGCCCTGCTGCCGCAGACCCAGTGCGGCCAATGTGGCTACCCTGGATGCAAACCCTACGCCGAGGCAGTCGCCCAGGGCAGCGCGGATGTCAATCACTGCGTGCCCGGTGGCCAAACCACCATGCGCAGCATCGCCGACCTGCTGGGTGTCGAGCCCAAGGATCTGGCCCAGGAACCCAAGCCGCCGTCCGTTGCGGTGATCGATGAGAACCGCTGCATTGGCTGCACGCTTTGCATCCAGGCCTGTCCGGTGGATGCCATCGTGGGCGCGGCCAAGCAGATGCACACGGTGCTGGCCCGCGAATGCACCGGCTGCGAGCTATGCCTGGAACCCTGCCCGGTTGACTGCATCACGCTGGAGGTTAGCCCCGAGACCCTGACTGACTGGCGCTGGGGCAACCCGCAGCAGACCAGGAGCTATCCCGTCATCCCGCTGCGCAAGGTTTCCTGAGCATGTTTTCCTTCCTGAACCGGAAGTCTTCGCCGGAGAGCAGCCCCAATGCCGGGAAGCCATCATCCCCGGTCTGGCGGGTCGATCATCTGCACCGTTTCCATGGCGGCATTCATCCGGCCGAGCACAAGGCCGAGAGTGCGAGCAGCCCGATTCAGTCCTTGCGTGCCGAGGGCCTGCTGGTGCTGCCCTTGCAGCAGCATATCGGCCAGGCCTCGGAGCCCGTGGTACAGGTCGGCGAGCACGTGCTCAAGGGCCAGTTGCTGGCCAAGCCGGTGGGCTACGTCAGCGCAGCCCTGCATGCACCCACCTCGGGCACCATCATCAGCATCGGCATGGCCCCGGTTCCCCATCCTGCCGGCTTGCCCCAGACGGCGATCATCCTGCAGGCGGATGGCGAGGACCGCTGGATAGAGCGCGAATCGCAGCCGGATTTCCGGCAGATGGACCCGGCCGCACTGCGCACCCTGATCCGCAATGCCGGCATCGTCGGGCTGGGGGGCGCCAGCTTTCCCACGGCGGTCAAGCTCAATCCCGGCGAGCATGCCGCACCCGTGCTGATCCTCAATGGCGCGGAATGCGAACCCTACATCACCTGTGATGATCTTCTGATGCGCGAGCATGGCGAGGAAATCCTCGCCGGCGCCGAGATCATGATGCATGCCCTGGGCAGCCAGCATTGCCTGGTGGGCATCGAGGACAACAAGCCGCAGGCACTTGAGGCCATGCGCGCGGCTGCGGCAAACCGGGCCAAGGTGCAGGTCGTCGCAGTACCGACCCTCTATCCCAGCGGCGGCGCGAAGCAGCTCATCGAGATCCTGACCGGCCGGCAGGTGCCAGCCGGCGGTCATTCCATCGACATTGGCGTGGTCTGCGTCAATGTCGGTACCGCCTTTGCCAGCAAGCGCGCCGTGATCGATGGCGAGCCGATGATCTCGCGTATCGTGACCGTCACCGGCAGCGTCCGCGAACCACGCAATTTCGAGGTGCCACTGGGCCTGCCCATGGAACAGCTCATCCAGGCTGCCGGCGGATCGCCACTGCCGATCGATCGCGTGCTCATGGGCGGACCGCTGATGGGCGTGGCCCTGCACCGCACCGACATTCCAGTGATCAAGGCAAGCAACTGCGTGCTGGTCATGGCGCCAGAACAAAACCAGCCGGCAGCGGAGGCCATGCCCTGCATCCGCTGCGCCGCCTGTGTCGATGTCTGCCCTGCCCGGCTGATGCCGCATGAGCTTTACTGGTTTGCACGCGCCGGAAACTTCGAGAAGACACAGGAATACCAGGTGTTCGACTGTATCGAATGCGGCGCCTGTGCCTATGTCTGTCCCTCGGAAATCCCGCTGGTACACTATTATCGTCATGCCAAGCAGGAGATCGCGGCCCAGGAACGCGAGCGCGACAAGGCGGACCTGGCCAGGCGGCGCAATGAGGCCAGGCTGGCGCGGCTGGCGCGGGAAAAGGCCGAAGCCGAGGCCAAACGCGCCGAGAAGATGGCAGCGATGGCGCGTGCCAAGGCCAGCAAGGAAAATGGCGAAAGTAGCGCGGCGGCGCCTGCAGACGCCCAGCCTGCGCAGACTGTTGAACCGGGGGCAAAACCCGCGAAAAAGGCACTGACGCCCGAGCAACAGGCCAAGCTGGATACGGCCCTGGCCGCCCGCCGAGCAAGCCAGATCAGTGCGACAACGGCAGAAGAAAAACCAAAGACAGCGGAATAAATACATGCCAGCAGGACACCCCCGCTCCAGCGAAATCTTTCGATGCCGCTGAGCACCCCCAGTTCTCCGCATATACACGGCGGTAGCAGTGTGGCGCAAGTGATGCGCCGGGTCATCTATGCCCTACTGCCAGGCATTCTCGTGGCCACCTTTCTCTTTGGCTGGGTAGTCCCGATCCAGTTGATTCTGGCCAGCGCGACCGCCCTGCTGGCCGAAGCCCTCATGCTGCGTGCACGCAAACGGCCGGTGGGCAGATTTCTGGGGGATTACAGCGCCATCGTCACTGGCCTGCTGCTGGCCCTGAGCATTCCCGCCATCGTCCCCTGGTGGATCACGGTGCTTGGCGTACTCTTTGCCATCGTGCTCGCCAAACAGCTTTATGGCGGCCTGGGTTACAATCCATTCAATCCCGCCATGGTCGGCTATGTCGTCCTGCTGATCTCCTTTCCCCGCTACCTGACCCAGTGGCCCGCCGTGGCGCCGCTTGGCAGTCCCCATGCCCTGAGCTTTGCGGATAGCCTGGCCATCATCTTCGGTGGCGGGCAGGTGCTCGACGGCATCAGTCAGGCCACCGTGCTCGATTTCGTCAAGACCGAGCTTGGCCGCCATCATGCCCTGAGCGAGATCGTCTCCAGTCATCCCGGCCTGTTCGGCACGTTTTCTGGCAGTGGCAATGAATGGGTGGCGTTCGCTTTCCTGCTCGGTGGGCTCTGGATGCTGCAAAAGCGGGTGATCAGTTGGCATATACCGGTGGCGATGCTGGGCAGTACCGCCCTGTTGGCGCTCCTGTTTCATCTGTATGCACCCGAAACCTACGCAGGCCCCTTCTTCCACCTCTTTGGTGGCGGTCTCATGCTCGGTGCCTTCTTCATTGCCACCGACCCGGTGAGCTCGCCCACCACGCCCCGCGGCCTGTTAATCTATGCCGCAGCCATTGGCGCGTTGACCTATATCATCCGCACCTGGGGCGGCTATCCTGATGGCGTGGCCTTCGCGGTCCTGCTGATCAACATGGCGGTGCCCATGATCGACTACTACACGCGGCCGACGGTCTATGGCCACGATAATGGGGGGCCGGCGCATTGATCTGGAAACACGCCGCGCGCATGGGGGGAGCGCTCGCAGCATTCGCCATCATCACCACTGCCCTGCTGGCATTTACCTATCTGCAGACCAAGGGGCGGGTGAACGCAAACGAGCAGCAGCTCCTGCAGGAACGCCTGCAGGCCGTCATGCCGGCGTCGAGCTATGACAATACCTTCTTGAAAGACAGCATCAGCGTGCGTAGCCCGGCGCTGCTCGGCAGCCAGGATCCGGTGACGGTCTATCGTGCCCGCAAGGATGGCAAACCGGTCGGCGTGGCCTTCCAGGCCATTGCCCCCAATGGATATTCCGGTAACATCACTCTTTTGATCGGCATCTATGCGGATGGCAGGGTGGCCGGGGTGCGGGTGCTGTCACACAAGGAAACGCCCGGGCTGGGTGATCCCATCGAGATCGAACGCTCACCCTGGATTCTCTCCTTCAACGGCAAGTCCCTGGGCAACCCGCCTGCCGAGCAGTGGGCCGTGCGCAAGGACGGCGGCGTCTTCGACCAGTTCACCGGCGCCACCATCACGCCGCGCGCGGTGGTCGGCGCCGTCAGAAAGGCCCTCGAATTCTTTCAGGCCAACCGCAACAGGCTGTTTAGCGCGCCCGCTGACAGCGCGCAGGCCAGCACATGAAAGCAGGCAGAGACTGGAGCAAGCATGAGTGACACGACCTATTCGGAGATTGTGAAAAACGGACTCTGGAGCAACAACCCCGCTCTGGTGCAGTTGCTGGGCATGTGTCCGACCATGGCGGTCACTACCAGCGCGGTCAACGGTATTGGCATGGGCCTGGCTACCACACTCGTGGTGGTTGCTTCCAATGCTTCGGTATCCCTGGTGCGCGATCTCGTCAGCCCGGAGATCCGGGTCCCGGCCTTCATCCTCATCATCGCCGCCTTTACCACCATCATCGATCTGAGCATGAACGCCTATGTGCATGAGCTGCACAAGGTGCTTGGCATCTTCATTCCGCTGATTGTCACCAACTGTTTCGTGCTCGGGCGCGCCGAGGCCTTTGCCTCGAAACATGCGCCAGGCAAGGCAGCGCTGGATGGGCTGATGATGGGCATTGGCTTTACCCTGGCGCTCTTCGTGCTTGGCGGGATGCGCGAGATCCTCGGCAAAGGCACCCTGCTGTCCGGCGCGCACACCTTCTTCGGTCAGGGGGCGCAATGGCTGGAAATGACCATCATCCCCAACTTCGATGGCTTCCTGTTCATGATCCTGCCGCCCGGGGCCTTCATCGGCCTTGGCCTGATGATCGCGCTGAAAAACTATCTGGATCAGCGGGCGAAACAGCGTCCCGTCGTTCAGCCTGCCAGCAACCGGGCACCGGATGCCGCCCTGGCGGCCGACTGATCCGGCCTGCCCGTGCTTGGTAGCCACGGGCTTTTCGGGTAAAGTCAGCAACTGCCACGCATTTGCCCCCGGGTCGCGTGGCCCTTCAAAATACGCTTTTATCTGGGAGTGAGTGAGATGTCTGGACATTTTCCGTTTTCCGGCAAGGCCGGCCGCATTTCGGTCTTCGCCTATTTCGAAGCACAGAACTGGAGCCTGGCGGTTCAGGAAAAGTACTACAAGCGCTGGTACGACTGGGCCAAGAATTACGTGATGAACAACCCCGATCTGAAGATGGCCAAGGCACCGGAATTTGCGCATTACCCCTATGGCACCCATGCCCATCACAATTTCCATCTGAATGATTATTACTGGGCCATCACATTGGTGGATCTCGGCGAGTTCATCAACAACAACATCCTGCCGCGCCTGAGCCCTGACGAGATGCACAAGCTCGAAGAGGAGCATCATCACTGGCTCGAAGAGATGGCCAAGGAGGCTGAAGCCAACCCCCGCCCCGCCCCTGGCGAAATCGGTCGCTACCGTCACGTCTGATCACCTGCCCGCGAGCTGGCCAGATCCCGGATCTGGCCACGCAAGATCATGCAAACCCAGAAGATCGAAACCTTTTTCGCCCGGCTCGCCGCCGCCATTCCCTCGCCTAAGACCGAGCTCAATTACAGCACCCCCTATGAACTGCTGGTGGCCGTCGCTCTGTCGGCGCATACCACCGACAAATCCGTGAACAAGGCCACGGCAAGGCTTTTTCCCGTGGCCAATACGCCGGCAGCCATCGCGCAGCTCGGGGTGGATGGTGTACGCGAGTACATTCGTACGGTCGGGCTATACAATACCAAGGCCGCCCACATGGTCCGGGCGGCCGAAATCCTGCTGGCCGAGCATCAGGGCGAGGTGCCACGCAGCCGCGAGGCGCTGGAAGCCCTGCCTGGTGTGGGCCGCAAGACTGCCAATGTCATTCTGAACACCGCTTTCGGCGAACTGGCCATGGCGGTGGATACCCATATCTTCCGGGTGTCCAACCGCACCGGGCTGGCACCCGGCAAGACGCCGCGGGCCGTGGAAAAGGGCCTGCTGGAGCGTGTGCCACCGGCTTACCTGAAGGATGGCCATCATCTGCTCATTCTCCACGGCCGATATACCTGCATGGCCCGGACACCCAAATGCGGACAGTGCCCGGTTCAGGATCTTTGTGACTGGCCTGACAAGCCGCTTGCCGGTAAGCCCAAACCATGAAGGGCAAGGTGGCCACCGGGCTGCGCGCGAGCCAGCATGCCAGCCCATCCCTGGCCCTGGCAGCGCTTGAGGAAGCTCTGGAAAAACTCGGCGAGCGCCAGGCGAACAGCATCCTGCTCTTGCTCACCCCGGATTTCCTGCCCATGCTGGATGCCACCCTGCGCAGCTGTGCGCGTCGGGCAAGCTGTACCCGGATCCTGGGCGCGAACTGCCGCGGGGTGCTCACCGAGGCAGGCGCCATCCTGGATCAGGCTGGCTGTGCGGTCATGGTGTTTACGGATCCCTACCGCCTCGATCCACCGCAGACCGGCAGCGATGGCGAGACCCAGCTCAGTTTCGCCACGGCGGATGCCTGTGACTGGGGATGGCTGCAACAGGGCCATCCACGCATCGGCATGCTGACCAGTCCCGGCCTGCGTGGCGGGCGGGCCTGGAGCGGTATCCGCAGTACCGCATCAGGACGCATACAGGCCCTGATCAGCGGCATCAGCGATTCCGGCACGGTATTGTCACGCGGACTTCGTCAGCTCACACCCCTGCTGCACGTGAGCCGGAGTGAGGGTAGCCGGATTCTCGCGCTCGACGGGCGCCCGGCACTTGAATGGCTGGCCCGCTGTCTGCCTTACAGTGCCCGGGAATCCGAGAAGATCCCATTGCACCATCTGATGCTGGCCTGCCCTTTGGACGAGGCTGGCACCTTGCAGAACGGCCGCTTTCGGTTGCTGCACATCACCCGGACCGATCCTGCGGATCAACGCCTGGAACTGAGTGAACCCGTGGAATCCGGCCAGGGTATCTATTTCGTCCTGCGGGACCCGGTTGTGGCTGAGCGGGATACCCGTAGCGGACTGGAACTGCTGCAGGCCCGCCTCCCGGAGCCAGCCTTTGCCTTTCTGTTTGCATCCTTTGGGCGGGGTCCTGAGTTTCATGCTGGCAAGAATCGGGATCTTGAACTATATAAGGATTACTATTCACATACGCCTTTGATCGGATCCTACGGGCTTGGGGAAATTGGTCCGCTGGAAAACGAGACCCATTTGTTCCAATATACGTCCGTGTTTTCCGCCTTCGTCTAACAAATACCCAGGTAGAAGAGCTGTTAAGCCACGCCTTGAGGAAGGGTCTTGCGTTATCACGCATCTCCACAAGATCACTGAAAAGGAACATACGTTGCTCGGACAGAAACTTTCACTTTCAATACGATTGTCGATAGCCTGCAGTCTGACGCTTGCCACACTGGCTGCCGTACCCGCTGATGCCGAAACCTTTGCCTTGCCACCGGCAGGCGAGGACGTCGTTGGCAAGCCGCAGATCATCATCACCCGCGAGAAGGACACCCTGCTCGATATCGCCCGCAGCTACGATCTGGGCTACGACGAAATCGTCAAGGCCAACCCCGGTGTCGATCCCTGGCTGCCCAAGCCTGGGACCCGGATCCTGCTGCCAACCCAGTTCATCCTGCCCGAGGGGAAACGCCAGGGCATCGTGCTCAACATAGCCGAGATGCGGCTCTATTTCTTCCCGAAGGCCAAGGCCGGGCAGACTCCGGTGGTCGTCACCCACCCGGTCGGGATCGGCCGCGAGGGGTGGTCGACGCCGCTTGGCGAAACCAAGGTGGCCTCCAAGCGGGCCAATCCCAAATGGTACGTGCCGCAGTCCATCCAGAAAGAGCATGCCGAGAAGGGTGATCCCCTGCCCCGCGTCGTACCGGCCGGGCCCGATAATCCGCTGGGCAACTATGCCATGCCACTGGGCATCCCGGGCTATCTCATCCACGGTACCAACAAGCCCTTCGGCATTGGCCGGCGGATCAGCCATGGTTGCATCCAGCTCTATCCAGAGGACATCGAGGGCTTGTTCAAGGATATCCCGGTGGGTACACCGGTACGCATCATCAATCACCCCTACAAGGCGGGCTGGCTGGGTGACAAGATCTACCTGGAAACACATCAGCCACTAGAAGAAGACGCGAAGAAGGGCGTCAATCTCACGCCGATGGTGAACATCATTCTGGATGCCGCCAAGGACCGCAAGGTGGTGAACTGGGACAAGGCAACGGAAGTTGCTTCCCGCCATATCGGCATACCCATGACGGTCTCCGTCAATACGCCGTCCATTGACGAGGAATTGCTGGCCCTGAACCAGCTCGAACCCTCTCCCAATCTGGCCAAGCGGGATGACGCGCATGAGCCGAGTCTGGCGGAGGTGACCGGCAAGTGGTTCATCAAGGTGGGGGGCCTGGATAATCAGGAAAACGCTTACAGGCTTGCCGCCATGCTCAGGCACCTGGGCCCGCCGATCCCGGCGATGGCCACTCAGGATGGCGGCGCCTATCAGGTCCTCTCAGGTCCCTACAGTAATCGTGCAGAGGCGCTGAAAGCCAGCCGTCGCATCAACACCAATCTGGAGGTAACGGCCCAGGTCATGGCCCCGCTGGGCGGCAACCAGAAAACCGGCCAGTCCATCGTGAAGGACAGGAAAGGCTGAGGCGCGCGGGCCTTCGGGCCCGCCTGCCGGACCCAAGGCACAAAAAAGCCCCGCAGAATCTGCGGGGCTTTTGCCGTTGTAAGCGGCTTACTTGCGCATGGAGCGGTCGAAGCTGCCTTCGGAACCGCCGCCCATGCTGCCACCCATGTTGCCACCCATCTGGGGCTGCGGCTGGGAAGCCATCTGCTGCTGAATCTGGTTGACCCGGTTCACTGCGTCATTGGCAGTGGTCTGGGCGGTGTTGGCGCGGTTCAGTGCCTCGTTGGCAGTGGACTGGGCGGTGTTGGCGGTCTGGTTGGCCTGCTCCGCCGTGGTCTTGGCGGTATTGGCAGTGGCTTCGACGCGGCGCAGATCACCCGTCGATGCGCATGCGGCCAGTCCCATGGGCAGGAGGATAGCAGACAGTTTCAACCCATTTACCAGCATTTTCCTCATGGTATTTCTCCTTATGTGTTAGCAGCAAGTTGAGTGTAGGCGCACAGCCTTCCTCTTTCCAGCCTTTGATTCTGACATCCGCCAAAGGTCTGAATCAATGAAGATACTGCAAATAGGGTCAATAGCATATCAACCCTTCATCGGATAACGACGGTGGTTCCGATCTCGACCCAGCTGGCAAGTTCCTCGACTTCCTCATTGTCCAGGGCAATGCAGCCATCCGTCCAGTTATAGCGGCGGTGGAGATTGACATCGCGTGGCCCCAGACCATGAATCCCGATCGACCCACCAAGTGCCGTATTCTGCATCGGAGCCATCCCCCTTTCAACCCGCATCATGTTGCGGCCATAGACCTCCCGGTTGATCATGCTGTTCTGGTAGGCACGCGCCAGATCGGCACCATTCGGAAAATCCAGACCGAAGAAGATGTGGAAGCGGCTGTCATCGTTGATCCAGGCGATATGATAGGTACCCAGCGGGGTTTTTCCATCCCCCATTCGACGCAATGGCGCAGCGCCACCACGCCCTATCGCCACATAGCCAAACCGTTTGAGCAGTGCCCTGTCTCGGCGTATCTCCAGAATCTGCTGACGGGTATCGATCAGGATCCAGGGCTTGCCATGGGCATCCGCAGGTACCTGCAGGTCCGGCCAGGGCAAGGGTTTGGCCGGCTCGACCGGCGGCAGCGTCACGGGCGCGACCTTTTGCACCATCGGCGTTTGCACCTGGGGAGTGGTCTCTGCATGCAAGGCAGTGGCGCTCATCAACAGCAGCAGGATCATCCCGAAAATATTATGAAGGAAAGCGGTATTCATGTGATCCATCGAGTCCCTTGAAAAAATGATTCATACCCATGCAGGCCGCGATCCGGACCAGCGTCATGGCGCTCACTCAGGGTACCGGGGCATCCGGCCAGCGCAGGTCGAGACTTTCCAGGGCCAGCGCCAGCTGACGGGCGATCACGCAGTTTCGGTACCACTTGCGGTCGGCCGGCACGATGATCCACGGCGCATCCGCGGTGTGCGTGGCCTGCAGGGCTTCATTATACGCCAGTTGATATTTGTCCCAGTGCGGCCTTTCGGACAGATCGGACGCGGAAAGTTTCCACATCTTTTCCGGATTGCGTATCCGGGCGGCCAGCCGCTCGCCCTGCTCCTCGCGGGATATGTGCAAGAAGAATTTCAGCAGCACGATCCGGTTCTGCACCAGGTAGGATTCAAAGTTGCGGATCTGCTCGAGTCGCTGATTACGCTCGGCCTCATCGATCTGCCCGTGCACATAGGTAATCACCACGTCCTCATAATGCGAACGGTTGAAGACACCGATGCTGCCACGGGGCGGCACGTTCCGATGAACGCGCCACAGGTAGTCATGAGCGCGTTCCTCATCGTTGGGCGTCTTGAAGGAAAAGACGCGGGTGCCCACGGGATTCAGGCCAGAAAGCACGTGACGCAGGGTGCCGTCCTTGCCCGAGGTGTCCATGCCCTGCAGGATGACCAGCACAGCGTAACGTCGGTCGGCATACAGCAGTTCGTGCAGATGCAGCAAGCGGCTGCGAAAGTCGGTAAGACAGTCCTGGGCCTCGGCCTTGTCCATATCCCCGGTAAATGCGGGGTCGATCTGGTCAAGACGTGGCAGAATCTCCGGCTTATCCATGCAGCACCATCTCCTCTGCTACAACGCATCAAGGCTCGCGTGCCTGGGCTTGGTTCAGACCTCCAAGAAATAGCCGGTTTTCGCTGAAATGCACAGCGTCTTTGGGCCTGCCTAGAAGCGGATGATCTGGCTATAGAGATGCGCGTACTGCTGGGCCGCGCGATCCCAGCTGAAATCCTGGGTCATCCCGCGCTGTTGCAACTGACGCCAGAGATCGGGTTTCGAGTAAGTCGAAACGGCGTGCGAAAAGGCCTCCAGCAGAGCGACGCTACTTGCATCCTCAAAAACGAAACCATTGGCGGTCCCATCAGCCAGGGCCACGGGACTGGCGTCGATCACGGTATCGGCCAGCCCGCCAGTACGCCGGACCAGCGGCAATGTGCCGTAGGCAAGGCTGTACATCTGGTTCAGGCCGCAGGGCTCGAACCGCGAGGGCATGAGAAAGAGGTCCAGCCCCGCTTCGATCCGGTGTGCCAGGCCCTCATCGTAGCCCAGCCTGACCGCAACCTGCTCCGGGTACTCCTGAGCCAGGGCCTGGAAACGACTTTCAAGCTCGCGGTCACCACTGCCCAGCAGCACGAACTGTCCACCGGATTCGCGCAGCATGGCAGGCAGGGCATCGGCAACGAGATCCATCCCCTTTTGCGTGACCAGCCGGCCCACTGATCCGAACAGCAGGCGATTCGCATCGACGGGCAGCCCCATTTCCTGCTGCAGGGCCGCCTTGCAGGTCTGCTTGCCAGCCAGGTCAGCCGCGCTGTAAGTGGCCGGCAGATTGGAATCCTGCGCCGGATTCCAGTATTCGGCGTCGATGCCGTTGAGAATGCCGGAAAGCACGCCTGATCGGGCCTGCAGCAGACCTTCCAGTCCCATGCCATAGGCCTTGGTCTGAATTTCGCGGGCATAAGTCGGGCTCACGGTCGTGATCCGGTCGGCGTAGAGCAGTGCGGTTTTCATGAAGGAGAACTGACCGTAGTACTCCGTGCCCAGCGGGTGGAAATCCGCTGGCGGCAGGCCCAGTTTTGCCACGCTAGAGGGCGGGAAGATGCCCTGATAGGCCAGGTTGTGCACGGTGAACAGTGTCGCCGGGCGACTCGCGCCCACACGCGCTTCGAGCTCCAGCAGATAAGGCAGCAATCCGCTCTGCCAGTCATTGGCATGCACCACCTGCGGCCGCCAGTCAAGCTCGCTGACCCGCGCCTGTGCTATCTCCTGACCAATCCGGGAGAGCAGCGCAAAACGCAGGTCATTGTCGGACCAGTCCTTGCCGAAAGGGTCCTGGTAGATATTGCCGTAACGCAGGTAATAGGGGGGATAGTTGAGCAGGTAGATCGGCACGCCATGCCTTGGATCGACGTACAGGCGCAGTTCCACCGGTTCCGAGAAGCCCGGCATCGGCAGAGCTGCCACCAGGTCTCCGGTACCGATCCCGGCCTGCAGCACCGAACCATAAAAAGGCGTGAGCACGCGAACGTCATGCCCAAGCCGCCGCAGCGCTGCCGGCAGTGAGAAGGACACATCGCCCAGGCCACCCGTCTTTGACAGGGGCATCATTTCAGAGCTGACAAAGAGAACGCGCAGCATAGCTGGTCCTTTTTCGGTTAGCGCAGGCTACCGGGCGCTGACTGATGCATCATGCCACCGGGATCAGCGACCGGACCGGGCCTTCTCTTCCGCGGCGGCATTCAGGGAAACATTCAGCTCGAAGATCTCCACGGACCCCTGGCGTGCCAGATTGATATTCACGTCATCCTTGCTGATGGGCAGATAGCGCGTCACGACCTCCAGGATTTCCTGCTGCATGCGCGGGATGAAGTCGGCGTCGATGGCACGATCCCCCACCCCGCGCTCATGCGCCAGGATGATCTGCAGGCGCTCCTTGGCCACCGTGGCCGTCTTTGGCTTCTGGAAAATGAAATCGAGGATACCCATCACTTACCCCACTTGAAGAGTCGGGAAAAGAAACCGCCCTCGACGTTCATGAAACGCAAGGGAACGTCTTCGCCGAGATAACGCCCGACGATGTCCTTGTAGGCCTCGCCGGCCTGGCTCTTGCTCTGCACCACCGGTTCGCCGGAATTGGAGGCCTGTAGCACGTCCGAGGATTCGGGGATGACACCCAGCAGCTTGATGCGCAGGGTATCGATGATATCGTCCGCCGACAGCATCTCCCCTTCGGCCACCCGCTTGGGCTGATAACGGGTCACCAGCAGGTATTCCTTGATTGGCGGCTCGCCCATCTGCGCCCGCCGCGACTTTGCCGTCAGCAGCCCGATCATGCGGTCGGCATCGCGCACGGAGGAAACTTCCGGATTGACGACCACGAAGGCGTCATCGGCATAGTACATGGCGTGCATGGCACCCTGCTCGATGCCGGCGGGAGAATCGCAGACGATGTAGCTGAACTCTTCGGCCAGTTCGGCAATGATGCGCCCTACACCATCGAGGGTCAGCACATCCTTGTTCTTGGTCTGCGAGGCCGGCAGGATGGCCAGATTCTTCTCGCGCTTGTCGCGGATCAGGGCCTGGCTCAGACGCGCCTCGCCCTGCAGGACGTTCACCAGGTCATAGACCACCCGGCGCTCGCAACCGAGCACCAGATCGAGATTCCGCAAACCGATGTCAAAGTCCACCACGCAGGTCGGATGCCCCCGCCGCGCCAGTTCAAAGGCTATGTTAGCACTGGTGGTCGTCTTGCCGACGCCACCCTTTCCCGATGTCACAACAATCACTCTTGCCATACTGTCAATACCCCAAAGGTTCGAATACAAGATCTTCCGACTGCAAGCGGATACTCACGCTCTTGCCCTCATGCTGCCCCACCAGCGGGTGGTCGGAAAGCATGAAGTTGCCGGCAATGGAAATCAGCTGCGGCAACGCGAGTTGGGTCGCGAAAATGCGTGCCCCGGCATCGCCGACAGCTCCGGCCAGGGCACGCCCTGCGAGACGGCCATATACAAAGATGTTGCCATCGGCGAGCACTTCGGCGCCGATGTTCACGCCCTGCAAAGCAACCAGATCCCGGCCCCGGGCATAAACCTGCTGGCCAGAGCGTACTGGCTGTTCGAGCACAAGCGCGCCCTGGACCGGCACTGGCGCTGCCGCCTGCGGCTCGGGCGCCACTTCCGGCTCGGCCTGGCGGGCGGCATGCAGCAGGGTGATGCCCTGGGCCCGAGCCCGCGCCGCCAGCGTTTCCGGGGCATTACGCAAGCCAATGATGTGCAGGCCCTCGGCCTCGATGAACTGCAGGAGGGTCGCAAAGCTCTGGGCATTGACACTCTGCCATTCGCCAAGATCCAGTACCAGACTGGCGCTACGCAGGAAGTCCCCGGCCATGGCCAGCTTTTCGCGCAGGGCGTCGCGCAGGGCGGCCATGTCGGCGGAGACAGGGAAAATCACAGGAAACAGGAAACGGTCTGCCTTGATGCGCAGGGGAGCTGCTGAAGACATGAAAATCCTTTTGACGATATCCTGACGGGCATCAGGCCCTCAGGACACAGGAACACCCTGGCACGGGTTCGCCTCAAGCGAGCCGAGCTGCCAGGAGTCATGGTGAAACACTGCACAAAATATAGCGGATTTCCGCCAGGGGGCAAGGTCCCGCCAGCAGTTGAAGCTGTACCCGTGTTATCCTAATGTACCTGCTTGCCGCTGGCATGAAAAGAAATCTATCAATTTTTTGACGGGGATCTATGGACCAAGCTCAGGAACAACGACTTGAGGGCCTCTGCAGCCGATTCAAGGAGCAACGAGATGCCAGGCGCTGGATCGGCTACTTTGCCAACCTGCACGAGGGGGAGGATGCCCTTGCCTATCGACTTTTCGGCGCGCTGATGCGCGTCAAGATGGGGCTGATGATCATCGCGCCTGACCGGGAGGAGCGGTTTGAACCCGTCTATCGTGACAGTCTGAAATACCATCTGCAGACCATCCGTCATGGACGGCTGGCAACCAGCTTTGCGCCCCTGAAAACCCGGGTCTATTTCATAGAGACGCCGGGCATGATTGAAGCTTTCTACCCCTGCGCGAACTTCTGCATTCCGGGTGGGACGCTGGCAGGCGGCGAAGTGGATCTCGTCTCGCCCATCGAGGCCAACTGCCCGCTGATACTTGGGCCGGCCATGCCGGAGAGCGCATTCAAGCGGGGCCTGCTGGAAGCCGGTGGTGCCGTGGCCGCCAACACGCTGGAGGAAGTGGTGGAGCTTGCGAGACCCTGGATCACCGATCCCGAAGACGCCAGAGCGCATGCCCGGCGCGCGGCGGAATGGCTGGCGAAGAACCCGCAACTGGCAGGCCGCTAAACCAGACAGCCCCCTTTCGGGGGCTGCTCATTTCCAGTCTCAGCGCTTACTTCTTCTGCATCTTCAGGTCGTTATAGAAGAAGCGGATCAGGAAACGCAGCACGTACTGGGTATCCTTGGAAAAGATCATCCGCATCAGGCCCATGAAGCCACCGGTCTTGTTCTCGATGCCCTTCATTTCATCCTGGGCCTGGGCCAGGGCGTTCATGGCGATGCCTACCTGCGGCTGATAGCGCGTGGCCAGCACCATGCCTTCATCGATCCAACGCTGCAGTTCGGCATCTGAAGGCATATAGGGCTGGATCGCGGTGATGGCGGTATTGGCGCGCTTGAGCAGACCGCTACGGTGCACGGCGCCGGCGATGTTGATCAGATCCGGCAGCATTTCGTCCAGATGGGCGGCACGCACCCCGGCCAGCATGCGGCGGACTCGCTCGGCCAGATCCGGGGCATCGCCAATCAGCAGGGTCTGGCCGTCCTGGGCAATCGCGAGCCACTCGGCAGAGGCGGTCTTGACCTGTTCCATGACAGTCGCGACGTCCAGGCTCTGCATGGCTTCCGGCGCCATGTCCTTGAGCGTGCCGAGCACGATGCCGAGCTGGGCGCTCCAGTAGTCTGCCTGATCCAGCAAGCCATTCATGCGGCCGGCCATGTCCTCGGCATCGCCCTGGGCCAGGGCCTTCACGCGCATGGCAATCTTGAGCCACTGGTCAGCAGCTTCCTGCAGCTCATCCACCTTATCGGGCAGGTTCAGGGCCACGACCTGATCCCCCACGACCGTGATCAACTGCTTGACGGTGTCGATCCAGTAAGGCGCCTGCGCCTGCAGCGCGCCGACCTTGTCGACCAGGGCCTGGAGTGACTCGCCCTGGGGCAGGCCGGCGCTTGCGCGCAACAGCACCTGTACCCGGCTGAGCATGCCGCTTTCGTGCAGGGCGCTCAGGGTATCGAGCAGTTCGGGCATTACGACATCGAGCTGGGCGCGCTTGAGTGAACGCAGCATTTCCTGCACGCGCTCATTGGCATGCGCGGCGTCATCGATGTGCAGCAGGTCCAGGGCTTCCTGGGCGGTTTCCCGCAGCGCCAGCAGCTTGGGCCGGAAGGCGGCAATGACCTTGTCCTCGTCCACCGCCTCGGGCAACTCGGTCAAAACGTCCTTGGCAAGCGTGAGCAGGCTATCGATATGAAAAGCCCATTCACTTACCTTGGCCAGCCCTTCCCACTGCTTGGGGCTTAGCGCATCCGTCGAAGAGTTCTGTCCATTGATGCTGACGATCGAATTGCCCATACCGAGTCATCACTCCGCTAGTTGGCCATAAAATAATTAAATGGCAAGATAACCAAATACTTAGATTGTATTGCCGAATGTTTCTTTTTAACATAAGCCCGGCTTTTTTCCTACTACGGGGCTTATGTCTTGAACAAGGCCGTGAACTTCCGTGGGGCGTGATCAGTGGCCGCGGGACCGGACTACACTGGGATGAACTGGACGAGGACATCAGCGTCGAGCACCTGCTCATGGGGATCGGCGACCGCACCCGCAGGGGACGTTCTGCGGCCTGATAGAGCATTTCATGTTGCCCTACTAATCCGGCCCCCGCCTAGGCTGGCGCCTCGAAGCGCAAATAGTCGGACAAGCGCTTCGACTCGCTGATCTCATCATGCGGCAGCAACAGATACTTCCAGGGCTTGCCACCGACCTCTGCCGTATACCTGGATGCCCGGCTACACCAGAGAGCTGCGGCAGCCGCCTTCGCCTGCACTTCCTGGGTATCGGTGTCGTTTCGCGCCTTGGTCTCCACCATCAGAATGCCTGAGTCCGTTTCGGCAACGAAATCCGGGATGTACTCCGGCTGACCGGTACCCAGCTTGTAGTAGATCTGGAACTGGCCCTTGGCGGGCTTGAACCACTTCACCGCATCCCGCTCCAGGATGATGGCGAAACGTCGCTCGGTATCCGAATCGAACTTCTGCAGCGGATACAGGCAGCGCGCGAAGCCGCCGAACAGCATCTGCTTGATGCGGCTCGTCTCAGTCACCGTCTCCCGGAAGTGGTGGGCCGTCTGGCCCGCAGTGGCCGTGTAGTTGCAGGACTTGAGTTCGGTAAAGCCGCGACTGACTTGCACCTCATAGTCCGTGGATTTTTCCCAGAAGTGCTCCATCATTCCCGCATGGATCAGGCGGGCCAGCTCCCCGCCGAAGGTATCCAGGATTTCATGCAGATCACTTTCCGAGTAGCTCTGGGACTGGTAATGCTCGACCGCCTGAGCAGCCAGATCATAAAGAAGCTCTGCCTGGGTGAAGTAATCGACGTCGTCAAAATCGATCAGTTTTTTGACGATGTAATCTTCCAGCCGCTGCTCCCGCACGCCACTTTCCCGGCTCAACATGAACTGCCGGTTGGTACGCAACTCCTGACCAAGAATTTCTCGCTGGCCCGGCTGAAAATTGGGCAGCATGCCCAATTTGAACGGATGGAAACCCGTCGTGACCTCGCCCGTGGGCACTACCGCGATGCGCGGGATGTCGATGGTCTGCTGCACCAGGACCTCGGTGGTCTTGGCCACCACGTCGGAAAGGTCCAGCGCAGGCGCCAACTCATCCGTATCCGCCAGTAAGCTATCCTGCATCGGTTTCAGCCGTGCGGCCACTTCCGCCACGATCTCCTGCCGCACTTCCGGTTTCAGCAGTGCGCTGCTTGTTGGCGCCAGATCGCGCCTGAGCTCGTATGTGCCGATAACATCCATGACCACACGCGCCGCCTGCTTCTCCGCCTCGGTGGTGAACACCGGCGCTTGCACGACGATGGCAGCCGACCCGTTGCCCGCACCTGATGCACCCGTCTGCATAACTGGCATGTCCGTCAAGCCGAGACGAGCCGCGGCCCCCGATTCAACCTGCACGCTGACTTTTTTGTCGTCACCACTTGGGGCATCGAGGATCACCTGCTGGAGGCGAATCGGCGAGTCGGCCCGGTTCGCTTCATCGATGATTTCCTGAAACTTATCATGCGCAACAATATTCAGCCGGTCCACCGTCGCCACGCCGGTGCGCTTGCCATAAGGCAGACGCAGGCCGCGACCGATGCTTTGCTCGATCAGCGTGCGCGCATTGGCGGCGCGTAGCGGCACGATGGTGTAGAGGTTGGTCACATCCCAGCCTTCCTTGAGCATGTTGACGTGAATCACGATCTCGGTCGGCTCATCCACGCTCTCCACCGCGAGCAGACGCGTGATCATCGCCTCTTCTTCCGCACCCGTGCGGCTCGAATCCACCTGGATCACCTTGCCCTGATAGCGACTCTCAAAAAAGGCCTGTGACTCCAGAAGCGCCAGAAGCTGCCCTGCATGGGTGGTATCCCGGGCGATCACCAGCATGAAGGGCTTGACCTCTTTCACGCCATTTTCGCGGGCGTAGGTCAGCAGCTCGACCTTGGTGGTTTCATGCAGGCGCACGCCGTCTTCGAGCTTGATCTTCTCGACCTCCTGCGGCGTATGCGCCCTGGCGTCGAAGTTGCGCTGGGTGACGACGGCAGGCTCCTTGACAAAGCCGTCCGCCATGGCCTGCGCCAATGGATAATCCATCACCACATTCCTGAACGGCACGGGCCCACGAGACGATTCCACGAACGGCGTCGCTGTGAGTTCCAGCCCGAACAACGGCTTGAGATCGTTGATCGCCCGCATCCCCGCCTGGGCGCGGTAGCGGTGCGACTCATCCATCAGCAGGACCAGGTCTGGCAGATTCGCCAAATGGTTGAAGTAGCTGTCGCCCAGCACCTCGCGCATGCGCTTGATGCGTGGCTCCTTGCCACCGCGCACCTCGGAGTTGATCTTCGAGATGTTGAAGATGTTGATGCGCACCTCGCCGAACAGTTCGCCGACACCGATGTTCTGCTGGTCGTAATTGTCGCCGGTGATGACTCTCGGCGCGTTGATGGCGAACTCGCCAATACCCTTGAAGACATATTTAGGTGTATTGGGCGTGAAGTCTGTGATCAGCTTGTTATAAATAGTGAGATTCGGCGCCAGCACGAAAAAATTGTTGATGCCACGCGCCAGGTGCAGGTAGGAGACAAAGGCCCCCATCAGGCGCGTCTTGCCCACGCCCGTGGCCAGGGCAAAGCACAGCGAAGGAAAATCGCGCTCGAAATCTTCCAGCGTGCTGAATTCAGCTTTCAGCGTGGAAAGGATGGCCGGGACATCCCGATCGAGCCGGAGCATTTCCGGCGCGGCGCCGAGCGCGCGCACAAGCCGTGCGAGGGATTCCAACTGCGGCGGGCGCAGAGACAAGCGGCCAGATACATGGTTCTGAACGCGGATTGTCATGCTTTGTGCTCGATGCGCAACTGCTCAGCCGAAACACGCACGAGTTTGTCATCCTTCATGATCACGATGCCGGTATCGGTTTGCACGGCAATCTTGCGCGCCATTGCAGCCGCCCTTTTTATCGCCTGGATCGAAGCCACTAGTTCTGGGTCTTTGGCCTTGGACAACTCTTCCCGCGTCATTCGTTTTCTCCCCATTCCACCATGGCCGGCTCATCCCCGGCATTGTCGTACAGCACCCAGGCATCAACAATGACACGATAATGCTGCTCGAAATTGCGTAAGCCCGCGGCAAAGCGACGTCGGATCGTCCGCTCTGGAATGTCATGCCCGCCCTGTTTCACCCGCTCCGCCACGCGAGCGATGGCAAGCTCTGCGGATGGCAATGACAGAAAGAACAGGATGATATGATAACCCTGCTTTCGCCATTGCTCGATATGGCGTACATAGGCCAGACCCGCCAAGGTGGTTTCAAAGGAAAAATTCTCCTCCCTTGCCACGCATTCATCGATTTCCTTCAGCATCAGCCGCCCAGCTTTGACGGCAGCGGCTTCAGGCGCAAAGGGAGAGAGGCCGGCAGCGATTAAGAGGAGTGTGTCATGGCCAAGCCCCTGCTGGATGATGCATTGTGGTCGAAGATCGAGCCCTTGCTGCCGCCCCATCCGCCGCGCCTGAAAGGGGGACGGCCCCGGCTGCCGGATCGCGCCGCATTGACCGGCATCCTGTTCGTACTGCGCACCGGCATTCCTTGGGAGTATCTCCCCAAGGAGATGGGCTGCGGCTCGGGCATGACCTGCTGGCGCAGGCTGCGCGACTGGCAGGCGGCCGGGGTCTGGCAACAGTTGCATCAGGTCATGCTGGTCCACTTGCAGTCCTATGCCCAGATCGACTGGACACGTGTCTCGGTGGATGGCGCCAGCATCCCTGCCCCCCGGGGGGCGCGGAAACCGGCCCGAATCCGACCGACCGGGGCAAACTGGGCTGCAAGCACCACCTCGCCGTCGACAGCCGGGGCCTGCCGCTCGCGGTAATACTCTCGGGCGCCAACCGGCACGATTCCAAATGCTTCATCCCGGTACTCGAAGCCATTCCCCCCATCCGCGGCCTGCCGGGTCATCCTCGCCGGAGACCCGAGAAGGTGCATGCCGACAAGGGCTATGATTTCCCCTATCTGCGCCAGTATCTGCAACGCCGAGGGATTCGCCCCCGCATTGCCCGCCGGGGCATCGAATCCCGTGAACGCCTGGGCAGATACCGCTGGGTTGTCGAGCGCACCTTTTCCTGGTTGCACCGCATGCGCCGTCTTCGTATCCGCTACGAGCGCCGCGCCGACATCCACCAGGCTTTCCTTCAACTCGGCTGTGCCCTCATCGCCTGGAACTTCATCCAAAGGTTTTGTTAGAGGCACTAAATCCGCATTGATGAAACGTGGACACTGCGCTTCCGCGGGCAGGAACGAGCGGGCAAAGGTTGTCTTCCCCGCGCCATTGGGTCCGGCGATGATAATGATCTTCTTCACGTATCATCCTCGCCAAACAAGCCGCCCTGACCAGAAATCACTTTCCGGACTTTCGAGGTCCTGGCAGCAGGCTCCGGCTCTTCAAGCTGGGCCATCGGCAAGTTCGCCACATTGAGGCTGTAGTCGTCATGCCCCCATTCGCAACGAGCCAGCACCATCTTAGGGATCTTCTTCAAGGTCAGGTTCGGCCAGCGTTCCGAGGCCTGGGCAGCCGAGACACCGTGGAATGCAGCACAACATACCAGGAGGCTCTGCTCGCTGCCCACTTCATCGGACAATGCCTGCAAAGCTTCGGCGGACAGGTTTTGCGTGGTGACGAACAGAAAATCGCGCTCGCTGGAATGGCCGTGCTGCCACCAGCGCGTTTCCGATGGCGCATAGCTGAAGCCTTCCAGCTTGCACAGCGCTTCGGCAAGTTGCGCGGGGTTGTACTCCGGGTTGATGACCGGGTTGCCCCAGCGGTCGTTGATGATCAGGGAAGGCGCAAGTTTGAAGTAGCGAAAACCACCGCCGCCCCGCCAGTTCACCGCCTCGCTGATGCCGCCCTTATCCTCGCCGTCAATAACCTTCTTCAGGCGTGGAATGATGTGGGTGTGGCAGTGCTCGCCCAGTTCGACCATGATCCAGCGGCGGCCCATCTTGTGAGCGACGGCACCGGTGGTGCCTGAGCCGGCGAAGGAATCGAGAACGAGGTCGCCGGGGTTGGTGGCGATCTGAATAATGCGCTTCATCAAGCCCTCAGGCTTTGGAGTCTCAAAAGACGCTTTCTCGCCGAAAAGAAGTTCAATTTCACGCGCCGCATGCTGATTCAGTCCGACGTCATCCCATATCGTTGGCGCCGACATTCCCGGCTTCGCCTCTGATTTAAATAGCTTGCGCATGGGAGTAGTAGCCTTGCCATCTTTTCCCCAGAAGAAACGGCGATCAGCGACCATCGCAAGCATTTCCTCCTTTCTATAGACCCAGCATCTGCCTTTGCGGGGATACACGTCTTTCCCAGTAAATGGATTGGTTACCGGATAAATCAGGCTTTCGACAAAGCGGCCACCCTTCGCATTTCCAGTCGAATCAACTTTGCGAAATGGTCCTCGCTCATCATACCCAAAAGGTTCTTGGTATAGCTGATATTGAGAGTCCGCCTTCTCCGTTCGCTCCATCAAATTGAATGCTTCCTCGGCGAGAGTTTTCTTGGCAGACCCAATTCGGGTTTTCGCGTAGACCAGAACATGATCGTAGGTCGAACCAATTTTGCGGTCATTGGGCGCGCCGTCTCTACGTTTCCAAGCAATATCAGCGATGAAACATGCCCGCCCAAAAACCTCATCGCACAATACCTTCAAATAGTGCGCCTCGTTGTCGTCGATGGTGATCCACAGCGATCCATCCTCCGACAGCAAGCGCCGAATGATCTCCAGCCGGTCGCGCATCAGCCTCAGCCAGATCGAGTGCTCCAGCCCGTCGTCGTAATGAGTGAATGCACTACCGGTATTGTAGGGCGGGTCGATGAACACGCACTTCACCTTGCCGGTGAATTCCTGCTCCAAGGCCTTGAGCGCCAGCAGGTTATCCCCGAAGATCAGCCTGTTATCGAAGATGTCATTCTCTGTCACTCGACTCTTAGCGTGGTACGACTTCTTAGGGCCTTCGAGCAGGATGCGCGGCTCCAACTTGGGCCGCTTCTCCTTCCCGACCCAGGTGAGTTCAAGTTTCTGTCTTGTCATTCTTTTGCTTCCAGCTTGCTCTATGACTTCCGCCGATCATGGGGTGCCCTTGTGAACAACAGACAATGCGCGACTCACATAGGTCTTCAATTCGGATGCTGTAATAGCTACCGTGTCCGCGCCATCATGATGAAACTGACCGGCGTAGTCGTTTATTTCATTCAACTCATCCACCAGATTCTTTGCATAGAACAGCGGACTCAGATGAGTGGATTTACTAATAAGTGATATTATTTGCCCAAACATATGATCTTTAGGGAGAATCCCAGGGAATCTACGATGCAGGTAACCCTCAAGCATTGGGCGAATTGAAGTAGCCACCAATTTTAAATCCAAGGCAGACCCACTAGAAAACTCACTTAGCAATCTGTGATTTTTCAGATACCTAGACTCGCACTCTTTCTCGATATCATGCAAAGCAATGTTTGTATAGTTGCTTTGGGTATGTTGGAGACTCAATAGTGTAATGGAAACATTTTTATCTTTCTTCCTAAGCATATCACGAAGATCGCGGAGGAAGTAGGGATCATGCGCAAGGACTATCAGCTGCAAAGCCTTTGAGTGAAGTCTCTTCAAAACAGTTCTAGTATATTGTCTTCGATTCAAATCTAGGCTACACATAGGATCATCAATAACTACTATTTTCTTTCCTAGATCTGGATCATCAACCAAGCTAGCAATAAAAAACGCAAAAGCCAAGGTCCTCTTGTCACCTTCGCTAAGAGCCGTTGCAAAATGTGGCAATGATCCATCCAAAGCCACGCTCTTCCCTCTAAGCTCTAAACCGTATTCACTGCGGGGTGCATGCCCTCTAAAATTCGCACCCATATCTTTAATTGTAAACTTTGCGCCGAATTTATTAAGCAGATCATTAATTTTGTCCTGATATCTTTTGAGGATATCCATCATTAGACCATTGAGACAGTCTCTCGCTTCTTTTTTATCCTTTTCTGCCTTCTTGTAAGCATCCTCAGCTTCTGATAACTGTTCTAGGAGCGCAATAGCTGCAGGGCCATACCGCACCTTTGTAACCTCCAAGTGTTGCAAGTTCTTTCGAAGTTCGCTTACATTTTCAACATTAAGCTGTGTCTTGTAACTTTCAATGCACTTTATTGAAGAGACTATTGACGAATTAGCAGATCGAATGCAGCCGATAAATCTATCTAAGAGTTTTTCAGCTTTTTCTTTATCTTGTTTGCGGCCTACCGAAACAAGAGGGGCAGCCAACTTTATACTAACCAAGCTATGCAGAAACTCCCGTAGCTCAGATAAATCACATGATGCGGAATCGGCATCATACAAGATTGGATCTGACTGAACATAGTCAGACCAAGCGCCTGCTGTTGTAGAGGCCAATACGAAGTTATTGGCAACACCATCCAAAATGCTATCTCCGCTCTTTATGATAGTGCATGTTTCAAGGGCTGCAACTTTTTTCTTTAGTTCAGCATAGGCAGCATTAAAATGTGTCCGATATGCTTGAATGAGATCATTAGTTGAAACATCTTGATTGCAGTATGGGCAATGTGTCCCGGTTTCAAAATATCCACCCTGACTAAGCCAGGTTTCTGCCCCACTTCCACTCAACCTAGCTACATGCTGTTTTACTACCTGCTCAGCATTTTCATGTACATCTTCTACAGACAACATCAAAGTAGAAAATATATTTTCAAGATCTAATCTTGGCTCAACAACAGTTTGTGGGATAGGCCGAGACGTCAAAGCAGCAACATTATTGGCACCGGCGATCTTTTTTTGGACTTCATCAATTTTCAGCTCAACATCGTTGATAAAACTTAACCCTTTAAACTCCGCGAGAGTCAGTCCTTGTTGCAGTTCCGAAAGACGTACCTTTATATTTTTTATATTCTCTAATTCATTGCCAGCTTGGTTAGTGGTATCTTCAACGCCCTTCCGAGCCGCAACAGCTGCCTCCCCTAGAGCGAATTCCAGTAGATTTTTTCGGTGGTCTGTATTGACAAAGCCGCCGGAATGCACATTCGTTTCTACGAAATCAGCATCAAATACCAGCAACTCACCTCTCCTCTCAGACCATTTCCCATCCTCAAACTTTACCTTATGCCCGCTCCCGAATTGTAAGTCTATCTTAATAGGGTTGATTCCGTCGATCGTCTTCCTAGTGACCAGGAGACGTTCGTCATTCGTCGACAGTGATCGGAATATTGTTGCCAAAGTTGACTTTCCGCGACCATTATCTGCATATATGAATGTCGCTTTATTGCATTTCCACTGCTTTCCACTTGCATCATGCAACAAGCCGACCCCTTGGATTTCATTTATCCTTTCAAGCATACCCCCTCCTTTTGGATTATTTCTGCATAATTACACTAGCGCCCAGCCCGCGTCGAAAACTTTATGCTCTTTAATTTGCTGCTTCAGTTGCACCTCCAACTGACTGATGAGGTCGTTGCGCTGCGCCTCAACCTCATCCTGCCGATCAAACAACTCCCGCCGCAATCTGCTGCGCTTGCCTTCCAGCTCGCGTTGTTTTTTCTGCCACGATAACTTCTCTTCCAGCGTCACCGATATCGCGGCAGTGCGGCGCACTTCCTTGATCTCGGCATCAAGATCCTTGATTTCCTGCTCCAGCCCCAGTTTCAGGTCATCCGCCCAGGCATCGAGCTTTTCTAATTCCTGCTCGAAGTAGCCAAGATTGCGCTGGTTGATCTCGCGCAGGAGCCGCTGCTTGCGGGTTTCGAGATCCGCTTCAAGTGACTGCGAGGCAGCTTCTTCAACGGTACCATCTGCTTCCAGGCTTGATGCCACGGCAGGCAAGCGCAGCAATTTCTCGGGGTCGTCGTCCGCAAGACATGCCCCATCCTGCGTGCAGGCGGCCACGACAAGGTGCTGTTCCTCTGTGCCCAGGGCTGCCACGCTGAGCAGAATGACCTTGAGCCAGCCACGTTGCCCTTGATAGGCCTTGAGTGTGCTGAGCTGCGTGCCGTAGGCAGCATAGTCGAAAGTCAGGTGCGCAGGGGGCAAGTCGCGGCTTTTGGCTTGCTGGAGGACCCATTGGGCCAGGGGGTGTTCGAGGCGGTAGAGGTGCGCGTCACCACTGCGCCGGGGCAGTTCGTAAGCCCCCAATTCGATCTCTTGCAGGTTCGGACCTGGCTTTCGTAGCAGGGTAAAGCCTTCCTGACCGAAGGTGGCAAAGCCATCGAGTTCGGCGCGGGTCAGATCCATCAGCATGCGCTCATAGCGATTCAATGCAGCCAGGCTATCCGCAGCGCGCATGCGTAGTTTTTCCTGTACCTCTTCGTCAAAATTTTCCAGGAGGATCTGGCGTGTCTTGACCATCGCTTCGTTGATCTCGCCGGAAAGATCAAGCTGCAACTGCTCGAAGCTGGCGCGGATTTCGTCCGGGTCGCGACAGTTCTGATAGATCTCGGCAATGCGCCGCTCAAAATCCACACCCGAACCAATCGCCCCCAGCACCTCGTCGCTGGCGCCAAACACCCCTTCGAAGAGCTGGAACTTCTGTGCCAGCAACTCGTAGACACGCGCATCGGCCTCGTTGCTGCGGTCGACGAAGTTTACCACTACCACGTCGAACTTTTGCCCATAGCGGTGACAGCGCCCGATGCGCTGTTCGATGCGTTGCGGGTTCCAGGGCAGGTCGTAGTTGATGACGAGCGAGCAAAACTGCAGGTTGATGCCCTCGGCGCCGGCCTCGGTGGCGATCATGACCGTGCCGCGCTCCTTGAAGTGCTCGACCAGCGCGGCACGGATGTCGGCGGTCTTGGAGCCGGTGATACGGTCGCTGCCTTCGTGGCGTTTGAGCCAATCCTTGTAGATAACCTGCGCGCGGGCATCACTGTTGGTGCCGTTGAACAGCACGATGCCGTCCCCGTAAGGGGTATCGACAAGCAATGAGAGCAGATATTCCTGCGTGCGTTTGGATTCGGTGAAGATAATGGCCTTGCGGGCTGCGCCGAGCCTATCGAGCTCCGCGAAGGCGCGGCCAAGTGCAGTGAGCAGCGCCATGCCCTTGGCATTGTGGCGGATACTGGTGGCAAGGTCCTTGAAGTGGCGCAATTCTTCCACTTCCCGCGCGAGGGCTTGGCGATCATGCCGAGTGGATGATGCATCCTGCTCATCGTTTTCTCGCCACTCTTCGGCCGTTTCATCGAGGGCTTCATAGTCCTCGTCCAGCGCTTCAGCAAGCTCCGGCAGCGCCGGCATTTCATCGAGCACGGCCTGCAGACGCCGGGCCATGGTCTCCAGCGCGCCGGCAATGGCGTGGGTGGATGAGGCAAGCAGCTTCCAGAGCACGAGCGAGATGAGTTGGCGCTGGCTATCGGGTAGCGCCTTGAGATCTGGACGGCGAAGATAATCCGCCACTAGGCCGGACAGTTCCCTTTCTTCAGTGCTGGGGGTAAATTCCTGGACGATGGCGCGGCGAGCCGTATAGGGCACATATTGCTGCACCTGGCGGCGCAGGGTGCGCTTGCAAACCGGGCCAATACGGGCGCGCAGGCTTTGAAACGCATGCTCTCTGTGGGCCAGGCTGAACTGGGCGCGGAAGCTGTCCACATCGCCAAAGACCCGATCGTCGATCATGCTGACGAGGCCATAGAGTTCCAGCAGAGAGTTTTGCAGAGGGGTGGCAGTCAGCAGCACCTTGGCATGCACGTGCGCCAGCGCATCCTTGATCGTCCGGGCAATGACATTGCTGGGTTTGTAGACATTGCGCAGGCGATGCGCTTCGTCCATGACGACCAGATCCCAGTCGATGGCCTTGATGTCTTCGGCCTTGGACTTGGCGAACTGATAAGAGCAGATTACCGGGCCCTGCGGGTTCAGAAAAGGATTGCGGTGCCCGGCCTTGCGAAGGGTGTTGTAGTTGCGGGCTTCGAGAATCAGGCCCTGCAGGCCAAACTTGTCTTGGAGTTCCTGGTGCCACTGCTTGCGCAGGTTGGCCGGGACGATGATGAGGATCTTGCGCCGGCGTTCGGCCCAGCGTTGGGAAATGACCAGGCCGGCTTCGATGGTTTTGCCGAGCCCCACCTCATCAGCCAGGATGACGCCACGCGAAAGCGGGTTCCGGCAGGCAAACAGGGCAGCCTCAACCTGATGCGGATTGAGATCCACCTGGGAGTCCACCAGGGTGGAGGCCAGGGACTCAATGGAATCACTGGCCGCGCGGCGCGTGAGCTGCCATGCGTAATACTGGCTTTGATATGTGGTGAGGAGCTGCCGCGTCATGCCTTTTGTGACTCTTGGGTGATGGCGTTAGCCATTATCACCCAAGTAGAACAAAAGTCGTAGTCCCGAAATGCTTTCCTGAGTGAGACAGAGAAAGGGTTGGCATCTTGCTCACTACATACATATAATGTATGCATGTTAGTGACTTGGGACCCTAGGAAGGCTGAAAACAATCTGCGCAAGCATGGCATTCGGTTTGCCGATGCGGAGGTGGTACTTTTTGATCCCCTTGCACTGACGCGTGAGGACGCGAATGCCGAGGGAGAGCAGCGGCATGTGACCCTGGGATTGGATGCCCTGGGGCGGGTTCTGGTCGTAGTCTATACCTATCGCGGCGAGCACATCAGGATCATTTCCGCTCGCAAGGCGACAACGAAAGAGGCACGCACCTATGAAAGCGGAATATGATTTCAGCCAGGCCAAGCGCGGCGCGGTCATTACGCAGCCGGGCAAAACCCGGATCACGATCTATCTGGACAATGACATCCTGGAAGCTTTCCGCACCCGCGCGGACGAGGTGGGCCGCGGATATCAGCCCTTGATCAATGACGCCTTACGAGCCGCTTTGTCGCGCACGTCCGCACCCGTGGATGAAGCCACCTTGCGCAAGGTCTTGCGCGAGGAATTGCACGCCACGGGTTAGCAGGCGATCAAGGGACAAATTGCTGTAAGATTTACCCGGTGATTTTACTGGTGCCCGAGGCCGGACTCGAACCGGCATGACCGATGGTCGAGGGATTTTAAGTCCCTTGCGTCTACCGATTTCGCCACTCGGGCGGCGGGCAAGGAAGGAATTGGAGGCTGGGGTCGGAATCGAACCGGCGTACACGGCTTTGCAGGCCGCTGCATGACCACTCTGCCACCCAGCCGAAGGTGAAAGCAATAATGGGGAAAGCGGTGCTTTCCCCATGCAAACTGGAGCGGGAAACGAGATTCGAACTCGCGACCCCAACCTTGGCAAGGTTGTGCTCTACCACTGAGCTATTCCCGCGTAACGTGAGTGCTATTCTATGTATTGGGCGGCCTTTGTCAAGCCTTGCTGCTAGAGCTTGCCACGCGGCGGGGCCAGGTCGAAGTTGGGCCAGGCGGCGCGCAGGTAGAGCAGCATGCTCCAGATGGTGAGCACGGCGGCCAGCAAGAGCAGCACGAGCCCGATGGTATGAACCGGCAGGCCGAACACCGGCAGATCATAAAGCAGAAAGACGATGGCGAGCATCTGCAGGGTGGCCTTGAGCTTGCCCATGCCGGAGACCGCCACCTTGGCGCGCTGGCCAACCTCGGCCATCCACTCGCGCAGGGCCGAGACCGCGATCTCGCGCCCGATGATCACCACCGTGAGCAGTCCCGGCGCCCGGTCGGCGCCGGTCAGCAGCACCAGGGCCGTGGCCACCATGAGCTTGTCGGCAACCGGATCAAGAAAGGTGCCCAAGGGAGAGACCGTGTTGTATCTGCGGGCGAGATAGCCGTCCAGCCAGTCCGTGATTGCCGCGATCGCAAACACAATCGCCGCGCCGACTCGACCCCAGAGTCCGTCGACAAAGAAGAAGGCGACGAATACCGGGATCAGGGCGATACGCAGCAAGGTCAGATAGTTCGGCAGTTTCGCCAGCATGGCGCGGCTTCCTAGGCTCGGTTGGGGTGGAGCTCATCATAGATGCGCTGCGCCAGATTGTGATCGATCCCCGGCACGCGGGCAAGGTCTTCGACACCGGCGTTGCTGACCCCCTTGAGTCCGCCGAAGGCCTTCAGGAGCGCCTGACGCCGCTTCGGTCCGACTCCGCCGATCTCGTCGAGACTCGATCCGGTGCGTGCCTTGGCGCGGCGCGCGCGGTGCCCGGTGATGGCGAAACGGTGCGCCTCATCCCGAATCTGCTGGATGCCGAGCAGGGCGGGCGAATCCGGCGGCAGGATCAGGGGTACGGCGCGATCGGGCAGGATAATCTCTTCCAGGCCCGCCCGCCGCCCGGCCCCCTTGGCCACGCCAGCAAGCTGGGCATCATGCAACCCAAGTTCAGCGATGGCCTCCAGCGCGGCATTGAGCTGCCCTCGTCCGCCATCGATGAGGATCAGGTCCGGCAACTCGGCCTCGCCGCTTTGCACCTTGCCGTAACGGCGCATCAGCACCTGGCGCATGGCGGCATAGTCATCGCCCGGGGTGATATCGTTGATGTTGTAGCGCCGGTAATCCTGTTTGCGCGGGCCCTCGGCATCAAACACCACGCAACTGGCCACGGTGGCCTCGCCCATGGTGTGACTGATGTCGAAGCACTCGATGCGCTCGGGCGTTTCTGGCAGGTCCAGGGCTAGGCCGATGGCCTCGAAACGTGCCGTGACGGTGGCGTGCCCGGCGAGCCGGCGTCGCAGGGAGTCGAAGGCGTTCACCAGCGCCATATCGAGCCAGCGACGGCGCGGACCCCGCTGGGGATGGCTGATGATCACCCGGCTCCCCTCCCCGGCCAGCGCCTCGCCGATCCATTGGGCGTTGCGTGGCATATGGCTGACCAGGATGTTGCCGGGCACGGCCTTGTCGAGATAGAACTGCGGCAGGAAGGACGCCAGGACATCCGACTCGCCCAGGCCTTCAGTATGCTGCGGAAAGAAGGTCTTGCCACCCAAGTGCCGGCCCTTGCGGATGAAACCGACGTGCACGGCGGTAGCATCCTGTTCGCGGGCAGCGGCGATGATGTCGAAGTCCCCGCCGCCGGACTGGTCCACATACTGCCGCTCCTGCACCTTGGATAGGGCCGCGATCTGGTCGCGCAGGCGGGCGGCGCGCTCGAAATCGAGGTTTTCGGCGGCGGTCTGCATCTGCCGGCCCATTTCGTCGATGATCTCGTGGGTGCGGCCTTCGAGAAAGCGGATGGTATTGTTGACATCCTCGGCATAGCTTTCGGCATCCACCAGACCGACGCAGGGCGCGGTGCAGCGGTGGATCTGATGCTGCAGGCAGGGGCGTGTGCGGTTTTTGTAAAAGCTGTCCTCGCACTGGCGGATGGGAAAGACCTTTTGCAGCAGGTTCAGGCTCTCGCGCGCGCTGGCGGCCGCCGGATAGGGGCCGAAATATTTGCCCTTGGCCTTGCGCGCACCGCGATGATAGCTCAGGCGCGGGAAGGCGTGGCTGGTGTCGAGATGCAGGTAGGGATAGCTCTTGTCATCGCGCAGCAACACATTGTAGCGCGGCCGATGCTGCTTGATGAGATTGCTTTCCAGCACCAGGGCCTCGGTTTCCGTATGCGTGACGGTCACCTCGACATGATCCACCTGCGCAAGCATGGCGATGGTCTTGGGCGCATGCTTGGTCTTCTGGAAATAGGAACTCACCCGGCGCTTGAGATTGCGGGCCTTGCCGATGTAGATCACCTCGTCGGCGCGGTTGTACATCAGGTACACGCCGGGCCGGGTGGTGAGATTCTTCAGGAATTCGGCAAGATCAAATGCCATGCTCAGTCCTGGCGCTCCTCGGGATCGATGCGGCGCAGATAATCCCAGGAAAAAATGCCGGTGTTGTGGCCGTCCTCGAAATCCAGCTTGACGGCATAGTTGCCGACCGGCTCGATATTGGTGATGCCGATGCCTTCCTTGCCGGTGATGACCTTGGCCTGGTCCGGGCTGTGGCCCTTGCAGTCGGCACAGGGGCAATCGACCCGCAACTGTTCGAAGGTGTAGCGGCTGGTGTGGCCGTCGGCCCAGTCGACTTCCATGACCTTGCTCACCATCAGGGGCCGGATTTCCAGGGGCTGGGTACGCTTGTCTGCCATGTGTGCTCCAAGAAAGGAAAGAGACGGCCGCTAGGCAGTCTAAAGAGTAATGGGGTACAATCGCGCGAATTTCAAATCTTGGCAACAGTAAGGAGTCGGTACATGAAGATTTCCGCTTTCGACATCCGTCCGGGCAATCTGCTGGAGTACGAAAAGGGCCTGTGGCGCGTGGCCAAGACCCAGCATGTCAAGCCGGGCAAGGGCGGCGCCTTCATGCAGGTGGAAATGAAGAACATCGAAGTCGGCACCAAGACCAATATCCGCTTCCGTTCCGAGGACAAGGTGGAAAAGGCCATGGTGGAGCCGCGCACCATGCAGTATCTCTACAATGACGGCACAGGCTACGTGTTCATGGACACCAGCAGCTACGAGCAGATGAGCCTGGACGCCGATGCCCTCGAAGGTCAGGTGGAGTTTTTGCTGCCCAACACCGAGGTGCAGATCAACTTCCACAACGAGCGCCCGATTGGCGTGGAACTGCCGCCGGCGGTGGTGCTGACCATCGTCGAGGCGGACCCGGCCATCAAGGGCCAGACCGCCACCAGCTCCTACAAACCGGCCAAGGTCGAGACGGGCCTGACTGTCATGGTGCCGCCCTTTGTCAACAGCGGCGAGAAGATCCGGGTCAATACGGCCGACGGCAGCTATATCGACCGCGCCTGAAAACAGTGAGGCCAACGGGGCGCCTGCGGGCGCCCTTTGCATTTCATGAGCAGACAATTTACTCCCAGCCAGGACCTCCTGGATTTCGCGGCCCGCTACTTTGGTGCGCGCGCCGGCGAATACCTCGCCTGTGCCGGTCAGCCCACCCAGACCCTGATCCGGGTGAATACCCACCGCATCAGGGTGGAGGCCTTGATCAGCCGGCTGGCAAAACGTGGCATCACGTTGCATCCGTCCGGCATGGATCCCGCCCTGTTCAGTTATACGCCCGCGGGCGCCAATCCCGGCGGCCTGTTGGAACACGCCATGGGACTTTTTTATCTGCAGGACCTGAGTTCCTTTGCGCCAGTGCGGGTGCTGGACCCGCAGCCCGGCGAGCGTGTGCTCGACATGTGTGCCGCGCCCGGCTCCAAGACCACCCAGATCAGCCAGGCCATGCAGGACCAAGGCGTGCTGCTCGCCAATGACGTGTCATTGGGCCGGGTGCGTGCCTTGGCCTTCAATCTGGATCGCCTGGGCAGCATCAATGTCACGCAAAGCCAGTTTGATGGGGAGCGCCTGGGCCGACTGCTGCCAGATAGCTTTGATCGCGTGCTGCTGGATGCGCCTTGCTCGGCGCTTGGCATCATCGGCAGTCAGCCCGAGGTGATGAACTGGTGGAACCAGGGTGAGGTGGTGCGGCTGGTGCGGGTGCAGGAAAAGCTCTTTCACTCGGCGGTCAAGGCCCTGCGACCCGGCGGGCGGCTGGTCTATTCCACCTGCACATTAACGCCTGCGGAAAACGAGCTGCGGGTGGACTGGGCGCTCAAGAACCTGCCTCTGGAACTGGAAGCCCTGCCCGAGCTGCCGGGGCTGGTGATCGAACCCGGCTGGACCGAGGTGGATGGTTTGAGGCTGGATGATCGCGTGGCGGGATGCGCGCGGGTGTTTCCGCCGGACAATGCCGCGCAGGGCTTTTTTATTGCGGCGTTTCGCAAGAAGGCTGGTCAGGGAATTGCAATCGCCAGACCCCGCCCCAACCCCTTGCGCCCGACCATGCGCCTGCTCTCGGCCGATGCCCCGGAAATCCGTGATATTTTACACCGCATGGAGACGGAATACGGGCTGCCAATGGGCCAGCTCAATAATTACCGTTATGTGCTGGACAAGGATCTCTGGATCGTCAGCCCGGATCAGTGCAAGGAGATCGCAAGGATTGGCCAGCGCAGCGGCATCCGCATGGCGCGCCTACATCCGGATGGCCGCTTCAGCAAGGTCACCAGCGTGTTTTTGCAGTGGGCCTCGCCCTGGGTCCGCAAACGCCGCGTGGACCTGCCGGATTCTGCGGCTATCGTCCAGCAACTGCTGGATGCCGGCGAAATCCCCTACTCGGGCGCCGAGAAGGGCCAGGTCGCCATCTTCCATGAGGGTATCTGCCTGGGTCTGGGCTTCGTGCAGAACGACAGATTGATCAGCCGCATCCCGGACAGCCGCCGGAACATGGTGCGGATCGCTTAAGCCAGGGCTTCGATCCGGGCGCGCAGTGCCTGATAATCCCTGACCGCGAGCAGAGAGGGCCACTCGCTTTCGCCCCGCCCGCGCATGCCTTCCAGCCGCCCGGCATTGACCGCCAGCCGCATATTTTCCGCCGCCTCCAGAGCTTCCAGGGCGGCTGATGGGTCATTGCAGACCAGCGCCACATCCGCACCGGCCTCCAGGGCGGCGCGCACCCGCTCGGCCGGTCCGCCCACCACGCCAGCACCAGCCATGGACAGATCATCGCTGAAGATGCATCCCTGAAAACCCAGCTTTCCGCGCAGCATGTCCTGCAGCCAGAAGCGCGAGAAGCCGGCTGGTTGCTTGTCGATTTGTGGATAGATGACGTGCGCCGGCATGATGCCCGGAATGCCGGCCCCAATCAGTGCCTGAAAGGGCGGCAGGTCCTGCGCGGTGATGCTCTCCAGTGGGCGATCATCCACGGGAATGGCGACATGCGAATCCGGCGCGGTGCTGCCATGCCCCGGAAAGTGCTTGCCCACGCCCCGCAGGCCGGCCGCCGCCATGCCCTGCCAAAACGCCGTGGCCAACTGGCCGATGGCAAGCGGATCATGGTGGAAGGCGCGGTCACCGATCACGCTCGATACCCCGAGCCCGAGATCCAGCACCGGCGCGAAACTCAGATCAATCCCGAGACTCCGCATTTCCATACCCAGCAGCTGCCCCGTCTGTTGCGCGAGTTCCAGCCCCTGAGCGGCATCCCGATCGAATACCTCGCCCAGACGCGCCATGGCGGGCAGGCGGGTGACGCCGGCACGCAGCCGCTGCACCCGCCCGCCTTCCTGATCGATGCCGACCAGCAGGGAGGGACTGCGCAGGGACTTGATTTCGGCCACGAGGGCCACGACCTGTTCAGGCGTTTCGCAGTTGCGCCCGAAGAGGATGATGCCGCCGAGCATGGGGTGCAGCAGGCGTTCGCGCTCTTCGGCGCTCAGGGACAGGCCGGCGACATCGGCCATGATGGGTCCAAGCGGCAGGGAAACAGACATAAACACTCCGTTTAAGGAATCCGGTTCACGTCCAGCCGGTCACGCAGGACGTCTCCGAGAATATTGGCGGCCAGCACCACGCTCATCAGTAAAAGGCCGGGAAAAAGCACCAGGTGCGGGGCCACCAGCATATACCGGGTGCCCTCGCGAATCATCTGCCCCCAGGACGCCGCAGGCGGCTGCACCCCGAGCCCAAGGAAGGACAGCCCCGCCTCGCTCAGCACCGCGCCGGCCACGGCGAAACTCGCCTCGACCGTCAGCGGAGCAAGAATCAGGGGCAGCACATGGTGCAGCAGGATGCGCACGCGGCCCACGCCAAGGGTCAGGGCGGCGGCGACATGTTCGCGATGGCGCATGGCCAGGGTCTGGGCCCGCGCCAGCCGCGCAAAGCCGACCCAGCCCATCACCGTCAGGGCGATGATGACGTTATTGATGCCCGGCCCGAGAATGCCCGCCAGGGCGATGGCCAGCAGGATGCCCGGAAAGGCCAGGAATACGTCCATCACGCGCACCAGCAGGTGATCGAGACGCCCTCCCCAGTAGCCGGCCAGCATGCCGATCAGGGTGCCGACGATGGCCGAACTCAGGGCGGCAACCAGGCCGACCAGGAGCGAGGTTCGCGCCCCGAGCAAGAGCCTCGGCAGCAACGGCCGGCCCAGTTCGTCATGGCCCAGCCAGCCGGCCACGCCCTGCCCCAGCGCCGGCGTGGACAGAATGTGCTCCAGTCGCACCTGCATGGCGGCCTGGGTCCAGAGGGGTGCGAGCAGGGCCGCCAGGGCTAGCAAGCCGAGCCATCCCGCTGAAAGCCAGCCACGTCTCATGTGCGCAACGCCCGGCGCACGCGCGGATCCAGCAGACCGGCCGCGATATCTGTGACCGTATTGACCAGCACGTAGCTGATGCTGATGAGCAGCACGCCACCCTGCGCCAGGGGATAATCGCGGCTCTGGATGGCATCGATGATGAGGCTGCCGAGCCCCGGCCAGCTGAATACCACCTCGGTGATCACCGCGCCGCCGAGCAGGGTGCCAAGTTGCAGGCCAAGCACGGTCAGCACTGGCAGAAAGGCGTTACGCAACGCGTGCTGGCCGATGACCTGCGCCCCCGGCAATCCCTTGGCGCGGGCCGTGCGGATGTAGTCCTGCCCGAGCACTTCCAGCAGGCTGGCCCGCACCATGCGCGCCAGGATCGCCGCCATGCCAAGCCCAAGCGTCAGGGCCGGCAGGATCACGGAGGTGGGATTCTCCCGGCCACTGACCGGCAGCCAGCCAAGCATGACGGCAAAAAGCAGGATCAGGAGCGGCCCGAGCCAGAAGCTCGGTATGCTCACCCCGGCCAGTGCCAGCAGCATGCTGCCCCGATCCCAGGCGCTGTCCTGGCGCAAGGCCGCGAGCACGCCCAGGGGCAGCGCAATCAGCAGCGCGAGCAACAGGGCCACAGCCGCAAGCTCGATGGTGGCCGGCAGGCGTTGCAGCAAAAGACTGGTAACACTTGCATCCTGGCTCAGGGATCGGCCCAGATCAAGCTGCATCAAGCCATCGAGATACTGGAAATACTGGACATACAGGGGCTGATCGAGACCAAGCGCTTGTCGCAATGCGGCGCGGTCGGTGCTGGCGGCGCTCTCGCCCAGCATGGCGTCCACCGGGTCGCCGGGAATCAGGTGGATCAGCAGGAAAACCAGACTCACCACGCCCAGGATGACGATGCCGGCGCTCGCCAGCCGACTGAGCAGAAATTTCAGCATGAAAGCCTAGTCGATCTGCACGAGCGTGCCGGGCGCCACGCGATCATAGAGATCCAGCACGTCCCGCGAGTCCATGCGCACGCAGCCATGCGAAGCGGGTTGGCCGAGCAGGTTGAGATCCGGCGTGCCGTGAATGTAGATATAGCGGCGAAAGGTGTCGACATTGCCGCCGCGATTGCGCCCGGGCTCCAGGCCACAGAGCCAGAGGATGCGCGTCAGGATCCAGTCGCGCCCCGGATGCGCCCGGCCAAGCGCCGGCGTATAGATCTCGCCGGTCCAGCGACGACCCACCAGCACGGCACCGAGCGGAAGACCGCTGCCGATCCGCGCCCGCACATAGTGCGCGCCACGCGGTGTCTGATAGCTGCCCCTGGCTTCTCCCATGCCCCTTATCGCGGTCGAAATCGGGTAATCGGCCAGACGCCGATCCTCACCCCACAGGGAAAGCCGCTGCTCACGGCTGGAGACTTCAATGTGCATGCTCATCGTCCAAGGTAATCAGCCCGTCAAAATCGCCCTGCATGTTGATGCTGTAATGGCGCAGACCCGGCCGCAGCACCGCCACATTGTCCTCGAACCACAGCGGCGCATAGGCCTGAACCGCCTGCAGGCGGGCCTGCACGGCCTGGTAAGCCGCCGTGCTCTGGGGATTCTGCGCCAGGGCCTGCTCGATGTTTGCATCAAGTTGAGGATCACGAAGCTGCCCGCGGTTCGCGCCCTTGGGCGGCACGGACTGGCTGTGATAAGCCTCGCGATAGAAATCCGGCGACTCGATGCCCACCCAGAACAGGCTGTAAAGCTGAAAGCGGCCGGCCTTCACATCCCCATAAAAAGTGCCCCAGTCGAGGCTGCGAATGTGCAACTGCACGCCAATTTGTGCAAGCTGTGATTGCAGCACAGTGGCCACGCGCAGACGCAATGGATCGGTGCTCGTTTTGTATACCAACGCGAAACGCGGGCGTGGCCCGGGGCCATCCGGGTCCTTGAGCCCTGCCGCATCGAGCAGGGCGCGGGCCGGATCATATACCGGTACTTGACCTGATAGCGGGCCCGCCCAGTGGCCCAGCGGCATGGGCCCCCAGGCGGGGCGGGCGTAATCTGCAAAGAGATAGTGCGTCAGACTCTCGCGGTCAATGGCCAGACTGATGGCCTCGCGCACCGGTAGCCGCGACAGTAGCGGATCGCGCAGATTGAATCCCAGATAGCTGTAACGGCTGCCGGGCCCATGCTCCACCTGCATGCCCTTTTGCTCAAGGTAGCGCAGCAATTCCACCGGCAGATCATTCTGCAAAAGATCGATCTCGCCACGCTGCAGCTTGAGCGCGCGCACGGTCGGGTCGCTGACGGTCAGGAACTCGAATTGCCGCCCGTCGCGGCGGCGCTCCAGAATTACCCGCTCTGGGCTGGGCCAGGCCACAAGGCGAAACGGTCCGCTGCCCAGAGGGCTTTTCGAAAACACCCGCCCGCTGGCAACCCCCTGCGCCGGCAGGATGCCGACATTCAGACGCATGGGAAACAGCGGATCGGGGCGCTTTAAAGTGAAATCGACATGGCTCTCGTCCGGCGCCGAGATGCTTTCAACGACTTCGAGCTGCCCCTTGAGCGGTGAGCGGCTGTTTGCTGCCAAAATGCTTTGATAGGTGGCGAGCACGTCGCGCGCGGTCAGTATACTACCGTCACTGAAGCGCGCCGGGCGCAACTGGAAGCGATAATGCGTGGGGCTCAGCAGCACCCAGCCTTGGGCCAGTTCACCTTTTGGGCGGTATTGTGCGTCGATGTCCACCAGTCGCTGATAAAGCAGCCGGTTGATGCGCGCGGAATTGGCATCGGTGGAATAGCGCGGGTCCAGCGTGATGACAGCCTGCGCCAGCCCCATGCGGATGGCCGGTGTGGCTGCTTGCTCTTTGCCGCAGGCGCCGGTCAGCAGACCAAGCGCAAGCAGCGGCAGCAGCCAGTGCCTCACGGGCGTTCGAAAAGCGCGATGGATTCCACGTGCGCGGTATGCGGAAACATGTTGAAAATGCCGGCCGCGCGCAAGCGATAGCCCTGCTCATGCACCAGCACGCCGGCATCGCGCGCCAGGGTGGCCGGGCTACAGGACACATAAACGATGCGCCGCGCCTTGAGCACCGGCAGCAACCTGATGATCTCGATGGCCCCGGTGCGCGGCGGGTCGATGAGGATCTTGTCAAAGCGTCCCCAGTCGCGCACCACTTGCTGGTTCAGCTTGGCCAGATCCGCCGCAAGGAATCGGGCCAGCTCGCTCAAGCCGTTTTCCGCGGCATTCTCCTGGGCAAGACGCACCAGGTCGGCATCGCCCTCCACGCCCAGCACCTCCGCGCCAAGCCGTGCGATCGGCAGGCTGAAATTACCCAGACCACAGAAAAGATCCAGCACCCGCTCGCCAGGCTTTGGCTCAAGCAGATTCATGGCCCGGCGCACCATGATCTGGTTCATGGCCTGATTGATCTGGATGAAGTTCGTCGGGCCAAAACGAAAGGCCAGATCATACTCCGGCAGACGATAACGCAGGGCTTGCGGCTGGGCGGGAAACAGCGGTGTGACTGTCTTCGGGCCGCCGGACTGGGACCAGACCTGCACCTGATGCCGGTCGGCGAAGGCCTGTAAATGTTCGAGATCGGCGGCGCTGAAAGGCTCGAGATGGCGAAACAGCAAGACGACACTCTCAGGACTGGTGGCGACCTCGACCTGCGGGACGCGATCCCGCACGCTCAGACCACTGACCAGTTCCCTTAGCGGCAACAAAAGCCGGTCCACACGCGGATCCAGCACCACGCAGTGCTGTATGTCGGCAACAAAGCTCGTGCCTTTCTCATTGAAGCCCACCAGCACGCCCTTGTTTTTCAGGCGACGCACCGACAGGCGCGCGCGACTGCGATAGCCCTGGCTCGGTCCGGCGATGGGCGGCAAAATCCGCTCGGCCTTGACCTTGCCGATGCGTGCCAGGCTGTCTTCCAGGATGCGTTGCTTGACCGCCACCTGCCCACCCGGCTCCAGGTGCTGCATGCTGCAGCCGCCGCAGTAGCCAAAGTGTGCGCAGGGTGCTGTGGTTCGCAGCGCGGAAGGCTCCAGCACCGCATCGAGTTCCGCCTGATCGAACTGCGGGCCAACCCGGGTACGCCGGGCCCGCACCTGCTCGCCGGGCAGGGCACCCTCGACGAACACGACCTTACCCTCGACCCGGGCGATGCCGCGCCCCTCGGCATCGAGATTGGTAATGTCAGCGGTAAAGAGATCCAGTAGCTTCTTTGGGGGTTTTTTCATACTCAGGCAGCGGGCGCTTCACCCGCCCATAGGTCAAGAAATTCGCGGAAATGCGGCGCACTGTCAGCCTGGGATTCCAGACAGACACGCAACCGGGCTTGTTCATTAGCGTATTGCGCCGGGCTCAGGCGACCTCGGCTGAGCTCCCAGCGCAGATAGACCAGATAGGTGTTGATCACGTCCACCTCACAGTAACGGCGGATGCCCTCGATGTTGCCCGCCCGATACTGCGTCCACACCTCGCCCCCATGCATGCCGAGCTTGCCAGGCAGGCCCAGCATCACCGCAATGTCCTGCAAGGGCGCCACCGCCCGGCTCTGAAAGCCCGAGAGGATGTCCATCAGATCAAGATGGCGAAGGTGATAGCGATTCAAATAATTATTGTACCGGAAATCCTGGCGGCTTTCGCCCTGCTCCCAGTAACAGCGCGAGCTCACGCCATGCAGGAGCGCCCGGTAATGCAGGACCGGCAGGTCAAAACCGCAGCCGTTCCAGGACACCAGCACCGGCACATGGCGGTCGATGAGCTGGAAAAAGCCCCTGACCAGCAGTTCCTCCGGATCTCCCGCATCACAAAGCGAGCGGACCTTGATGCCGCCGTCCAGATGATCCCCGCGAAATACCACGCTGATGGCCACGATCCGGTGCAGATACGAGCGGATGAAATCCGAGCCGCCCTGGGTCTGGGCCAGGCGCTGATGGATCATCAGCTCCGCGACTTCCTCGTCGCCCAGATCCCCGAGATTCTCGATGGCGCGACAGCTCTCGACATCGGGCACCGTTTCGATGTCGAAAACAAGGACCTTACCGAGATCCATGCGCTTATTTCTGCTTCCAGGCACCGTCCGGCGACTGCACCCACCAGCCGCTCTGGGCATTCTTGATCCAGCTCGCCGCAAAGGTGCGCTGAATATCGCCCGCCCACTCCGGGTGGCCGTTGGCCGTGGCAATGGCCTGGTAAAGCTGGCGCCGATCGGCGTTCTCCGCCTGCACCAGGGCATTGGCCTGGGCGCGTTGCGCCAGCGGCAGCTTGGTGGCGTCGCGAACGACCACCAGCCCGTCATTGCTCAGGCCAAGCGCACCGCTGGCCAGCAAGGGCTGCAACTGGGTGGCACGCGCTTCGAGACTCTGCCGCAACTTGCGGATGGCCGGCGATTCAATATCCAGATTCGCTTCCACCGCCTCGGCCGAACCACTGATGGCCGAGAAAGCAGAAGTCAGCAGCGCTTGGGCCAGCAGCTCCACATGCGGCAGCGCGCTTTGCGGCGGCACTTGTCCCGGCGCGGGCTCCGCGGGCTTTGGCTGGCCAGGCTGGGAGTTTTTGTTCACCGCACCCGCCTTGTAGACCTCCTGCACGATCCTGTCGGCCACCTTCTCGGCGGCGGCAGCAGGGAAATAGATGTTTACCGTCACGCAGGCGGTACTGGTCAGGGCCAGCACCGGCATGGCCCAAAGCGGATGCACACGCATGTCAACTCCTTTGAATTCGAACGATTCCGACCCATGAAGCCGGATTATTGTACCTTCGCGCCGCCTCGCTGCACGGCTTCCTGCACGCGGGTGACGAAGTCCTGCCAGTCCACCTCGCGGTTGTAGCCGATGATGTCCACCCGTGGCAAGCCCTTGCCTCGTAATATATAGAAGCCCTGGCGCGCTGGCGCCACGCCATCGAGCAAGGCCCGCTCGCCCTGTAGCCGCACCTGCAGGCCAAGATCCGCATAGCCAAACTCCTTGAACAGGCGCAGAAAACTGCGCTGCAGCGCCGCAGCCGCCCCACCGCCACCCAGTCGGGTGAGGTTCTCAACGGCACGCTGACTGATGCGTTGACGAATGCCCGGTGTTGGCACATTGCGAAAGGCGGCCTGAAACGACGCCGGCTCCCAGTTTTCCAGCCGAAGGTCCTGCACCTGCCCACTCAGGGCACCAGTAATCCGCCCAAAGTCAAAGGCTTGGGTGAACTTCTCAAGGTTGAGCCTCTGGAAGTCCAGCTTGGCCGTCAGCACCGGCAAGGCGCCAAAGGGCTCACTGACATGCAGATCCCGGACCCGGATCTGCCCGTCAAAGGCCGCTACCCACAAGGCGCCGCCCAACTGCAATTCGCCGGCCTGGTAGCGCAGGTCCGGGATCTCGGCGGAGAACTGCCCACCGAACACCGGCCAGCCGAGTTTTTTGGTCAGTGCTGTCATGGATACCGGGCTCAGCACTGTGCTCAGCCGCCATTGCGGATCGCTCAGAAGGTGATTGGCCCGCAAGGTATCAATGCGGATCTGGCCATCCAGAAACGGGATCACGGCTGGGCGATCCAGCGCAAGCTGGTCATCCCGCATGGTGGCGTCCAGCGCCGTCGGTCCAAGCTGCAGACGATAGAATCCGAGTTGCCGCCAGCCCAGATGCAGGGGCCGGGGCTGACCATCCCGGCGCCAGTCCAATTGCGCGTTGAGATCCTCGGCCATGAAGCGATTCGCCTGATCGCGCAGATCCAGGCCCGCCAGCCGCAGCATCAAGGCCTGCGCGCGGCCCTGCTGGATCTCCGTTGAAAAACTCAATTTTCCGCGACTTTCCAGATTGCCAAGCAGGGTTTGACTCTTGAGGAATGGCTGGAGAATCTGCTCGTATGCCGTTGTTATATTGATATTTTCCCCGGACACATGAATGTCGCTCTGGCGCAGCGCCTGGGGCCTGAGCCTGGCCTGGAATTGCAGGCTGCCAATCGATGGCCAGTCCAGCCCGCCCTGCTCCAGCACCAGCGCTCCCCCCGGGCGCCAGGCACCCGCATAGCGCAATTGCACCGGTTCTACGCCAGCCTGGCCATACCAGGGATCAAACAGCAGTTCGCCTTTTTCCCATTGCAGCAGCATGGTTTGCCGCCAGGGCCCACCTGTTGCGCGACTGATCTGCGAACTGGCGGAAAACTGCAGATTCTCGGCGGCCTTCAGACCACTGGGATCACTGAACCGGGCGTTTTTCAGACTCGCGTCGACTTTCATGTGGAGGGCGTCGCGCGTTTGCTCGCCAGCGAAGGCAAATTGCAGGGCGCCATCAGCCGTCCAGCCCTTGGGCCAGGCCTTAATCAGTGGTTGCCAGGTCGCGAGCTTTGGCAGGATGGCCTCTCCCGCCCAGCGCCATTGGGTCGCCTGCCCCTGTGCGCGCAGATGAAGCCGATCCCCCGCGCGGGAGCTTGCAGTGGCAACCAGATTGCCTTTCTTATCAGAGAGTTGGTAGCCACCCTTGAAGTTGACCGTCAGGGGCTGCGTGGCTGGCACATTCACCAGCATGGCGGGCAACTGATCGCGCCAGGGACGCAGATCACTGATCAATCCCTGGCCCTGCACCTGAATATCAGGTCCGTTCAAAGCCAGCTTCAGATCAAGCTGATTGCCCCCCGCAAGTTTCAGGGTAATGCTGCCGCTGCCGCGTTGCTCAGCACTCGCATAATTGCCGGAGAACTGTCCCGCCAGCGGGCCCAGGCGCTCGCTCAGGGCCGTGAAGTTCCCGCCGGCACACTGATAATCCGGCCGATATTGGGCTTGCGGGCAGTTGAGCTTTACATCTCGAAGGCTGCCCAGCGGGGCCGGGAGCTTCAGTTCACGGATGGATAGTTGCAGGGACAGGGCCTTGCCGGCGGGCAACAGCCGGCCGTGAATATTACGGGCAGTCCAGCCCGGCCCATCGAGCCGTTCGAGATCCAGCGAGAGGACATTGATGGCCGCGCTCGGCGCGCTCAGCCCTGCCAGCAGGACCAGGCCACCCAGCGCGCGCCCAAAATGAAACGGCGGCTTCAGGCGGGAAAGACCCCGGTGGAGAGATAACGATCGCCGCGGTCGCAAATGATGACCACGATCAGGCCGCTGTCGAGTTCATCGGCCAGTTGCAGGGCGGCATGCACCGCCCCACCCGAGGAAATGCCGGCGAAGATACCTTCCTCGCGAGCCAGACGGCGGGTGGTGTCCTCGGCTTGCGTCTGGCTCACCGAGAGAATGCGGTCCACCTCTTCGGGGTGATAGATCTTTGGCAGGTATTCCTCGGGCCAGCGGCGAATGCCGGGAATCCTGGCGCCCTCGGCCGGATGCACGCCGATGATCTGGATATCAGGCTTCACTTCACGCAAATAGCGGGAAGTACCCATGATGGTGCCGGTGGTTCCCATGCTGGAAACGAAATGGCTGATTTCCCCGGCGGTATCGCGCCAGATTTCCGGCCCGGTGCTCTCGTAGTGGGCACGCGGATTGTCCGGGTTGGAAAACTGGTCGAGCATGATGCCCTCGCCTGCCGCCACCATCTTTCTGGCCAGATCAATGGAGCCTTCCATGCTGGCCTGGGCCGGGGTCAGGATGATCTCGGCGCCATAGGCGGTCATGACCTGACGGCGCTCGATGCTCATGTTCTCGGGCATGATCAGGGTCATCTTGAGCCCCCGGATGGCCGCGGCCATGGCCAGCGCGATCCCGGTATTGCCGCTGGTGGGTTCGATGAGACGGTCACCGGGGCGGATCTCGCCGCGCTCTTGGGCGCGCCGGATCATGCTGATGGCCGGACGGTCCTTGACCGAGCCACCGGGATTATTGCCTTCGAGCTTGGCGAGGATCTCCACCTTCGGGTTGCGCGGCAGGCGCTGCAGCCGACACATGGGGGTATTGCCAATCAGCTCTTCGATGGTTTTGCTGCTCATTCGCTTGTCCCCTATCCAGTCAGCATCCGGCCACACTGCCGAAACAATCATCAGTTATTGGGAAAATCCGTCAGAATCTCCGCCACGCAGCAGGTCAGGCGCTTGGCGGTCGGGATATGCAGGAACTCGTTGGGGCCATGGGCATTGGATGCCGGACCGAGCACGCCGGTGATCAGAAACTGCGCCGCCGGAAACATGGCGCCGAGCATGCCCATGAAGGGGATGGTCCCGCCCTCGCCCATGTAGGCCGCCGGTTTGCCGAAGTAGCCTTGCGAGGCGCGATCCATGGCCTCGGCAAGCCAGGGCGCCAGTGTCGGGGCATTCCAGCCGCTGGCGGCCTGACCCACTTCGAAATGCACCTGGGCGCCATGGGGCGGGTCAGTTTCCAGCAGGGTTTTCAGATGTGCCGCCGCCTTCTCGGCATCGACGCTGGGCGGCATGCGGCAGGCGAGCTTGAGCGTGGTATAGGGGCGCAGGACATTGCCGGCATCGCTGATGGCCGGCAGGCCCTCGGCGCCGGTCACCGCCAGCGCCGCCCGCCAGGTACGATTGAGGATCAGCGCATAGGGATCACTGTCCTGCGGCTGCACGCCCTCGACGAAGGGAAAGGCATTCGCGACCTCGTCACCAAGTATGCCGGCCGCCAGGCGCGCCTGTTGCAGCCGGTCGGCCGGGATCTCCACCTGGAAATTCGCATCGGTAACGCGACCACTCTGCACATCCTCGAAGCGATCCAGCAACTGGCGAATGATGCGAAAGCTCGATGGCACGATGCCGCCGGCATTGCCCGAATGCGCCCCCTCGCGCAGCACATCGACCCGCAGACGCCCTTCCACCAGGCCCCGCAGGGAAGTCGTGCACCAGAGCTGCTCGTAATTGCCGCAGCCGGAATCAAGGCAGATGACGAGCGCGGGACTGCCGATGCGCGCTTTCAGTTTTTCCACGTAATGCGGCAGGTCGGGGCTGCCGCTTTCCTCGGAACACTCGATGAGGATGACGCAGCGGGCATGTGAAAAGCCTGCTTCCTGCAGGGCCCGGATGGCGGTCAGCGAGGCGAACACGGCATAGCCGTCATCGGCGCCACCACGGCCATAGAGCCGCTCCTCGCGCCGCACCGGGGTCCAGGGCCCCAGCTCCGGCGCCCAGCCGCTCATTTCCGGCTGCTTGTCGAGATGACCATAGAGCAGCACGGTCTCGTTACCGCTGCCCGGCACCTCGATGTACAGCAGCGGCGTGCGGCCGGGGTCTTCCAGTACCTCGACCTGTATGCCCGGGATGGCTTGCCGCAGGCACCAGTCGCGCGCCAGCGCCACGGCCCGGTCCATGTAGCCGTGCGCCTTCCAGTCCGGATCGAAATGGGGTGACTTGTTGGGGATGCGGATGTATTCGGTGAGTTGCGGCAGGATGTCCGTTTCCCAGCAGGCATCGACGAAATCCCAAAAACGGCCTGGCTGGTTCGAGACATGCATCGGTATTCACCCCCGGGGATGAAAGCGGCGACTGGATGGAATGGATTCGGAGAGGGTGGGATTCGAACCCACGGACCCTTGCGGGTCAACGGTTTTCAAGACCGCCGCAATCGACCACTCTGCCACCTCTCCATGGCCGCCAATGATAGCCCAGGCACTCTGCCCCGGTCCACAGTCCCTATCAGATCAGGCCCAAAGCGGCTAAAATCAGTCATCGGCTCGCCAATAAGGATAAGAACATGGCTTACAGAAAGGTAGAGACAGGTCAGGGTGTCGCCTGGTTCAAGGAGAGTTGGCGGCTTTTCATGCGCGCGCCCCTGCTGGTCTTTGGTCAGATCCTGCTGATTCTGCTATTGGGCTTTGTGACCAGCATGCTCCCGCTGTTTGGTTCCCTGGCGGCGTCCATCTTCGGGCCTGTCCTGCTGGCCGGGTTCTTTTATACCCTGGCCGATCTCGACCAGGGGCGAACGCCGCTGTTCAGCCGTCTTTTCGATGGCTTTCAGGCCCCTTTCAAGCCGCTCGCCATACTGGGCCTGATCATGCTCGGTATTCAGATCCTGGCAGCGATGCTGTTGATGCTCGGCATCGGCGCCCTGATGGGATTCCGGGGCATGCCTGAAGATTTTGGCGGGTCGAACACCATGTTCGATCCAGACATGATCATGGGCTTGGGTGGCGGGGCCATATTGTTCTTTCTGCTGCTCCTGATCCCGCTGGCCATGGCCTTTTACTTTGCCGTGCCGCTGGTGGCGCTTGCCGGCAAGCCGTCGGTCGAGGCCCTCAAGGAGAGTTTTTACGCAGTGCTTGCCAACTGGCCGGCCTTTCTGGTGTTCAGCCTGGCGTATCTGGTACTGGCGGTGCTGGCCAGCATCCCCTTCGGCCTTGGCTGGCTCCTGCTCGGCCCGCTGCTGCTGGTCAGCATTTACGTGGCCTTTCGTGACATTTTCAGGCTGGACGCCACGCCGCCGCCTTTGCCCGAGCAGTCCAGACCGTTTTAAGGTGCGCGGCGATCCATGAAGTAACAGTTACCCGGCAGCTTCTTGGCCTGGCTCTTGACCATGCTGGCTGCCTGCGAAATTTCCTGGGGATGGGAAAAGCGCCCGACCGGGCAGGGCACTACGCCAATCGACAGGCTCGCAATGGGAAAGAACTGCACAATGCCGCGCCGATCCACGCTGGTGATGCCACCGACCTCCCGATCTACTGGATCGTAAAGGCTGGGTGCCATGCGGGCAAAGCGATCCAGGATCTCATCCCAGAGGGCTTCATACTTCAGTCCCGACAGGATGAGCACGAAGTCATCCCCGCCAATGTGCCCGACGAAATTGTCCAGGGTATCCTGATGCAGGGCGCTGACATCGATACCGGTCACCCGGATCAGGATGCGCGCCAGTTCGCGGAGCAGTTCATCGCCACGGGCATAACCGTACACATCGTTGAAGGGCTTAAACTGGTCGATATCACAGTATCCCACGGTGAAATCGACCTGCTGGGCCAGTTGATCGCTCAAGCGGCGCTGGATCGGGATGTTGCCGGGCAGCCCAGACAAGGGATTGGCATGACGCGCCAGATCCATCTGGGCTTCCGTGATCTTGCGCAACAGATTGCGGGTACTGCCCACGCCGGCGTAGCGCCCCTGACTGGTTATCAGGAAGTGATCGAGCGGATAACGACTGGACGACGACTCGTGCCGACGTGTCAGTTCATGGCTGATCATGTCGAGCGACTCATGCTTGTCCACGATCAGCGAATCCGAGGCGACGAAGTTTTCCAGGGTCTTGCGCCCCAGCAGCTCCCGCGCATACAGGCGCGACATGCGTTCCTGAAAATCCGCGCGGGAGATGAGCCCGAGCGGCTGCTCACCACGCAGTACCGGCAAGGCGGTGGGCAGGTTCTCGTCCCGTCCCAGGTAGTCCAGCAGTTCGCTGGCACGCATCTCGCCGGGAAAGGTCGGCACCTGCTGCAACAGCAGGGCAGCACTGCCAAAGGTCAGCTCCCGGGAGGGCTGCAGGTTGAGCGGCTCCGGCCAGGCAAAGCCCTTCAGCTTTTCCAGCACCGGTTCCCGCTCGGGGCGCGCCAGCAGAAAGCCCTGCACGTGGTCCACGCCCATGTCCATCAACACCCGCAACTGCTCAAGCGTTTCCACGCCTTCGGCAACCACCTGGGCCCCCACGGCCCGTGCCATCCCGAGAATCCCGCGCACCACCTTGCGCTTGACGGCTTCCTGTTCGATGCCCTGGCTGAAATATTTGTCGATCTTGAGAAAATCAGGCTTGAGTTCACACAGCAGCCGCATGCTGGCGTGGCCGGCCCCGAGATCATCGATGGCGATCATCAGCCCCTGCTGGCGCACGGAGTTCACGGCTGCCGCCAAGGCACTGAAATCCTCGATCGGCTGATGTTCGGTCAATTCCAGCACCACCTGACGTGGTGAGATATCCTGTTCGGACAGGCTGAAGAGCAGATCATCCAGGGCAAAGCCCTGGCGCATCAGGCAGGCGGGATTGATATTGAGAAACAGCTTGCCGGGAAACCCAAGCTCCGCAAAGCATAGCAGGGTGGTGCTGCGCGCCATCAGTTCGAGTTCAGACCCAAGTCCTTCGCGCTCGGCCGCGCCAAAGAGTTCGGCAGGGTGCTCCAGTGGATGCCCCCTCGGCCCGCGAATGAAGGCTTCCAGGCCCAGCACCTGGCGGTCGGTAATGCTGACTATGGGCTGAAAGACGCTGTGCAGCTTGCGCTGTAGCAGCAAGGCCCGAAACGGTGTGATTTCCCGCTGGGCTTCCATGCATCCCCCTTTTGTTGGATTGCCTGGATTGTCACATTAAATTGTGACTGTTTGATGACGGCCAGTAGACTTTTGGGCGGGATTTCTTTTAGAGAGCCTCTTCAAGCCTTGCCAGAAGATCCAGACGCAAGGTCACTGGCTCGTTTCCTGCTTTCAGGCGCAGATATTCCGCGCCCTGCGCCGTCCAGACATCCTCGATGACTCCCGCCAGCGAGCGCCCGTCCTGCAGATGCAGGATAACGGGCTGGCGCTTGAGAGCGGCCAGTTCAAGTTGCTCGTGAAAGGCGCAGGCAATCGGTTGGTAGGGCTCACTCACCGGAGGATCTCCAGGCCACCCAGATAGGGCTGCAGGGCTTGGGGAATGCGCACGCTGCCGTCGGCTTCCTGGAAATTCTCCAGCAAGGCCACCAGGGTACGGCCCACGGCCAGGCCCGAACCATTGAGGGTATGCACCAGTTGCGGCTTGCCGTCCGGTCCGCGAAAGCGCGCCTGCATGCGCCGCGCCTGGAAGGCCTCGAAGTTCGAGATGCTGCTGATCTCGCGGTACTTGCCCTGGCTCGGCAGCCAGACCTCGATGTCGTAGGTCTTGGCCGCGGAAAAGCCCATGTCGCCGGTGCACAGCACCACGACCCGGTAAGGCAACCCGAGTCGCTGCAACACGGTTTCGGCGTGCCCAAGCAGTTCTTCGAGCGCGGCATAGGACTGCTCGGGCTGCACCACCTGCACCAGTTCCACCTTGTCAAACTGATGCTGACGGATCATGCCGCGCACGTCCTTGCCATAGGCCCCGGCCTCGCGCCGGAAGCAGGGCGTATAGGCCACGTAGCGCAGCGGTAATTGGTCTGCCGACAGGATCTCGCCGCGCACCAGATTGGTGACCGGCACCTCGGCGGTGGGAATCAGGTAATAGGGATCATCGCGCAGGGCGAAGAGATCTTCCTCGAACTTGGGCAGTTGCCCGGTGCCACGCAGGCTGTCGGCGTTGACCATATAGGGCGGCGCGATCTCGGTGTAGCCGTGCGCGCTGCTGTGCAGATCCAGCATGAACTGCGTCAGCGCCCGCTCCAGCCGCGCTCCCAGGCCGCGCAACACGGTAAAGCGCGCGCCAGCGAGCTTGGCGCCCGCAGCGAAATCCAGAATCCCGAGCCCCTCGCCGATCTCCACGTGATCCTTGGGCGCGAAATCCAGCCGGGCAGGCTCGCCCCAGCGGCGGATCTCGACGTTATCCTCCTCGCTTTTGCCCTCGGGCACGGATTCGTGCGGCAGGTTGGGCGTTCCCATGAGAATCTGGTCCCAGTCGGCCTGCACGGCTTCGAGCGCTGCCTGCTTTTCCTTGATGGTCTCGCCCAGGCCCGCCACTTCCGCCAGGATCGGCGCCGTGTCCTCGCCACGCGCCTTAGCCTGCCCCACGGCCTTGGAGACGCTGTTGCGCCTGGCCTGCAGGGCCTCGAGATCCATCTGCAAGGACTTGCGTTGCTGGTCGAGTGCTTCAACGGCACTGGCATCCAGCCTGAAGCCCCGGCGGGCGAGCTGCTCAGTGGTCCAGGACAGATTGCTGCGTAAGGTCTGCGGGTCTAGCACGGGTTCCCCTTTAACAGTTGCAGAAGGCATCCCAGCTCACCATGTGGCCGGGCTTGATCAATGGGCGGATATCCTGCAGGGCGGCCTCGACCCGCTCGGGCGCATCGAAAAACTCCAGCACCAGCGGCAGATCGGCGCTCAGGCGCAAAAGATCACTGGCATGCGACTCGCCACTCTGGCCAAAGCCGGCGATGCCCCGGAACACGGTCACACCATGGACCTGATGGGTGCGGCGCAGGTGCTCGAACAGGTATTCCTTGAGCGTGCCCCGCGGCCCCCGGTCGGTTTCGCTGAAGTAGATACGCACGAAGCGGACTGGCTTGTCCATGCTGCCTCCTAGAACTGCCGCGCCAGGGTGGCGCCGGCCCAGGCCGCGCTCAAACCCAGCACCAGGCTCAGGCCCAAGTATAAACCAGCGCGCAGCCAGGCGCCCTCCTCCAGAAGCGTGAGGCTTTCCATGGAGAAGGTGGAAAAGGTGGTGTAGCCGCCGAGCACGCCGGTCAGGATGCCGGCGCGCAAGGCGGGATCGATGCTGACGCGATCGAGCGTGAGCACGAAGAGAAATCCCATCAGAAAGGAACCCGAGACATTGATGAACAGGGTGGCGTAAGGGAAGAAACGCCCCAGCCAGCCCTGTAACAACATTGTCGTGCCATAGCGCAGCACGCTGCCCAGGGCGCCGCCGGCAGCGACCGCCAGCACTGCGGGCATCACTTTGGTTCACCCTCACGAATGCGCCGCGCCCAGATCATGCGCTCGCCGATGCGCTGCTCGTAGCCGCGTTCGACCGGCTGGTAATAATGCCTTGCTCCCAGCTCCGGCGGAAAATAGTCCTGGCCCGGCGCCACAGCATGAGGATGATCGTGATCGTAGCGGTATTCCTTGCCATAGCCAAGCTCGCGCATGAGCTTGGTCGGGGCATTACGCAGATGCACCGGCACCTCCAGACTGCCGTGCTGCCCGGCGTCGGCCCGCGCCGCCTTCCAGGCGGTATATACGGCATTGCTTTTCGGCGCGGTGGCCAGATAGACCGCCGCCTGGGCCAGGGCCAGCTCGCCCTCCGGCGAGCCGAGATAGTCAAAGACATCCTTGGCGGCGAGCGCGATTTCCAGGGCGCGGGGATCGGCATTGCCGATGTCTTCGGAGGCCATGCGCACCAGCCGTCTGCCAAGGTACAGCGGGTCGACCCCGCCATCGAGCATGCGCGCCAGCCAGTAGAGCGCGGCATCCGGGTCGGAGCCACGGACCGACTTGTGCAGGGCCGAGATCTGGTCGTAAAAGGCCTCGCCGCCCTTGTCGAAACGCCGCAGGGAACTGCCGAGGGCGGCCTGCAGCGCGGTTTCATCGACCCTTGCGGTGCCCTGTGGATCGGTACTGGCCATCTGCACGATGATGTCGAGCAGGTTCAACAGCCGGCGGGCGTCGCCGTCCGCCGCCTGCACCAGCAAATCGCGCAGGGGCTCGGGAAATTCGATCTTCTGGTCGCCCAGGCCCCGCTCGGGATCCGCCAGGGCACGGTCCAGCAGGGCGCGCAGGTCCTCCGGACCCAGGGATTTGAGGACATAGACCCGCGCCCGCGACAGCAGTGCATTATTGAGTTCGAAACTGGGATTCTCGGTGGTCGCGCCCACGAAGGTGACGGTGCCGTCCTCGACATAGGGCAGAAAGGCATCCTGCTGGCCCTTGTTGAAGCGATGCACCTCATCGACAAAAAGCAGGGTACGCCCGCCCTGGGCGCGTCGGACCCGCGCCTCCTCCATCGCCGAGCGCACCTCCTTCACGCCCGCGAAAACGGCCGAAAGCGCCACGAAATGCATGTCACTCTGGGCGGCCAGGAGACCGGCGAGTGTGGTCTTGCCGGTACCCGGCGGCCCCCAGAGGATCATGGAATGCAGCCGGCCAGCCGCCATTGCCCGCCGCAGCGGGCCCTGAGGGCCTACCAGATGCGCCTGGCCGACGTACTCATCCAGCGTGCGTGGCCGCATGCGCGCGGCCAGTGGCTGGTCTTGTGCTGTGGTCTCGAAAAGATCCGCCATATCCCCTAGAAACGGCGCGACAGGCTTACGCCATAGAGCAGGGCACTGTTCTTGTAGGTGCCATTGAAGACTGAAGTGCCGTTGAGATCCGTGCTGGTCGGCGGCGGATTCTCGATGCTGCGTTCCTGCCCAAGCACGTAATTCAAGCCAAGGTTCAGGTCCCAGGCCCCGGAATTCAGCCCGGCCCCCAGTGCCACCATGTGCCGACCGGCATCCGGAATACGTGGACTGAAGTATTCATCCGGCTGAGCGCTAGGATCATAGCTGTAACCCGCGCGCATGATCAGGGCGTCATTCAGGCGATAGGACGTACCCAGACGGTAGGCCAGGGAATCCTTCCAGTTGCTGGTTTCCGAGGCCAGAGTCCCGCCATCCCCCTCGATACGCAGTTGGTCGAAGCTCGACCAGCGCGTCCAGTCCAGATCGAATTCTGCTGACCACTGCGGGCTGATCCGGTACATGACGCCTGCCTGAACCACGTCAGGAAAGGTGATTTGGGTGCTGGCGGCCTGGGCAGTGCCGCCCGAGAGCGTGAAGTCGCCATCGAGGTCGGTCTTCACGCGCGAGCGGTATTGCAGCCCAACATTCATGCGTTCGGTGGTGTACAGGAGGGCCAGCGTGCCACCAAAACCACTGCCCGAACCATCGACATCGGCGCCAACGGTGTTCAGCTTGGCCGAAAGGACATTATAATAGTTCAAGCCCAGGGACAGGCTGAGATTGGGCCGGACCAGGTAGGCGACCGCCGGGTTGACGTTCACCATCCTGATTTCGCTCAAGGTCGGCGCGCCATTGCCTGCTTCAGGAAAGGCGCCCTGGGGCCACTCGGTGGACAGGCCAAAGGGCGCATTAATACCAAGGCCAATCGCCAGAGGGCGGTCCTGCAGGCGGTAAGTGGCATACAAGGCCGGCACATAATCGATAGACTGCACACTGTCGTAGCTTCCGGCGGGATTCGTGACACTGATGCTCGGTGAGACGGCCATCGCCTCGGCACTGGCACGCAGGCCCGGATGAAAGGCCATGCCAGCATTGTTGTAGCCAAAGTTGCCTACGGCTTCGTCATCAGCAACCACGGCATTGGCCTGACCCAGGCCGGCAACCGACATCTCGGGGATGCGGAAACCGGAAGCGGCCGCGGGGCCGGCAAGTACGGCAAGACTGCTGGCAAACAGCAGGGGGATGGACGGGTGGCGCATCTGCTCTCCTCATCGAAGCTGGGCACAGCGCCCACCGCTGTCCCGCTTCCTTATTGTCTCAGTACGTCCACGCCTTTGGGCGTGACAAAGGCGAACTGGCTGGTGCTGACCGGCTTGTTGACCTGGCCATTGTAAAAATTCAGGCGCGTGGTCTGGCCGAAATCGTCACGCAGTTCCAGGCTGTGCAGAAGCATAGCATCATTCGCAAGACCCATCACGATGCGCCGAAATCCATGCTCAGCCTGTCTCGGCAGCAGTTCCACCCAGTAAAGCCCGTTTCGCTGACCAAGATCGCGGATGCGAAAGTCGCTGGGCAGGGCATTCTTTCCAGCAATCAAGGCCGCCGGGGTGTTGCCCAGGGACGCAGCCAGTGGGCGAATGGTAACCTGTGCGAGGTCCTTGTCATAGACCCAGAGCTGCTCGCCATCCGCGACAATCTCCTGGGGCTCGGGGCTGGCATAGACCCAGCGGAACTTGCCGGGCCTCGCAATGGCCACCTGCCCTTCGGCACGCTGGATGATCCGCCCTTTTTCGTTTGCCACTTCCTGGCGGAAGTCGGCCTGCAGCGTTTTCACCTGCGTGAAAAACCGTTTCATCAGCACTTCGCCCTGCTGGCTGGCCTGCACCGCCTTGCCGGGCTGCGAAGGCGTCTGCGCGCTGACGGGAACAGAAAAACCGATGGCACTGCCCATCAGGACCGCGGAAAACAGCGACTGCAGACGATTCATACGATACCTCAATCAATTGGGGGTGGCGGCGCATAGACCTCGCGACTGCCATTGCTCTGCAAGGGGCCGACGATGCCGGCACGCTCCATTTCCTCGACCATGCGTGCCGCGCGGTTGTAACCGACGCGCAGCTTGCGCTGCACCATCGAGGTGCTGGCCTTGCCGGACTGGGTGACGATGGCGACGGCGGAATCATACAGCGGATCCTGCTCGCCGCCCTCATCGCCATCCTCGCTCGAGCCCTCGTCGTCCGACGACTTGAGAATGCTCTCGATGTATTCCGGCTGACCCTGGCTGCGCAAAAAGCCCACCACCCGGTGGATTTCCTCATCACTCACAAAGGCGCCGTGCACGCGCACGGGATGCCCGGTGCCAGGCGGCAGGTAGAGCATGTCGCCATGCCCCAGCAACTGTTCCGCGCCGCCCTGATCCAATATCGTGCGGGAGTCGATTTTGGATGACACCTGGAAGGCAACACGGGTCGGCACGTTGGCCTTGATCAGGCCCGTGATCACGTCCACCGAGGGCCGCTGGGTGGCCATGATCAGGTGAATGCCGGCGGCGCGGGCCTTCTGCGCCAGGCGGGTGATGAGGTCCTCCACCTGTTTGCCGACCACCATCATCAAGTCAGCCAGTTCATCGATCAGCACCACGATGACAGGCAGCGGTTCCAGTGGTGGGGCGGACTCGACGCCGATGGCAGTGGTTGAATCATACAGCGGCTCGCCGGCGGCAATGGCCTCATTGACCTTCCTGTTGAAGCCGGCCAGGTTGCGCACTCCGACACTGGCCATCAGCTTGTAGCGCCGCTCCATTTCCGCCACCGACCAGCGCAGGGCATTGGCGGCTTCCTTCATGTCGGTCACCACGGGTGCGAGCAGATGCGGGATGCCCTCATACACCGAGAGTTCCAGCATCTTCGGGTCCACCATGATCATGCGCACCTGATCGGCACGAGCCTTGTAGAGGATGCTCAGGATCATGGCGTTGACCGCCACCGACTTGCCCGAACCCGTGGTACCGGCCACCAGCAGATGCGGCATGCGTGCCAGATCCGCCGCCACCGGGATGCCGTTGATGTCCTTGCCAAGGGCGAGCGTGACCATGCTTTCCGAGCGATCGAAGGCGGCGCTGTCGAAGACCTCGCGCAGGCGCACGATGCTGCGCTTGGCATTCGGGATCTCGATGCCCATGACGGACTTGCCGGGAATGGTCTCGACCACGCGCACGCTGATTGCCGACAGGGAACGCGCCAGATCCTTGGACAGATTCGAGACCTGGCTGACCTTGACGCCCGGGCCGGGCTCGATTTCAAAGCGGGTAATGACCGGTCCCGGATGCACGGCGACCACGCGCACGGAAACACCGAAATCCGCCAGCTTTTCTTCAAGGAAACGAGAGCGCTGCGCCAGCACGGCGTCTGACTCCATCTCGCCTGGCCCCTCGGCCTCATCGAGCATGGCCAGCGAGGGCAGACCCAGTTCGGAGAAGGTCTCCTGCCTTGGAGCCGCATGGGACCTGGGCGGCGGAGCCGGTCTTACGGTGGGTGGCGCGGCAACGGCAGCCGGGATGATCTCCGCCTCCAGATGCTCCTCGAAGGGCGCGGATGCCAGCATGGCGGGCTCTGGCCTGGGCGCACGCGGCGCGGCGGCGGTCTTTACGAAAGGTTCCTCGGCTTTTTCACGCGAGGGCAGCTTCAGGCCGGAAAACAGGCCCCGCAAACGACCAAGCGGGGGGACAGCCTTGAAGCGCGCCAAGGGACTGGGGGAGGTATCACGCGGCACACGCGGGCGGGCGGCCAGAGTTTGACGCGCATGCTCAAGCAGTTGTGGCAGGGATCGATTCAGTGCCAGGGAAATCCCAGCGATCAGCAGGGCGAGAAAGAATACGCTGGCACCGATCTGATGCAGATAACGCGCTGATACATCTCCCAGCAGGCTACCCCAGAGCCCGCCGGCACCGGTGGCGGGCAACATCCACCAGTCCACCGGCCAGAAATAATGCAGCAGCGCGCCGCCTGCGGATGCGATGAAAACGAATCCCAGCATGCGTCTTGCGAAGTGGGCCTCATAGCCCGCATTGGTGCCTTCCCGATAGAACATGATCGCGCCCAGTGCGACCCCCAGCGGCAGCATGTAGGCAAACAGGCCAAACAGCTGCATGCCGATGTCGGCAAAGTGGGCACCCACCACGCCGCCCAGGTTCTGTACCGTACCCGGACCGCTATGCGACCAGGAGGGATCATCGTGGTGATAGCTCAGCAAGGCCAGCGACATGTACACAGACAGGGCCGCCAGCAGAAAGACCAGCGGTTCGCGGGCGAAGCCTTTCCGGCCCGAAGACCTTGCCGCTGCCCCTGAAGCCGGGCGGGAATTTGAAGCAACTACAGATTTTTTCATTGGAGAGCCAGGGTCATCTTTTTCATTGACTTGGGGCGAGTCATACCGGCCGCCCTGCGGCAGCAAAGGGACAAACTACGCCAGGGATGCTGGATGGGTCAACGGCAGATTGCCGCCTGTCGATCCTGTATGGAATCGTAGTATAGTACCCGTAAAGAGATAGCATAATTACTGGAGAGGCCAATGAGTGAAAAACATTCCCGCCTGTTGATCCTTGGCAGTGGTCCTGCGGGCTATACCGCCGCAATCTATGCCGCCCGCGCCAATCTCAATCCGGTGCTGATCCAGGGCATCCAGCCCGGTGGACAACTCATGACCACCACCGATGTCGACAACTGGCCCGGCGAGCCCGAAGGCATCCAGGGACCGGACTTCATGGAAAAGCTGGAGCGCCAGGCCCGGCGTTTCGATACCGAGATCGTCTTCGACCACATCAGCCAGGCCGATCTGCAGCAGCGCCCTTTCCGCCTGACCGGCGACAACGGTGTCTACACCTGCGACGCCCTGATCATTGCCACCGGCGCCTCGGCCAAGTGGCTGGGCATCCCGAGTGAGGAAAAGTTTGCCGGCAAGGGCGTTTCGGCCTGCGCCACCTGTGATGGCTTCTTTTACCGCAACCAGGAAGTCGCGGTCATCGGCGGCGGCAACACCGCCGTGGAAGAAGCCCTGTATCTCTCCAATATCGCCAAAAAAGTCACGGTGGTGCATCGGCGCGACAGCTTCCGCAGCGAGAAAATCCTGCAGCAGAAGCTGTTTGAAAAGGAAAACATCGAGGTGCTCTGGAATCACGCCATCGACGAGATCCTCGGCGATCAGTCGGGCGTCACCGGCCTGCGGGTCAAGCACACGGAAAGCGGCGAAACCCGCGAAATCGCGCTACAGGGCGTGTTCATCGCCATTGGCCACAAGCCCAATACCGATCTCTTTCAGGGCCAGCTCGACATGGATGCGCGTGGTTACCTCAAGACCCGGGGCGGCAATGAAGGCTTTGCCACTGCCACCAACATCCCCGGCGTTTTCGCCGCAGGTGACGTGCAGGATCATATCTATCGCCAGGCAGTGACCTCCGCCGGTAGTGGCTGCATGGCGGCACTGGATGCCGACCGCTACCTCGAAACCCTGGACTAGACATGAATCGGCGGGTATCCGGCGACAAGCCCAATACCCGCCACCCTGGAAAGGACCGGCGCCAGGCTAGACGGGCCGAGTCGCTGCGGCCCGACGAGCGGGCCGAGTTTCGCGAGGCCATGAAGGATGTGCGTCCGCTCGAGGTCCCTGAAACGGCGCCGGTACAAAAGGAACTCCCCGCCCCCATTCCCCGCCAGAGCATGCAGGACGAACAGGACGTGCTGTTCAGCCTGCTGACCCACGCCTATGATTTCGATGAACTGGAAACCGGCGAGGAACTGCTCTATCTGCGTCCGGGCCTGCAGCAGTCGCTGTTGCGCAAGCTGCGGCGCGGGCACTTCGCCCTGCAGGCAAGCCTGGATCTGCATGGTTTGACCGTGCCCGAGGCCAAGGAGGCCATCGGCATTTTTCTCGCCCAGGCCCTGCAGCGCGACCTGCGTTGCGTGCGCATCATTCACGGCAAGGGCCTGAGCTCTCCCAACCGGGAACCCGTGCTCAAGGGCAAGGTTCGCGGCTGGCTCATGCAGCGCGAGGAGATCCTCGCCTTCGCCCAGGCCAGGCCCATGGAGGGCGGCGGCGGAGCGGTGGTGGTGCTGCTCGGGCGTCCGAAATGATCAGCTGCCTTTCAGGCGCAGACGCGCCTGCACCATCTGACCCAATGGCATGAAACTGATCCAACCCAGGAGCAGGACGGCCATGCTCGCCGGTGCCAGCATTGCCCACCAGATCCAGTCCGCGCCAAGCCTCAGCGTCCATTCTCCTGCCGTGCGCAGCACCAACCAGAGGTTCAGCCCGGTCACGACGAGTGCCACCGCCCAGGCTGCGCTCTTGAGCCATGGGCCACTGACGAACTGTCCCATGCGCTGCGGATCGCTGGTGAAACGGATCAGCGGCACGATGGCGAAAGGCAACTGCAGGCTGAGGATCACCTGACTGAGGATCAGCAGTTGCAGGCTGGCCTGCTCGCCAAAGGTCCAGATGACAGCAACCGCCGGCAGGATCGCAAGTCCCCGGGTCATCAGCCGGCGCAGTACCGGTGACAGACGCACCCGCAGCATGCCCTCCATCACGATCTGGCCGGCCAGGGTGCCGGTAATGGTCGAACTCTGCCCCGCGCACAGCAGGGCCAGACCAAAGGCAATGGAAGCAAGCGTCGTACCCAGCAAGGGCGCCAGCAGTTGCTGGGCCTGAGCGATTTCCGTGACCTCGATTCCCCGGGTGAAAAACACCGCGGCGGCGACGATCAGGATGGATGCGTTCACCAGCAGGGCCAGGTTGAGCGAGATCGTGGTATCCAGCAGATTGTAGCGGATCGCCTGACGCTTGGCCTGCGGTGTGTCACCCAGCCGGCGTGTCTGCACCAGGGAAGAATGCAGGTAGAGATTGTGCGGCATCACGGTGGCACCGAGAATGGCAATGGCGACGTAGAGGCTGGAAGCGTCGATGCGCGGGATCAGGCCGGTCGCCACATTGCCCCAGTCCGGGCGGATCAGAAACAGCTCGATCAGAAAGCAGGCCCAGATGGTCGCCACGAGTGTCAGGATGAAGGCCTCGAGCCGGCGGATGCCATATCGTTGCAAAGCCAGGAAAAGCAGGACATCCAGGCCGGTGATCAGTACCCCCCAGAGCAGCGGAATCTTGAACAGCAGGTTCAGCGCAATCGCCGTGCCCAGCACCTCCGCCAGATCCATGGCAATGATGGCGATTTCCGCCAGCGCCCAGAGCCCGAGCGCCACCGGCCTCGGAAAGCCCTCGCGACAGGCCTGGGCCAGATCCTGTCCGGTCACGATGCCCAGGCGCGCCGACAGGCTCTGCAGCAGGATGGCCATCCAGTTCGCCATCACCAACACCCAGAGCAGCTGATAGCCGAATTTCGCGCCACCTTCCAGATCGGTGGCCCAGTTGCCGGGATCCATGTATCCGATCGAGATCAACAAGGCCGGCCCACTGTAGGCCATGAAGCGCCGCCAGCGCGAGGGCTGGAGATGCACATCCACGCTGCGATGCACCTGATCCAGGGACAGGGGCGTCTGTACCGTCGAGCCACTCAGTGCCATGCTTCACCTGTCATGGGTGTGTTGCCGAAAAAAGGCCGGAACCCATGTGGATTCCGGCAGCTCGGTCGCGCTGAGGCTTGTCAATGCGTACGTTTTGGGTTCATGTGGCTCTTGGTGGATCCGCCCTTGGCAGGCACGTTGCCTAGATTCGATCCGGTCTCGGGGCTGGCATCCGTTCGACTCTTGGTCCGCATGGTCATGGCTTCCACCGCCTCTTTCTCCTGCTCCGAAAGATTGATGGTGGCCATACCGTCCCCGCCATTGACGGGTGGCTGCGGCTGCTCGACATACTCCCACTGCTCGCCCTCATTCCAGGGACCGCGCATGTCACCTTCACCCATGGACATGTTGAAGTACTTGTCCGTGTACTCCAGGTCGCCAGGCAGCTTGCCGGGTGGGAAGTTGCCCTCGATGGCATAGAGTGCGTTCTCGAACATCTTCTGATGAGCAATTTCGCGCGTCATCAGGAAGGTCAGGGCCTGCTTCAGATCCGGATCGTCTGTCGTGTTGATGAGGCGTTCATAAATGATCTTGGCGCGCGCCTCGGCGGCAATGTCCGAACGCAGATCAGCCGTGGGCTCGCCGATGCTATCGACCATGAAGCCATTGAAAGGCGCGCCGCCTGAGGTCATGAACAAGGGACCGGCGCCGCCGAGAATGGACAGGGTATGACTTTCACCGCCGCGGAACACATCGCGCATGACCTCCGCTTCGCCCACGCCTTCGGCCAGCTTGCCCTTGGCGCCCTTGCCAAGCATGCTCACGATGGTGCCGATCATTTCCAGATGGCTCAGTTCCTCGGTAGCAATATCGATCAGCATGTCCTTGCGGCCAGGGTCATCGCAGGCCAGATACTGGCTGAAATAGCGCATGGCCGCGGCCAGTTCGCCTTGCGGTCCACCGAACTGTTCCAGCATGATACTCGCCAGGGCCGGATTGGGTTCCTGAATACGCATGGTGTACATTAACTTCTTCTGATGACAGAACATGAACGCCTCCTGTTGACGATACGTGTGACAGGTAACGGTTTGGAGCCCACCCGTCGGCTGGTGTTCCGTCAGCTGCGCCATTGTTTATCCGACCTTGGTGCCTGACAGCAAGGCCAGCATCCTTCTTGCCACAACATGAGACCCCATGGCCCGCATTTATTCCGAGCTCAACGATTCCCATCTGGCCTTCATCCAGGACCAGCATCTGTTCTTTACCGCCAGCGCGGCATGTGAAGGCCGGGTGAATGTCTCCCCCAAGGGCATGGACAGCCTGCGCGTGCTGGATGCCCAGACCGTGGCCTATCTCGACCTGACCGGCAGCGGTAACGAGACCGCCGCGCACATCCGCGACAATGGCCGCCTGACCATCATGTTCTGCAGCTTCGTGGGCAACCCGTTGATCCTGCGGCTTTATGGTCAGGGCGAAGTGGTCCATCCGCGCGATGCCGCCTGGCCCGACTGGCGCCGGCACTTTGAAGACCTGCCGGCGGAGCGGCAGATCATCGTGCTGCACATCGAGACGGTGCAGACCTCCTGCGGTTATGGCGTGCCTTTGTTTGAATATCAGGGCGAGCGCGAGACCCTGCCGCGCTGGGCGGAGAAGAAGGGAGAGCAGGGCATCCGGGATTACTGGCGGGAGAAGAATCAACTCAGCATCGATGGCTTGCCGACGGGGATTCTGGAGAATTGAGGTTGAGCGGCTGCGCCGCGGCTGGTTGAGTGTCGGGGGCAGCCCGACAGCTGGTCACTTTCTTTTGGGCGGGCAAAAGAAAGTAACCCAAGAAAACCTGCCCCGCTGCGCTGGTCCGCTGGCGCGGACTGCCCTGTGCGCCTTGGGTCTTGGGGGCGCGCGCTAAACTCGCTACGCTCAGACAACGCGCGCGCTGATCCCCGCGCCCCGGCGTTGCACGGCAGCGCAGAAGGGGTCTGATCCTTTCCGGCAGACAGGGATCAGCCCTGATGAGGCGGGTAGAAAGGAAAAGGCAGAAAGCAAAAGACAGAATCAGGCTTTATTTGATTCTTGCCTGTACTCAGATACGAGCTTGGGACGGGGTTCAACCCATTGCACCGGCGCCGGCGCGTGCCGCTCGGGCGGGGGGAGGTCGGCGAGGACTGTCTGAGCCGCAGGCGAGTTCCGCAGCCGCCCCGCACGAGCCAGCAAGCCGGGTAGCCGCAGGCCGCCGGTGCTGGGGGTCTTTTTCTTTGCTCCCTTTCTTTTGGACAAGCAAAAGAAAGGGAGTTGCTGTCGGGCAACCCCCGACCCTCAAGCACCCGCGGGCAACGCCCGCCCCTCCCACAACCGCAACACCACCCCACTCCCTGCCTCCGGCAAGCCCGGCTGGCAAACAAACAAACCCGGCACCGCCAACAGTCGCCCTTTGGCATCGAAAAGCAGGCCCAGGTGCCGGCGTTCGGCAGGCGCCAATCTCGCCTCTTGCAAGGCCTTCTTCAGGGGCCGCCGATGCCCCTGGGGCGTCAGGTAAATCTCCCCGCCTCTACGCGGTGAAAAGCGCAGTTGCTGCTCATAAAACCCCGCGTCCAGATCATGGTATACAGCCGCGGGAGGCGCAGCATCGGCAGCCACGAGCGCCGCCTGCCAGCCGGCAATCGGCGGGGGGCCCTCAGCCGGGCACCAGACCTGCTCGGCGACTGGCGCGATATCCAGGGTGATGAAACGCGCCATTCCACCACGCAACCAGAGCGCCCCACCCTGCCACTCCAGGGTCTTGCCGCTCTCATCCCCAATCAGGCGCAGGCGCAGGGTTTCCAACGTTTCGCGCCCCGGAAGATCCAAGCCCTGGGCACGGATACCGTGCCGCAGGGCATAGCGCTGACGCGCAGGGCTCAGGGTGCGCAAGCGTGTACGATCGATCTCGCCACGGATGCTTGCACAAGTCTCCCAGTCCGCCGCAGCCACTTCCTCCACCACAGCCTTGGCGTCCGCCAGATTGGCGGCACTGCGCGCCGTGGTCCGCGCGACCTCGGGCCAGCCAAGATCCTGAACAAAGGGAATGAGCTGATGGCGGATGCGATTGCGCCGGAATGCCGCCGAGGCATTGGAGGGATCCTCGATCCAGGGAATCCGGCGCTTTTCAAGAAAGCCCTGCATGCTGGCACGATCGCATTCGAGCAGCGGACGCGCCAGATAGCCCGCGGCAAAGGGCCGCTTTTCGGCCATTCCCGCCAGCCCTTCGATGCCCGCGCCCCGGAGCAACTGCAATAGGAAGGTTTCAGCCTGATCCTGACGATGGTGAGCGGTCAGGAGCCATTCACCAGGACGCATTTGATCAGCGAGGGCCTGGTAGCGGGCATCACGGGCACAGGCTTCCTGACTTTCACCTGGCAGCGCTTGGCAGGATACGTGGAGGATGTCGCAATCGACCTGCCAACCCTGGCAGATTTGCCGGCAATGCCCGGCCCAGGTGTCTGCTTCGGCTTGCAGGCCGTGATGAACGTGCGTGACCCGCAAGGGCGCTACAGGAAACAACTCAAGGAGTCCAGCCAGCAGCGCGGTGGAATCGAGCCCACTGCTGAAGGCCAGCAGCATCGGAGTGGCTGCATCAATGCCCAGCCGCTCACAAGATGCGGCCAGGCAGCGCAGAAAGGGATCGGAAAGGTCAGCCTTTCCCCTTGCCATAAACGCCGTAATCCATGATCTTCATGTAACGCTGATTGAGCAGATCCTCGGTGGACAGGCCCTTGAGCGCCTGGACCTGCTTGAGCAGGGTCGCCTTTATACTGATCATCATGGCGTTCCAGTCCCGGTGCGCCCCGCCCAGGGGCTCGGGGATGATTTCGTCGATGAGCCCCTGGGATTTCAGCCGGTCGGCTGTGATGCCCATGGCCTCGGCTGCATCGGCCGCCTTGTCGCTGGATTTCCAGAGGATGGAGGCGCAGCCCTCCGGGGAAATCACCGAATAGGTACTGTACTGCAGCATCAGCACGCGGTCGCCGACGCCAATGGCCAGAGCGCCGCCCGAACCACCCTCGCCAATGACGGTGCAGATGATGGGTGTGGCGAGATCCGACATGACCGCCAGATTACGGGCAATGGCTTCGCTCTGGCCCCTCTCCTCGGCACCGATGCCAGGATAGGCGCCGGGGGTATCGATGAAGGTCAGTACCGGCAACTTGAAGCGCTCGGCGAGCTTCATCAGGCGCAGGGCCTTGCGATAGCCTTCCGGGCGCGGCATGCCGAAATTGCGACGAATCTTTTCCTTGGTATCCCGGCCTTTCTGATGGCCGATCCAGACCACGGGAATACCCTCCAGACGGCCAATGCCACCGACGATGGCAGGGTCATCCGCAAAGGCCCGGTCGCCGCAGAGCTCATGCCAGTCGGTCAGCAAGTGCTCGACATAATCGAGGGTATAGGGCCGCTGGGGATGGCGCGCCAGTTGGGAGATCTGCCAGGAGCCCAGATCGCCATAGATTTTCTTGGTCAGCCTGCTGGCCTTGAGCTCAAGCTGGCGGATCTCATCATCCAGACTGACCTGCCCATCCTCCCCAAGCTGCCGCAGATCCTCGATCTTTTTTTCGAGTTCGGCTATTGGCTGCTCGAACTCCAGATAACTTCTTTTCATCTCATGAACCTTCGGTTTCGTGAATCCTGCTTCAATACCTGGCTTCGCCACGCGCGAATCCAGCCTTGCGACCAGTTCTTTTTTGCGCTTCGGCATCCACCAGCACGGAAACCGGTGCATAGGCGAGCTCGTAGCCATCGTCACCAAGCAGTTTCCGTAATCCATCCAGCAGCCCGGGATGCGGACTCACCCGCCAGGCATCCCCTAGGCGCAATTCGCCGCGCGCCCCGGCATTTTCATATAGCACATACACGCTGCAATTGCCCGGATGCCCGCCCAGAAGGCTTGAGAGCGTCGCGAACTGGCCATCATCGAACCCCACCGGCAACCGCAGGGTCAGTTTCTGGGCCAGGCTATCGCGCACCACATCAAGCCCGAGCAGGCGCATGGCAGTCATCTTGATGCCGCCGGAATAGGTGTCTTCGCTGACTTCACCCAGAACGAACAAAATATCATCATTTTCCAGGGAAATACCGCTTTTTTGCAAAGTTTCGGCAAACACCACGATTTCCAGGCGCGCGGTCTTGTCGTCCAGGGTCAGGAAGGCCATGCGGTCGCCGCGCTTGGTCCGCACGCTGCGCCGCGCCACCACAAGGCCTGCCACGAGCACGGTGCTCTGGGGTTTGAGCGAGGCCAGGCTCGCGATGCCCATGGCCGCCAGATCCTGACGGATGCTGTCCAGGGGGTGCCCACTGAGATAGAGCCCCAGGGTCTCGCGCTCCAGGGCCAGGCGCTCCTGCTCCGGCCAAGGCTCGATCTCGAGCAGCGCATAGGTGGGCAGGGGCGATTCGACGGCCTCACCAAACAGGCTGTCCTGCCCGGTGTCCTGACTGGCCTGCCACTGGCTGGCGGCATCGATCGCAAGTCCCAGCGAGCCCATCAGCGCCGCACGATGGCCACCCAGGCAGTCCAGCGCGCCGGCCTTGATCAGGGCCTCCAGGGCACGGCGATTGACGCGCCTGGCATCGATACGCCGCAAGAGATCAAAGAGATCGGTAAAGGGCCCCTGGCGGCGGGCCTCGAGAATGGACTCGATCGCCCCCTCCCCCAGGCCCTTGATGGCCCCGAGTCCGAAGCGGATGGTGTCCGCGGTCGGCGTGAAGACGAGATCGCTGGCATTGATGTCCGGTGGCAATATCTCGATGCCCATGCGCTCGCATTCGGCCAGGAAGATGACCACCTTGTCGGTGTTGTCCATATCCGCCGACAGCACCGCTGCCATGAAAGCCGCCGGATGATGGGCCTTCAGGTAGGCGGTGTGATAGGAAACCAGGGCATAGGCGGCGGAATGCGACTTGTTGAAGCCATATTCCGCGAATTTCTCCATCAGATCGAAGATGGCGTTGGCCTGCTCGGGGGGAATCGCGAGTTTCGCCGAACCTTCCAGGAAGATCGCGCGCTGGGCGGCCATTTCCTCGGCCTTCTTCTTGCCCATGGCGCGGCGCAGCAGGTCGGCGCCGCCGAGCGTATAGCCGGCCAGCACCTGCGCGGCTTGCATCACCTGCTCCTGATAGACGATGACGCCGTAGGTTTCCTTGAGGATGGGTTCGAGATTGGGGTGCGGATACTCGACCCTGGCGCGCCCGTGCTTTCTATTGATGAAGTCTTCCACCATGCCCGACTGCAGGGGACCTGGCCGGAACAGGGCCACCAGCGCCACGATGTCCTCGAAGGTGTCGGGTTGCAGGCGGCGGATCAGGTCCTTCATGCCCGAGGATTCGAGCTGGAACACGGCCGTGGTCTCGCAGGCCTTGAGCAGCGTGAAGCTTTTTTTATCATCCGTCGGGATGCGGCTCAGATCCAGTGGCACTTCACCGTTGCGGGCGCGCTCGGCATTGATGAGCTTCAGAGCATTGTCGATGATCGTCAGCGTGCGCAGGCCGAGAAAGTCGAACTTGACCAGACCCACCTTTTCGACGTCGTCCTTGTCAAACTGGGTGACGTTGCCGGAATCACTGCCATCGGAAAAGAGCGGCACATAATCCGTCAGCGGTCCCGGCGCGATCACCACGCCACCGGCATGGGTGGAAGCATGGCGGGCGACGCCTTCCAGGCGCATGGCGATGTCCAGCAACTCGCGCACGTCCTCTTCCTGCTCGTAGCGGTTGCGCAGTTCCTCGGATTCCTCCAGGGCCTTTTTAAGGGTCATGCCCAGGTCCGGCGGCACCAGCTTGGCCAAGCGATCCACCTCGCCATAGGACTTGTCCATGGCGCGCCCGACGTCGCGCACCACCGCGCGCGCCTTCATGGTGCCGTAGGTGATGATCTGCGATACCTGATCGGCGCCATACTTCTGAGCCACATAGTCGATCACCCGATCGCGGCCGACCATGCAGAAATCCACGTCGAAGTCGGGCATGGATACGCGCTCGGGGTTGAGAAAGCGCTCGAACAGCAGCCCGTAGCGGATGGGGTCGATATCAGTGATCAGCAGCGCGAACGCCACCAGCGAGCCGGCACCGGAACCACGCCCCGGCCCCACCGGCACGCCGTTGTTCTTGGCCCACTGGATGAAGTCCGCCACGATCAAAAAATAACCCGGAAAGCCCATCTGCCGGATCACGCCGATCTCGATCTCCAGGCGCTCGCGATAGGCGGGAATCTCCTGCTCTGTCAGGCCAAGCGCTTCGATGCGCCGCTCCAGCCCCTCGCGCGCGGCCCGGGCGAAGTACTCGTCCAACGGCGCGCCATCCGGGGTGGGAAATTCCGGCAGATAATAGGTGCCGAGCTTCAGCGTGACATTGCAGCGCGCCGCGATATGCACGCTGTTTTCGAGGGCCTCGGGAATGTCGGCGAAACGCTCGGCCATGACTTCTGAAGAGCAGAAGTGATGCTCGGGCGTGAAACGCCTGGGGCGGCGGGAATCGCTCAGGGTCTGACTGGCGGAGATGCAGGCGCGGGCATCGAAGGCATTGAAATCACCGGCTTCGAGGAAATGCACGTTGTTGCTGGCCACCACCGGTAGTTCCAGCGCTTCGGCAAGTCGCAGCTGTTCAGCCAGCACGAGTTCCTGATCGGGCTCGCCATTGCGCTGCAATTCCAGATAAAAGCGATCCGGAAAGATCTCCGCGTACCAGCGCGCCGCCGCCTCGGCCTGGGCAAGCTGTCCCCTGATGATGGCATGGCCGATCTCGCCACGCCCGGCCGCCGAGAGTGCGATCAGGCCCTCACTATGGCTGGCCAGCGCAGATTTTGAAATTTCCGGGCGGCCATCGCGCAGGCCCTGCAGATATCCCAGCGACAGAAGCTGCATCAGATGACGATAACCATCGTTGTTCTGACAGAGCAGGATCAGTTGAAAAGGCGGCTGGCCCTCCTCGGGGTTGGCCAGCCAGATCTCGGACCCGGCAATGGGCTTGATGCCAGCGGCGCGGGCGGCGCGATAAAATTTCACGAAGCCAAACAGATTGCCGTGATCGGTCAGCGCCACGGCCGGCATGTTCTCGGCGCGACAGCGCTTGATCAGCTCCGGAATGCGGGTGATCCCGTCTTCCAGGGAATATTCGGAATGCACGTGCAGGTGCACAAAACTTGGATTCATGCGAGTTTTCCCGAGCCGTCGGGCTGGTGATGGTTTGCTGCCTGGCAGGCACGTACCGGTGCAAAACTTTGGCGATGCGCCGGGCAAGGGCCCAGATACTGCAGCGCCGCCTTGTGCGCCGGCGTGGGATAGCCCATGTGCCGCTCGAAGCCGTAACCGGGATAACAGGCCGCCAGTGCCAGCATCTGCCAGTCGCGTGCGGTTTTTGCCAGAATGCTGGCGGCGGCAATGGCGTCCACCCGGTCATCGCCACCTATCACGGTTTCGCAGGCATAGGGCCAGACCGGTGCGCGGTTGCCATCCACCAGCACTCTCATTGGTTGTATCGGCAGGCGCTGCACTGCCCGATGCATGGCCAGCAGCGAGGCCTGCAGGATATTGAGCCGGTCGATCTCCCAGGCGCTGGCATAGCTGATGCACCAGGCACGCGCCTGGCGACGGATCTGCAGGGCCAGCGCCTCGCGACGCGCGGGTTTGAGACATTTTGAATCGCGCAGCCCGGAAATACCATGGTCCGGACCGAGGATGACAGCAGCCGCCACGACCGGGCCCGCGAGCGGCCCACGGCCAACCTCATCCACACCCGCGGTATCCGGGCCAGCCAGTTCAAGCATTTTCACGCGATTTCTCCAGCAGATCGCGCAGGATGGCGATGACCCGCTCGCCACCCTCGCCGGCGAGCAGGCCAGGTAGAGCCGTCAGCGCCCGCTCTTGGGCCTGTCCCGCCCCATCCAGAATCTGCAGCACCGCATCAGCCACCCGCGCCGGAGTAAAGTCCCCCTGCAACAGCTCGGGATACACCTTTTGCTTCAGGATGATATTGGGCAGGGCCACATGGGGCAACTTGACCAGACGTCTGGCAATGGCGAAGGTCAGGGGATGCATGGCGTAAACCACCACTGCCGGGCGCCCCAGCAGGGCCGTCTCAAGCGTCGCCGTGCCGGAGGCCACCACCACGACATCGGCCGCCCGGATGGCCAGGGCCGCCTGTCCTTCCAGCATCATCGGCAGATCCGCATTGCCAGCCTCGCGCCAGAGCCTTTCAAAACCCGCCCGCTGCTCGGGGCGTGCCAGAGGCACCACAAAGCGCAAATCTCGCCGGCGTTTGGCAAGCAGTTTTGCGCTCTGCGCAAGACGCGGGCCGATCCGCTGGACTTCGCTGTTGCGACTACCAGGCAGCATGGCTATCCAGGTGCCGGGCGTCAGATCCAGCAGGCGTCTTGCCTCTTCCCGGCCCGGCGCCTGGGCGGTCTTTTCCAGTAGAGGATGGCTGACGACCGTGGCAGGCAGGCCCGCTTCCTCATAGATAGGCGCTTCGAACGGGAAAAGCACCATCATGTGATCCACCAGCGAGGCGATGCGCTGGACGCGCCGGGCTCGCCAGGCCCAGACCTGGGGACTGACATAGTAGAGCACCGGTATGCCCTGGGCCTTGGCCAGTGCGGCAACCCGCAGGTTGAAGTCCGGGTGGTCGATCAGAACGGCCAGGACCGGCCGCTGCTCGCGAAAGTGGTGCTCGATATCCCGCAGCAGTTGCCGGATTTTCCCGATCCGGCCCAGCACTTCGACCAGGCCCATGACTGCCAGGACCTCGCCATCGAAGCGGCTCCTGACGCCCATGGCCTGTAGATGCGGTCCTACCACGCCCGCGAAGTCGAGATCCAGTCCGGCCGCGCGGCTGGCCGCCACCAATGAGGCCCCCAGCTGCTCGCCGGAGGCCTCGCTGGCCACCATGAATACCTCTCTGGTCACGCCGGGATGCTGGCCCGCAAGACGGCAGCGATACGCGCGACCTGCTCCTCCTGCAGCTCCGGAAAGATCGGCAGGGACAGCACATTTTCCGCCAGTGCATCCGAGACCGGACAATGCCCCTGGGGCTTGTCGCCAAACATGCGCTGGCGATGGCAGGGCACCGGATAATACACCGCACTAGCGATACCCGCCCCGGCCAGTGCCGTGCGTACCTGATCCCGGCCCTTCACCTGGATGGTGAACTGATGATAGACATGCCCATGGCCAGGTGTTTCAAAGGGCAGCACCAGATCCAGCTCGGCAAGATGCTTTTTATAGAGCGCCGCCGCGGCCCGGCGGCCTGCGTTGTAGACATCGATATGCCGGATTCTCGCGTTCAGGATCACGGCCTGAATCTCATCGAGACGGCTGTTGTAGCCTAGTTCGTCATGATAGTACTGGCGGCTGGAACCATGGTTGCGCAACAGGCGCAGCCTCGCGGCAAGATTCTCATCCTGGCTCAGGACCATGCCGCCGTCCCCGGCCCCACCGAGATTCTTGCTCGGGAAGAAGGAAACCGCTGACAGCCGACCGAAAGAGCCGGTCATGCGTCCATTGATATCAGCGCCAAAGGACTGGGCGCAGTCCTCGATAATTTCCAGACCATGCTGCTCCGCCAGGGCCATGATGGCCGGCATGTTGGCCGGCTGGCCGTAGAGATGCACGGGGATGATCACCCGGGTTTTTGGGGTGATCAGGGCCTCGACCGAGGCGGGATCCATGTTGTAGGTCAGAGGATCGACATCGGCAAACACAGGGGTCGCGCCGGTGTAGAGCACGGCCTCGGCGGTTGCGATGAAGGTGAAGCTTGGCACGATCACCTCATCGCCCGGCCCGACCTGCAGGGCGCGCAGGGCCAGCAACAGGGCATCGGTGCCCGAAGCGCAGCTCACTGCGTGCGGCACGCCAAGCCGGCTGGTCACATCACTTTCCAGTTGCCGGCCGCGTGGGCCGAGAATGAACTGGGCGCTGTCCAGCACCTCGGCAATACCAGCGAGTATTTCATCCCGCAAAGGCGAAAAGCCGGCCACGATATCAACCATTGGGATGGGTTTATTGGAATCCATGGTACACCTTGAGAAAGGAATCGTTTAATTATCGGCCACGCATGCCGGCGTGAAAGCGGTCGAGCGTGGTCTTTTGCACCTGAAGCGCCAGCGCAAGGGCAGCGCGGCCGTCCTCGGCATCACAGAAAACCCTGTCACCAGTTTCCACCGCGACGAGAAAGTTGTCCACCTCGCGGGCCAGGACATCCACCCTGGGCAGATCCACCTGTGTCGTGTCCACCCCAGGAATCATGCCACCCGTGGCAGCCGGATGACGTCTGGAAACACTCAGGCTGTTGGCGGCGAAATCGATGCTGGCATAGGCATCCTGCCAGAACAGTCTGAGCTTGCGGGAAGTCTCGCGCACGACGCGTGAGGAGGCAAAGGTGCCAACCGCGCCATTGTCGAAATCCAGCCAGGCATTGGCCATGTCGAGCTTGTCCGTGATCACCGGCACACCAACCGCGCGCAGGTCGGTACAAGCCGATCCGCTGAGATGCAGAGCCAGATCAAGATCATGAATCATCAGGTCCATGATCACATCCACGTCCAGGGAGCGCGGCTTGAAAGGCGCCAGGCGCTCGGCCTCGATGTAGCGGGGAGAGCCCAGATTCAGCGAACGCAGGTGTTCGATGGCAGGATGCAGGCGCTTGAGATGCCCCACGGCCAACACCAGTTGACGCGCCTTCTGCAGTGCAATCAGTTCATCGGCCTGATCCAGGGTGGCCGTAAACGGCTTTTCCACCAGCACATGCACGTTGGCCTCCAGGCATTGCCGGACCACATCATGGTGCGTGAGCGTCGGTGTGACCACCGAGACGGCCTTGACCCGGGCGAGCAGGGCGGCAAGATCGGTACTGGGTGTTGCTCCGACCTCCTCGGCCACCACGCGGGCGCGTTCGGCGTCCAGGTCATAGACTCCCACCAGATCGGCCCGGGGGTGATCCCGGTATTTTTGCGCATGAAAGCGGCCCAGATGGCCAACGCCAATGACTGCAACGGGCAACCTGTCCATCAGCGCGTCACCCCGCGTTGCGAATCCCGGATGAAGTCCATCAGATACCGCACATGCGGCGAATCCAGACCCTGTTCGCGGATCAGCTCGAAGCCGGTCTCGAACTTGCGTCCGCCCCGGAAGAGCAGCTTGTAGGCACGCTTGAGCTGCAGGATGTCTTCATTCGAAAACCCGCGCCTTTCCAGGCCACGCACATTGATGCCGTGCAGTGTGGCATGATTACCTGCCGCCATGACGAAGGGGGGGATGTCCTGAGGCGCCATGGTGCCGCCGCCCAGGATGGCATGCGCCCCGACACGGGCGAACTGATGCACCGCGCTCAGGCCACCGAGGATGGCGTAGTCTTCCACGGTGACGTGCCCGGCGAGGGTCGCGGCATTGGCCATCACCACATGATCGCCGATGCTGCAGTCATGCGCGACATGGGCATAGGCCATCAGCAGGCAGTGACTGCCCAGTCGCGTCACCCCTTCCTGCTTGGTCGTGCCACGATTGATGGTGACGAACTCGCGGATGGTGTTGCCCTCGCCGATCTCCAACCGGGTCGGCTCGCCCGCGTATTTGAGATCCTGGGGCGCCGTGCCCACAGAGGCGAAGGGGAAGATCCGGTTGCCGCGCCCCATCCGGGTCGGGCCCTCGATCACGGCATGCGCGCCGATTTCGCAGTCCGGGCCAATATCGACATCCGGCCCGATCACCGTGAAGGCGCCAACCTTCACGCCTTCGGCGAGCCTGGCGGCGGGATCGATCAGGGCGCTGGGATGAATCAGGAGAGCACTCTTCATTTATCGACCGCTTTCAAGGTGGCCATGAGGGTGGCACTGGCGACAACGTTATCCTCCACCCGCGCTTCGGCACCCATCTGCCAGATGCCGGAACGCCGCCGTTCCACGGTCACGTGCAGATGCAACTGGTCGCCCGGCGTCACCGGCTTGCGAAAACGGGCCTTCTCGATCCCGGCAAAATAGACCAGGGCGTCGTCCTTGTACTTGTCTTCCGACAAAAAGGCCAGGATACCCGCCGCCTGCGCCAGGGACTCGATGATCAGGACCCCCGGCATGACCGGCGTGCCGGGGAAATGCCCCGGGAAAAACGGCTCATTGATGGTGACGTTTTTCAGGGCATGCAGGGACTGGCCCATTTCAAAGCCCAGAACCCGATCGACCAGCAAGAAGGGATAACGGTGGGGCAGGCGTTTCAGGATTTCCGCAATATCCAGTACCATCAGTTTTCTGTTCCTTTATTCTCCAGTTTATCCGCCTCGTCAGCGGTCTTCGGGCCCAGCCCGGCTTCTAGCGCCTCCAGACGCCGGAAGAGATCATCGAGTCGGTGCAGGCGCGCCACCTGGCGGCGCCACTCGGCATTGGGTCGCGCCGCATCCCCCGATGAATAGATTCCCGATTGCCGAATGCCGCGCGTCACCTGGCTCTTGCCCGAGATGATCACGCCATCCGTGATTTCGATGTGCCCCGCGACACCCACCTGCCCGCCCAGCACGCAATGCTGCCCAATGCGCGTGCTGCCGGCAATGCCGGTCTGGCCGGCAATGACGGTATGCGCGCCGATACGCACGTTATGACCGATCTGCACCAGGTTGTCGATCTTGACCCCATCCCCGATTACGGTGTCGTCCAGCGCTCCGCGATCGATGGTGGTATTGGCACCGACTTCGACATCATCCCCCAGCACCAGTTTGCCCAGTTGCGGGATCTTGAGATAGCGGCCGGCATCGGGCGCGAAGCCAAAACCATCCGCCCCGAGCACAGCACCCGCGTGAATGATGCAGCGCGCCCCCACCCGTGTTCCCGGATAGAGCACGACATTGGGATGAATCCGCGTATCCTCGCCGATGCGGCAGCCCTCGCCGATGGACACGCCGCTGCCTATCCAGACCCGCTCCCCAAGGATCACATCGCGCCCGATCACCGCATGGGCATCCACCCGCACCGAGACCGGAATCTGTAGATCCCGATCCAGGATCACTGTGTGGTGAATGCCCGGTGCGGGTGCATGCTGGGGATATAAAAGCTGCGCGGCGCGGGCATAGGCGGCATAGGGATTGCGTGTCAGCAGCGCATTGCCCCTGAAGTCCTCCGGCAGGTCTTCGCGGGAGAGAATGACAGCGCCCGCCTGACTCTCTGCCAGCAAGGAGAGATATTTCCTGTTCGACAGAAAGGCGAGTTCGCGCGGGCCGGCACGCTCCAGCGGGGCGACACCTGACACTGCGTGCTGGCCGTCTCCCTGCAACTCGGCCCCGATCGCGTTCGCCAGTGTTTCGAGCTTCATGCCCGCTACCTTTTATTCCCTTTCAGGGCTTCAGCCCGCAAGGCATCGAGTACCTGCTCGGTAATGTCGATACTTTGGCTGGCATACAGCACTGATTTGTCATGCAGGATCACGGTGTATCCCCCACGTTTGCCAATGGCGCCGACCACTCGCGTGAGCCTGTCCTGCAAATCCTTCAGGACCTGGTTGCGCTTGAGATTCAGGGCCTCCTGGGCGCGACGCTGCATATCCTGCAGCGCGACGACACCCGCCTGGATCTGGCGCTCCCGCTCGAGTCGCTGGGCCTCGCTGAGCTTCGCGGCGTTCTTATCATAGTCGAGCTGCTGCTGTCGCAGCTTCTCGCGACGCAGATCGATTTCCCGCTGCCGCACCATCAGCTCCCGGTTCAGGGTATCCGCGGCCTTTTTCGCCTGCGGCATCTGCTGCAGGGCCCGATCCAGGTCCACGTAAGCGATGCGCAGGTTGTCAGCCCGCAGCGGGCCGCACATGCCCAGCAATGCCGCAGCCCCGAGCAGATAGACAAATCGCATGTGCATCGAGCGCATGTGCATCGTTCAGAAACTGGTTCCGATGGTGAACTGGAAGGGTTCCTTTTCGTCATCGGGTTTCACGCCAATGGGATAGGCCAGGTTGAAACGCAAGGGGCCCAGCGGACTGATCCACTGGAAGCCGACACCGACGGCCTTGCGCAGTTCGCCGAAGCTCGGCAGATACTTGTCGTCATAGACCCAGCCGGCATCGAAGAAAGTCGAGGCCCTGAAGTTCTTGCTGTCGGCCATGCCCGGTATCGGGAACAGCACTTCGGCGTTGAACTGCACCTTGCGGGTAGCACCAATGGGTACGAGATCTTTATCTTTCGGGCCCAGCGAGAAAGTCCTGTAACCACGCACCGAATTCGGGCCGCCGAGATAGAAGTTCTGGAAAAAGGGTACTGGCCTGCCCGAGTAACCATTCACAAAGCCGTATTCGGCATTCAGCATGCCGGTGAAGGTGCTGGTCAGCGGATGGAAATACTGGGTTTTTCCTTCCACCCGATAATAGCGCAGGTCGCCACCCGGCAGGCTGCCGTCGGTGATCAGGCGACTGTTCCAGCCCCTGGTCGGAAAGATGATCGAATCCCGCGTATCAAAGACGAGCGTATTGCCCGCCTTGATGCTTGACACCTGATTGCCGAACTGATCGACGAAGTCCTGGTAACGCTGGGGACTTTCCGCACTCAGTTCGAGTTCGGTCGTTTCATAGCCCAGGCGCATGATGTCATTGATGTCTTCGGTGATCGGCACCCCCAGGCGCACACCGCCCCCGGTGGTCACCTGGCGATACTGGGCGATCACCAGACGCTGGGTATTGGTATCGGTGCGGTACAGATCGCCGCCCAGGCTGATGCCGTCCGGCGTGAAATAGGGTTCGGTGAAGGAGAGATTGAAGCTCTTGGTCAGGTCACTGATGTCGACACCGAGACTGAGCACCTGACCCTTGCCCATGAAGTTGTTCTGGGTCACCGAGCCATTGAAGAGAATGCCCTGGGCATTGGAGTAACCCACGCCCAGCATGAACTGGCCGGTGGAGCGCTCCGTGACCTTGACGTTGATATCGACCTGATCCGGAGCATCCGGTACGGCCGGGGTTTCGAGACTCACATCATCGAAGAAACCCAGCCGGTTCAGGCGTTCACGCGATCGGCGGATCTTGCTGGCATCGTACCAGCCACCCTCCATCTGCCGGAACTCGCGCCGCACCACATTGTCGCGGGTGCGATTGTTGCCGGTGACATTGATGCGGCGCACATAGACGCGCCTTCCCTGATTGATCTGGAAATCGAAACCGATTTCATGCTTGTCAGGATCCACCTTCGGCACCGGATTCACATTGGCGAAGGCATAACCCACTTCGCCCAGACGCTCGGAGATGGCGTTGGCCGACTCCGTCACCTCACGCCGCGAAAAAAGCGCCCCGGGCTTGACCGTGATCAGCTTGCGCAAGGTCTCCTTTGGCAGCTCGCTTTCGCCGCTGAGCGATACGTCACGGACCCGGTAAATTGGCCCCTCCTTGATATTGACGGTCACAAAGACATTGCGCCGGTCAGGAGATATCGTGACCTGGGTGGATTCGATATCAAAATCGAGATAGCCGCGGTCCATATAATAGGAACGCAACTTTTCGAGATCGCCCGCCAGCTTCTGCCGGGAATACTGATCGTTCTTGGAGAACCAGGACAGGGCCCCGGTCGGGCTCAGGGAAAAGAGCCCCAGAATGCGCTTGCGCGGGTAAGCGTCATTGCCGACCACATTCACCTGATGAATCTTGGCAGGCTTGCCCTCATCGACCTGCACATCCACCTGGACGCGGTTGCGCTCCAGCGTCTTGACATCCACCTCAACCTTGGCGGCGTAGTAACCCATGCCATAATATTGCCGCTCCAGTTCGGTCACGACCTGATCGAGTGTCGCGGCATTGAACACACGGCGTTCGACCAGACCGATGTCCTGCAGGCTCTCCTTGAGCTTGTCTTCCGGAAAGGCCTTCACGCCCTTGAGATTGATCCTGGCGATCGTGGGCCTTTCGCGCACCGTGACCACCAGCTTGTCGCCCTCGCGCCCCAGCTGTACATCCTCGAAGAATCCAGTGGCATACAGGGCCCGGATGGCCTCGCGCGCGCCTTCCTCATCCAGCATGGTTCCGGTACGTACCGGCAGATAGTTGTAGACCGTCCCCACCTCGGTCTGCTGCAGCCCTCTCACCTCGATATCCGAGACGGTGAAGGAATCAAAACCCCAGGCCGGCAACGCGGCACAACCCAAGAGAGAGGCAAGGACAAGAGCCCGCAGCGGAGACCCGGCGGGCAGGATCTGACTGGTTTTTCTATTCACTGGTTCAGGAGTCTCGTTATATCGTTATAGAAGGCAAAGCCCATCAGCAGCAGAAGCAGGAAAAGTCCGGCCTGCTGCGCCCTGGCCATGACGGCCTCGGATACCGGGCTGCCCTTGATCATTTCCACCACGTAAAAGAACAGGTGCCCGCCATCGAGCACCGGAATCGGCAACAGGTTCAGCACGCCCAGGCTGATGCTGATCATCGCCAGGAAGGACAGAAAGGTCACCACCCCACCCTGGGCCGACTGGCCGGCAAACTGGGCAATGGCAATCGGGCCGCCGAGATTTTCAGTCGAAACCAGCCCCTTTGCCATCTGCCAGAGCATTTCAAAGGTCATGCTCGTGAGCTTGACCGTCTCACGAAAGCCACGACCCAAGCCCTCGATGGGACCACTCTGATCCAGCACCTGCAGGGAATCTGGCAGGCTGGCCGGGGACATGCCGATCCGCCCCACGGTGCGGTCCTTGACGACCTGCGGCGCGGGCGTGATGGTCACTGGCTGCTCGCGCCCGTCCCGATCAATGATGAAAGTCAGGGGCTTGCCGGGATTTGCCTCCACCTGACTCAGAAAGGTAGACCAGGTATTGATGACCTGCCCATTGACCTTGACGATGCGATCCCCTTTTTGCAGCCCGGCCCGTTCGGCAGGGCTTCCTGGCTGGAGCTGCCCGACGACGATGGGCAGATAGGGTTGCAGGCCCAGGGCTTCCTCGACAAAGCTCGCGTTCAGTTGATCCTTGTCGAGGCCGGCAAATTGCAGGGTATGCACCCGCCGCTCCCCGGATCGCTCGATCAGCAGTTCAGCCGGTTCGCGTGACATGGCCTGGTTCACCAGACTCATGCGCAGGTCCTGCCAGGACTTGATCGGCTCGTCATTGACCGCCAGCACGCGCTCACCGGGGAGCACACCCGCACGGGCCGCCAGCGAATTGGGCGCCACCTCGCCGATGATCGGCGCAAGCCCTGGCACCCCAATCATGAACACCACGGCGTAGGCGAGAATCGCAAACAGGAGATTGAATACCGGACCGGCAGCCACGATGGCGAAACGTCGGCTGACCGGCTTGCGGTCGAAGGCCCGGTGCTGGTCCGCTGGATCGATCGTATCGCCAGCATGCTCACCGAGCATCTTGACATAGCCCCCGAGGGGAATGGCGGACAGGGCATATTCGGTGCCATCGCGCCCATGCCAGCTATAGAGACTGGGGCCGAAACCGATGCTGAACTTTAGCACCTTCACGCCCAGGCGGCGCGCCACCCAGAAATGGCCAAACTCATGCACCGCCACCAGCGTGCCAATGGCAAAGACGAACATGAATATTGTATAGATAAGGTTCATGATTTCCCGTATTCAGCCAGCGTCAGGCCAGCGCCTCCTGCCAGCTACAGTTGTCGGAATGGCAAACAATCGATGTCCGCGGGAGCGGGTGGACTCAGGCCACCGGCACGCCCTGACTGCGCACCCAACCTTCCGCGTATTGCCGGGTCTCGGCATCCAGCGCCAGAATTTGTTCGAGTGTTTCCGCCCCGGCAGAAGCGATTGCCGCCAGGGCAGCTTCGATCAGTGCCGGGATCTGCAAAAAGCCCATCTTCCGATCCAGAAAGGCCTGCACCGCCACTTCGTTGGCTGCATTCAACACCGCAGGCGCGCCGCATCCCTGGCGCAGGGCCTGATAGGCCAGCGACAGGCAGGGAAAGCGGTTCAGGTCGGGCGCCTCGAAGGTCAAGGGTCCTCTGGCGGCCAGATCCAGAAAGCTCACCCCGCTGCTGACCCGTTCCGGGTAGGCCAGCGCATGCGCGATCGGGGTGCGCATATCCGGCGTGCCCATCTGCGCCAGCACCGAACCATCCTGATATTCAACCATGGAGTGCACGATGCTCTGGGGATGAATCAGCACATCAACCGTATCAGTGCACATGCCAAAAAGCCAGAATGCCTCGATGACCTCCAGCCCCTTGTTCATCATGGTCGCGGAATCCACCGAGATCTTCCGGCCCATGCTCCAGTTCGGGTGCGCACAGGCCTGCTCCGGCGTGACGCTGGCAAGTGTTTCCAGCGGCGTGGCGCGGAAGGGTCCGCCCGATGCGGTGAGAATGATGCGGCGAAGGCCGGAGCGATTCGGCAGGCACTGAAAAATGGCATTGTGCTCGCTATCGATCGGCAGCAATGTGACCTGGTGCTCACGTACCGCGTCCATGAACAGGGAGCCGGCCATCACCAGACACTCCTTGTTGGCCAGCAGGACGCGCTTTCCGGCCCGCACGGCAGCCAGGGTGGGCAGCAGGCCGGCGGCTCCGACGATGGCTGCCATCACGTCATCCACCTCGGGCAGGGCCGCGATGCGGGTCAGGGCCTCGGGGCCGGACAGCACCTCGACATCGTGGATGCCGGCCTGCGCCAGCGCGCCTTGCAGGCGTTCAGCGGCACACAGGTCCACCATGGCCACATAGGCAGGCCTGAAACGCTGACAGATGGACAGCATTTCCGCATCACGCCGATTGCCGCTCACCGCCACGAGACGGTATCGCTCCGGATGCCTGCCAATGACATCGAGGGTGCTGTGCCCGATCGAGCCGGTTGCGCCCAGGATACAGAGGCCACGTTGTTGTACCGTCATTGCATCACCATCAGACCCAGCACGAAAATGGGAACAGCCGCGCTCAGGCTGTCGATTCGGTCGAGAATGCCACCATGTCCTGGCAGCAGATCGCCACTGTCCTTCACGCCCACCCGACGCTTGAGCATGCTTTCGTGCAGGTCGCCAATCACGCCAAAGAATCCGGTTATGAAGCCAAGCAGGAAGCCGGTAACAGCCGAGCCCCAGACTGGCTGGAAAAAAACGAGCGCGCCCAGTGTGCCAACAAGTCCACTGGCGAGCAAGCCGCCCCAGAATCCAGCCCAGGTTTTTCCCGGGCTGATCTGGGGGGCCAGTTTCCCCTTGCCTAGGGCGCGTCCAACGAAATATGCCCCGACATCCGCCGCTGACACCAGGAGCAGCGCCCAGATGACCCATCCAGGTCCCTGGTTGAAAAGCGTCAGGCTCAGCGCGGTAAAGGGCAGAAGGGTTGGCAGGGCTGCGAGCAGGGTGCCAGGAAGTCTGCCCGTGCTGGGTGCTTCCTGGTGAAAACGAAGAACCCGGAAACTGACGAACCCCCACCAAGCCAGGGCAAGGCCCCCCCAGAGCCAGGATGGCAGGGGATAGACATAGAGCAGGACATAGCTGATGCCAAGCACAGAGGCCAGCAGCGACAGGCGGGCCAGCCTGTCATGAATGCCGGACAGCAAGGCCCACTCCAGCATAGCCAGACCCAGCACGGTGAAAAGCAACAGATGGAAGACCCAGCCGGGCGCGCCCAGCAATATCCAGAGCACACCCACTGTGAGCGCAAGGGCGGTAAAAAGGCGGTATTTCAACACTCTTCGTTTGCCAGCTGATCACCGGTACGGCCGAATCGGCGCTGGCGCCTGCCATAGGACAGCAGGGCCTGCTCGAAGGCCGGACCATCGAAATCGGGCCAGAGTATATCGGTGAAGTACAGTTCGGTATAAGCCAGCTGCCACAGCAGGAAGTTGCTGACCCGCTGTTCCCCGCCCGTACGGATGAAAAGATCCGGCTCCGGCAGGTCCGCCAGGCTGAGCCTCGATGACATCATCTGCTCATCGATCTGCTCAGGCGAGAGTTCCCCATTTGCCACTTCCTCGGCAATACTGCGGGCAGCCTGGGCGATGTCCCAGCGGCCGCCATAATTGGCAGCGATGGTCAGCATGAGAGAGGTGTTCCGGGCGGTCAGTGACTCTGCCCAGTCGATGAGATCCTGCAGTTCTGGTGAGAATGCCCGCCTGTCGCCAATGATCCGCAGGCGGATGCCATTGCTATGCATGCGCTTGGCTTCCCGTTGCAGCATGTGCTGAAACAGATTCATCAGCAGACTGACCTCACTGGCCGGGCGGCGCCAGTTCTCGCTGCTGAAGGCAAACAGGGTCAGGGCCGAAATCCGGCGGTTGACGCAGTCCTCGACGATATCGCGAACCCGGTCGGCGCCGCGATGATGGCCCATGACCCTGGGCAGGAATCGCTGCCTGGCCCAGCGGCCATTGCCATCCATGATGATCGCAACGTGCCGGGGCAACTGCGAAGCGGGAGCAAGCCCTTCACTCACGCGCTCAGACTTCCATCAGGTCGGATTCCTTGGCGCCCACCACTGCATCCACCTCGTCGATGTAGCGATTGGTGAGCGTCTGAATCTCTTCCTGAACCCGGCGCTCCTCATCCTCGGAGATCAGTTTCTTTTTCTGCAGGTCCTTGAGATGGTTGTTGGCATCGCGGCGCACGTTGCGGATTGCCACCCGTGCGCCCTCGCCCTCTTGACGCACCAGCTTGGTCATCTCGCGCCGGCGCTCCTCGGACAGGGGCGGCAGAGGCACCCGCAACGAATCACTCGAAGACGAAGGATTCAGACCCAGATCCGACTCGCGAATGGCCTTGTCGATCTTGTTCAGCATCGGACGCTCCCAGGGCGTCACCTGCAGGGTCCGGGCATCCGTGACCGAGATGTTGGCGACCTGGGAAATCGGCATCTGACTGCCATAATAATCGACGGTCACATGATCGAGGATGGAAGCACTGGCGCGGCCGGTACGAAGCTTGGTCAGCTCGTTCTTCAGGGCCTCGATGCTTTTTTTCATGCGGGTTTCGGCATCCCGCTTGACTGCACTGACATCTTCTAGCATGACGTTGTTTCTCCGTGGACGAGCGTGCCTTCGTCCTCGCCGCTTACCACCCGCAGCAGGGCGCCTGGCTTGTTGATGGAGAAGACCGTGATCGGCATGTCGTTGTCCCGGCACAGGGTGATGGCGGTCGCATCCATGACCTGCAGATTCCTTTCCAGGACCTCATTATAGCTCAGACGGTTATAACGCATGGCCTGTGGATTGCTTACCGGATCCTCGGTATACACACCATCGACCTTGGTACCCTTGAGCACGATATCCGCCCCGATCTCCATGGCCCGCAGGCTCGCCGCCGTGTCGGTGGTGAAGAAAGGATTGCCGGTACCACCCCCAAAGATGACCAGGCGGCCCTTTTCCAGATGGCGGATGGCCCGCCGGCGGATGTAGGGTTCCGCCACCTCGCTGATATGCAGTGCCGATTGCACGCGCGTGGGCAACCCGAGACTCTCGACGGCGTCCTGCAGGGCCAGGCTGTTCATCACCGTGGCCAGCATGCCCATGTAATCCGCGGTTGCGCGATCCATGCCATCGGCTGCCTTGGCCATGCCGCGGAAGATGTTTCCGCCGCCAATGACCACCGCCACCTGCACGCCGGTATCGGTGACCTCTTTGATTTCGCGGGCGATGCGCTCGATGACGCCCCGGTCGACGCCGTACTGGCCATCGCCCATGAGCGCCTCGCCGCTCAGTTTCAGCAGGATGCGTTGATATCGATGGCGTGACAAGGAATCACCCCCGCACCTGGGCCATGACCTCTTCCGCAAAGCTCACTCCCTCCGCCTTTTCGATACCCTCGCCCACTTCGAAGCGGGTGAAACGCTGAACCTGGGCGTCCCCGAAGCTCTTCTGCAGGTCGGCCACGGTCTGGTCGGGGTTTTTCACGAAGGGCTGGCTCAACAGGGAAATCTCGGCAAGCATCTTGTTCAGGCGGCCGCTGATCATCTTCTCGACGATTTCGGCTGGCTTGCCGCTGTCGGCTGCCTGCGCCACGAGGATTTCCTTTTCCTTGCCGACCCGCTCGGCAGGCACATCCTCGGCGCGCACGAACTCGGGCCGGGAAGCCGCCACATGCATCGCCACATCGCGGGCGAGCTCACCGAGATTCGATGCCGTGCCGGCAACATCCACCAACACGCCGATTCGTCCGCCATGCACATAGGAGGCGATGGCGCCAGCATCCTGCCGGGCGTAACGCACGAAGCGACGGACGTTGATGTTTTCGCCGAGCTTGGAAATCAGCCCGCGGCGGACTTCCTCGACCGTGCCATTCTGTATGCCCAGCCCGAGCAGGGCATCGACACTGTCGGCCTCATGGCTGGCGGCCAGTTTCGCCACATCCTGGGCGAAGCCCTGAAAATCCTCGTTCTTGGCGACGAAATCGGTTTCGCAATTGACCTCCACCATGGCGCCGCTGCGACCATCCTCGACAACATGCACGCTGATGACACCCTCGGCCGCCACGCGCCCGGCCTTCTTGTCGGCCTTGGCGAGACCTTTCTTGCGCAGCAGTTCGATCGCCGTGTCCATGTCACCACCGGCTTCGGTCAAGACGCTCTTGCATTCCATCATGCCGGCGCCGGTGCGTTCCCTGAGTTCCTTAACCTGTGAGGCACTGATGCTCATAGATGCTCCATGTATGCTGGATTCCGGGAGGGGTACCGCCTTTGCGCGACACCCGTGAAATCTGGATTCGGCACCCAGGGGCGCCGAAGTGTTCAGGCCTGTTCCATCTCGGCACTGTTGTCGTCAGTGACCTCGACGAACTCGTCAAGCAGACCCTGGTCGAAGCCCTGACGGCCAGCCAGCACCGCATCGGACACGGCGGCGGTATAGAGGCGGATGGCGCGGATGGCGTCATCATTACCGGGGATCACGTAGTCCACCCCAGAGGCATCGTGATTGGTATCCACGACGGCAATCACGGGGATGCCCAGCTTGTTGGCCTCGGCAACGGCGATCTTTTCATGGCCGACGTCGATCACGAACATGGCATCGGGCAGCCCCTTCATGTCCTTGATGCCACCGATGCCGCGTTCGAGCTTCTCGAGCTCGCGCTGCAGGTTCAGGGCTTCCTTCTTGGTGATCTTGTCGAAGGTGCCGTCATTGGCCATGGTCTGGATCTCTTCCAGACGCTTGATCGACTGCTTGATGGTCTGGAAATTGGTCAGCATGCCGCCCAGCCAGCGATGGTTCACGTAATAGCTGCCGGAACGCAGGGCTTCCTGCTTGATGGCTTCGCGGGCCTGGCGCTTGGTGCCGACGAACAGGATCTTGCCGTTACGGCGCGAAAGATCCTCGATGAAGCGCAGGGCCTCGCGGAACATCGGCAGGGTCTTTTCCAGATTGATGATATGGATCTTGTTGCGCTCGCCAAAGATGTAGGGGGCCATCTTGGGATGCCAGTAACGGGTCTGGTGTCCGAAATGAACGCCCGCTTCCAGCAACTGGCGCATGGTGATATTGCTTGCAACCTGCGTACTCATGACTTCTCCTTGATTGGGTTGAGCCGCCATGCACCTCGCCTCGCCATCCGCAATGCGGACACCCAGCGGGCGGATCTGATGCATGTGAGAATTGACAATCGACCGCGTGAACGGTTGCGCGCTTTATACCATTTTGCGGCTTTCGGGGCAATTCATTTCCCGGCTCCGGACCCATGGCCTATCGTCTCGGCGCCGGGCTTGATAAGATAGGGTATTTTCCGCCCGAAACCGGCCTTGCACTGTCGCCTGGATGAGGTCCAAATCAAGTCTATGTCGATCACCATCAAAACCCCTGAAGAAATCGAGAAAATGCGCATTGCCGGCCGCCTGGCCGCCGACGTGCTGCACATGATCACCCCGTATGTGAAGGCTGGCGTGACCACCGGCGAGCTTGACCGGATCTGCCACGACTACATCGTCAATGAGCAGCAGGCCATCCCCGCTCCCCTGAATTACCGGCCTGGACCCGGCTATCCGCCCTTCCCCAAGTCGATCTGCACCTCGGTCAATCACCAGGTCTGCCATGGCATTCCCGGCGACCGGGTGTTGAAGAACGGCGACATCGTCAATATCGACGTGACCGTCATCAAGGATGGCTACCATGGGGATACCAGCCGGATGTTCTTTATCGGCGAACCTCCCCTCAAGGCGCGGCGCGCCAGTGACGTCGCCTATGAGGCCATGATTCGCGGCATAGCGGTGGTGCGGCCCGGCGCCACGCTCGGCGACATCGGCCACGTCATCCAGACCTATGCCGAGTCCCAGCACTGCTCGGTGGTGCGGGAGTTCTGCGGGCATGGCATCGGCCGCAAATTCCACGAGGAGCCCCAGGTGCTGCATTACGGCAAGCCCGGCACCGGGGTCAGACTGGTACAGGGCATGACCTTTACCATCGAGCCGATGATCAATGCCGGCGGGCGTTCCATCCGTCAGCTCAACGATGGCTGGACCATCGTCACCAAGGACCATAGCCCATCGGCCCAGTGGGAACATACCGTTCTGGTGACCGAGGATGGCGTGGAGATCCTGACGCTCATGCCCGAGGACCGGGGGTAAGTCCATGTCGTTCCGGATCGATCGCGCTCAACTGCTGCAAAAGCAGGCTTTCCAGCGCCAGTTGCGCAGCCTCGGGAAGGCGGGCGATCCAGGCGTAATCCTGCCAGGCTTCGCCCAGCTCTGTCGTGATTATCTCGAACAGGGCCGGCTGCGCTTGCAGACCGCCTATCAGATGGGCGCCAGCGGCACCCAGCTGGTACATGGCCAGCGTTTGTTGATGGATTACCTGCTGGAGCAGATCTGGCGGCTGCTGCCCCGATTTTCCGCACAGGGTCCTGCGCCTGATCTCGCCCTGGTCGCCGTGGGTGGCTATGGACGGGGTGAGCTCCTGCCGCATTCCGACGTGGATCTGCTGTTTCTGGTCGGGAGCGAGGCCGTGGATTCGGCCACCCAGGCGTTCATCGAGGCCTTTGTCACCTTTCTCTGGGATGTGCGCCTTGAAGTGGGTCACAGCGTGCGCACGATCCAGGATTGCCTCGATACCGCCGCCGACGACATCACCATCATCACCAGCCTGCTGGAGGCGCGTTTTCTGAGCGGTAGCCAGCCGGCCTTCTCCGCCCTGCAGCACGCCATCCGCGACAACAATCCCTGGTCCGATGCCGCCTTCTATGAAGCCAAGCTGGCGGAGCAAGCGGTGCGCCATGCCCGTTTCGGCGATACGGCCTACAACCTCGAACCTAACATCAAGGAAGGACCGGGCGCCCTGCGTGATCTACAGGTGGTGGAGTGGGTGGCCCGGCGCCACTTTGCCTGCATAGATCTGCGTTGCGCCATGCACGCCGGCTACATCACCCCGCGTGAATATGCCACCCTCATGAACGCGAGGAACTTTCTCTGGCGCCTGCGGGCAGGCCTGCACTATGCCGCCGGACGCCGCGAGGACCGCCTGCTCTTCGATTACCAGGCACTGCTCGCCAGTGACCTGGGTTATCGGGACACGGCCGAGAGTCTGGGCATCGAAAAGCTGATGAAGCGTTATTTCAGGACCCTCAAGGAGGTTTCCGTTCTGACGGAGATGCTGCTTCAGAGTCTTGGCGAAGACATCCTGCCGCCTCTGCCGGAGAATGCGCGGCAACTGGATGAGCATTTCGAGATCCGCCAGGGACATCTGCGGGTGATCGATCTCGCAACCTTTCAGCGTGAACCACATACCATGCTGACCCTGTTTCAGCATCTGCAGCAGCAGGACAGTCAGGTCAGGATCGGGCCGCGCACCCTGCGCGCCCTGCGGGCCAGCGTGTCGCGCATCAATCATCAATTCCGCGACGACCCGCGCAACCAGGCTACTTTCATGCAGATGCTGCGCCACGGCCAGGGCCTGACGCGCATCCTGCGCCAGATGAACGCCTATGGCATTCTGGGGGCCTACATCCCGGCTTTCGGGCGTATCGTCGGCCAGATGCAGCACGATCTTTTCCATGTCTACACGGTGGATCAGCACACCCTGTTTCTGGTGCGCAACCTGCGGCGCTTCTCGGTGCCGGAGTTCGCGGACGAACTGCCACTGTGTTCGGAAATCTATGCCGGACTGGAAAAACCGGAACTGCTGATCATCGCCGGGCTGTTCCATGACATTGCCAAGGGCCGCGGTGGCGACCACTCCACACTCGGCGCCGAGGATGCCCAGCGTTTCTGCCAGCGCCACGGACTATCGCGCGATGACACCGCGCTGGTCAGCTGGCTGGTGCGCCAGCACCTGATCATGTCCAGCGTCAGCCAGCGACGCGACATCGAGGATCCCGAAGTGATCCGCGAATTCACCCAGCAGGTTGGCAGTCAGCGCTATCTTGATCATCTTTATCTGCTGACCGTGGCCGACATCCGGGCCACCAACCCGGACCTCTGGAACAGCTGGAAGGACCAGCTCCTGCGGGATCTCTATCACGCCAGCAGCGCGGCCTTCCAGCGGCGTGGCAACCTGCCCGCGCAGGGCGAGGAACTGGTCCGGTACAGGCAGTCCCATGCCCTGGGCCTGCTGCCCGAGCAGGCGGAATCGCTGGCGCAGAGGCATTGGGAGCGCCTGGGAGATGCCTATTTCTTTCGCTATGAGCCCCAGGAAATTGCCTGGCATACCGAGGCCATCGTCGGCAGCCACAGCCTGGATCTGCCGCTGGTCAGGACGCGCCTGCACCCGCAGCAGGCAGGCACCGAAATCCTCATCTACATGCCCAATGTTGCCGGCGGCTTCGCCCGCATCACCGGCGCGCTGGACAGCCTGGGCCTGAACGTCATCGATGCGCGGCTGGACATCACGCCCGACGGCTTCTCGCTGGATACCATCCGGGTGCTCGATGGCGATGACGGCTGCATCGATGATCCGGCTGCACTCACGGAAATGGCCGCCATGATCGGCAACGCCTTGCGGGGCAAGCCCTTGAAAAAGGCCCCGGTCTGGCGCATTCGTCGCAGACGCCGTGCCATGCAGTCCTTCCATACCCCGGTCGAGATCCATTTCGACAGCAATGCACTGTCGTCCTACACCCTGATGGAGGTCTTTGCGCCCGATCGTCAGGGTCTGCTCCATGAGATCGCCCAGGTGCTGCAAACCTTCCAGGTGCAGGTGCAGGGTGCCAAGATCGCCACCTTTGGCGAACGCGTCGAGGATACCTTTTTCCTGGTGGACAAGGATGGCTGCAAGTTGCAAGCCGGGATCCTGCCGGCCCTGGAGGCGCAACTGGTCAGCTCGCTGTCTCCAGAGCCTGTGACTCATGCCTGAAAGCCTTACCCGGCCTGCCGCGGATGTGCGCCAGGCCTATGCCTGGTGCCGCCGTCTGGCCGCCGGACATTACGAGAATTTCCCGATTGCATCCCTGCTCCTGCCCCGATCCCTGCGCGATCCCGTGGCGGCCATCTATGCCTTTGCTCGCCTGGCCGACGATCTTGCGGACGAGGGCAGCGCAAGCCCCGACGCGCGACTGAACGCCCTGGCGGCCTGGCGCGCAAAGCTGCATGCTGCCGCCCGGGGCCAAGCGGATGAACCGGTCTTCATTGCCCTGGCCGACGCCATCCCTCGCCATGATCTGCCAGTCGGGCTGCTGGAGGACCTGCTGTCCGCCTTCGAGCAGGATGTCGGCAAAACGCGCTATGCCAGTTTCGGTGAGCTGATGGACTACTGCCGGCGTTCGGCCAACCCGATCGGGCGCCTGCTGCTGCATCTCTATGGTGTCACGGATGCCCGCTCCCTGGGCCAGAGTGACGCGATCTGCAGCGCCCTGCAATTGATCAACTTCTGGCAGGATGTCGGCGTGGACCTCAAAAAGGGCCGGATCTATCTGCCAAAGGAGGACATGCAGCGCTTTCGGGTCAGTGAAGCGGACCTGCTGGCCGGGCGCATGTCTCTGGGTTTGAATCAACTCATGCGCTTTGAAGTGGACCGCACCCGCCGCCTGCTGCAAAGTGGCGCGCCACTGGGCAAGACCCTCAAGGGCCGCCTGGGCTTCAACCTGCGTCTGACGGTGCTGGGGGGTGCCGCCATTCTGGAGGCCATTCACAAAAATGACTATGATGTCCTGCACAAGCGCCCGGTGATCCGCTGGAACACCTGGCCCCGACTCCTGCAACGCGCCATTCTGGCCAGATGACACCGTGAATCCACAAGATTATTGCCAGCAAAAGGCCGCCCGGAGCGGTTCGAGCTTTTACTACAGTTTCCGTCTGCTCGATCCCGAGCGGCGCGAGGCCATCACCGCATTGTATGCCTTCTGCCGGGAGGTCGATGATGTCGCGGATGAATGCGCCGATGCCCAGGTAGCGCGCGTGAAGCTTGCCTGGTGGCGTGGCGAGGTCGAGGCGCTGTATGCAGGCCAGCCCACGCATCCGGTGACCCGCGCCCTGCAACCTGCAGTGCAGCGCTATGAGTTGCCCCGCGAACAGTTGCTGGAAATCATCGACGGCATGGAGATGGATGTCGACATCAACCGCTACGGCACCTTCCGCGAACTGTCGCTCTACTGTTACCGGGTGGCGGGCGTGGTGGGACTGCTGTCGGCACAGATCTTTGGCTACCGGAACCGGGCAACCCAGAAGTATGCCCATGATCTGGGCATGGCCTTCCAGTTGACCAACATCATCCGCGACGTGCGCGAGGACGCCGAACGCAACCGCATCTATCTGCCCCTGGAAGACCTGCGGCGCTTCGATGTCAGCGAGGATGACATCCTCAACGTCAAGGAGAGCGACAGGTTCCGGCAGTTGATGGCCTTCGAGGCAGCAAGGGCGGAAGAGCTTTACCAGAAGGCCCTGGAGGAACTGCCGCCCGAGGACCGCTACGCCCAGTTGCCGGGCCTTGCCATGGCGGCAATCTACCGGGAGCTGTTGCGCGAGATCGCCGCCGAGGGTTATCAGGTATTGCGCCAGCGCACCACCCTCACCCCGCTGCGCAAGCTCTGGCTTGCCTGGCGCACGGCGCGCGAGGAAAAGCGGCTGCATCGCGCGCGGCAGCGTCAGTAGCGTATCCGCGTGAGTGCACCTGTTGCCGTCCTGGGTGCCGGCTGGGCCGGCCTGACTGCTGCATTGGCCCTGCTGCGCGCCGGCGTCGAGGTCGAGATCTTCGAAGCCGCAAGGCGCCCCGGTGGCAGGGCGCGCGCCATCTCCCTGCACGGCCAGCAACTGGACAACGGCCAGCATATCCTCATCGGCGCCTACACCGACACCCTGGAACTGCTGCACTCGCTCGGCACGCGCCAGCACCTGCGGGAGCAGCGCCTCATGCAGTTGCACTACCGCGATGCCCAGGGTAAAGGGTTCAGCCTATCGGCCGCGCCCCTGCCCGCCCCCCTGCATCTCGGCTTTGGCCTGCTGCGCAGCTCACTCCTTGACTGGCGGGAACGCAGGCAGGCCCTGGCCCTGGCCTTGCAATGGCAGCGGCAGGGCTACGCTGTCGCCCAAGACCAGCCGCTGGCGGCCTATCTGCTTGGGCGCCAGAGCGCCAATGCCGTGGCGCGGCTCTGGGAGCCGCTTTGTCTTGCCACGCTCAATACGTCGCTTGAGCAGGCCAGCACCCGCTTGTTTCTGGGTGTGCTCCGGGAGGCCTTCTCGAAAGAGGCGCGTCACAGTCGCCTGATCATCCCCGGCTCCGATCTCTCGGCCCTGTTTGCCGATCCGGCCCTGGCCGAGATCGCCGCGCGCGGCGGCAGGCTGCATCTTGGCGAACGCGTCCGGGCCATTGGGCAAGCCCATGGCGGATATGAGATCCGCAGTTCAGGCGGATGCTATCCGGCCAGCCAGGTCATCTGCGCCCTGCCGCATCGCGCCACGGCGGCACTGCTGGACTTCCACCCGGCCCTCTCAGGGCTGCGGGATGAGCTTGCAAGATTCCAGGACAATGCCATCACCACGGTGTATCTCGATTATCCTGCCGATACCCGTCTGGCGCAGGACTGTTTCGGATTGCTAGGTACCGTCGGGCAGTGGGTCTTTGATCGCGGGCGGCTGCTGGGCGAACATGGGCGGCTGGCGGTGGTGATCAGTGCCGAAGCCATCGACCCGAAACCCTCACCGGCAGCGCTGGGACGCCTGATTGCCGGAGAGCTCTTCCGGGCCTTTCCAGGACAGCTGCCGCCAGATCCACTGGGGGTGCATGCGGTGCGCGAGACCCGCGCCACCTTCCAAGCCAGCCCGGCAATCGAGGTGCTGCGCCCCGGCACGGCAACGCCCCTGCCCGGTTTCTGGCTGGCCGGGGACTATACCGCCACCGGTTTGCCGGGCACCCTGGAAGGTGCGGTGCGCAGTGGCCGAGGGGCCGCGACGGCAGCGATAGCCCGACAGCAGCAACTCGGTGCATAATATGCGGTTTGTAAAATTAACGAGAGGATGTGAGCATGCCTACTTACATAGCGCCATCCGGCCTGCTGAAGGACCGTGTCATTCTGGTGACGGGTGCGGGGGAAGGGATCGGGCGCGCGGCAGCCCTGGCCTATGCTCGCGCTGGCGCGCAGATGATCCTGCTGGGCAAGCGCGTCAGTCTCCTTGAAAATGTCTACGACGAAATCGAGCAGGCGGGCGGCTCGACCCCGGTGATCCATCCGCTTGATCTGGAAGGCGCCAATGCCGATCACTATGGCGAAATGGCGGAGCATATCGAGTCAGAATTTGGCCGGCTCGACGGCATCCTGCACAATGCCGCGGAACTTGGCGTGCTCGCACCCCTGGAACATTACCAGCCGGCACTCTGGGGCAAGGTGATGATGATCAACCTCAATGGCCCCACGCTGCTCACCCAGGCCTGCCTGCCTCTGCTCAAGAAGGGCCCGGACAGCCGATTGATCTTCACCACCGACAAGATGGGCCCGAAGGGACATGCCTACTGGGGGGCTTACGGCGTGAGCAAGGCCGCCATCGAGAACCTGGCGCAGATGCTCGCCGAGGAACTGGAAAACTATCCGGTGCGCGTCAACCTGATCGATCCCGGCCCGGTACGCACCAAGCTGCGGCGCAAGGCCTACCCGGGCGAGGAAGCGGAACAGCATCCGACGCCGGATCAGGTGATGCCGCTCTATCTTTATCTCATGGGCCCGGACAGCCGTGATGTGCATGGCCAACGCCTGAATGCCCGGGACTGGCTGGAAAACACCCGCTGAGGCTCAGCAGCCGACAAGGCCACGCATGTTCCGCATTCAAGGGCTCCTGCACAGCTCGTTTCTGGTCTCCGATCTCGTGACAGCGCGGGACTTCTATGAGTCGGTGCTTGGATTGAGTCCCAGTCCGGCGCGACCGACAATGGATTTCGAAGGTGTCTGGTATGCGCTGGGCGAACAGCAGGTCCATTTGATGGCCCTGCCCAACCCGGACAGTGCAGCAGGACGCCCCGAACATGGGGGACGGGATCGGCACGCGGCCTTCGCCGTGACCGATCTGGCCGATCTCCAGGCCCGGCTGCAAGCGCGTAACATACCCTTTACCCTGAGCCGTTCCGGACGCCAGGCCCTGTTCTGCCGCGACCCGGATGGCAATGCACTGGAATTCGTGCAGATGCGCGAGCATCCCCAAGAAAAAGCGAGCCTGCATGAGTGATTCGACTACTGACCGTACCCTGGCCCTGGCCGGGCTTTTCCAGGCGGCCGCCCAGGTGCAGCATCTTGCGCGCGAAGGCACGTCCGATCCGGACATGCTGGAGACTGCCGTGGCCAGCATCTTCAATACCAAGCCGAGCAGCACCGAAGCGGTATTTGGCGGGCGGGATCGGCTCAAGGCCGGTCTGCACCTGATCGGTGAAATCACCAACCGGCGCAGTGCCCCGCCCCTGCGCGAAATCACGCAATATGTGGTGACGCTGCTCGCCCTGGAGCGCCAGCTTGCCAAGCGTCCGGCCATGCTGGACCAGATCGGGGAAGGCATCGAGCGAGCGCGCAACCAGGCCGAGCATTTCTCGCCATCGCATGCCTACGTCCTGAGCAATCTCTCCGCGGTTTACAGCGAGACCATCAGTACCATGATGCCCAAGATCCTGGTGCACGGTTCCCAGGCCTACCTGACCAACCCCGAGATCGCCACCCGCATCCGGGTTTTCCTGCTCGCCGGCATTCGGGCAGCCGTGCTCTGGCGTCAGCGCGGCGGGTCACACTGGCGGCTGCTCTTTGGCCGCTCGGCCATCGCTCGCACGGCGCAGGACATGCTCAGGCAAATGCAGACCTGAACCCGGACATCCCTAGCGCCCTCTGCGGCTGGTCTCGCTGCTGCGCCACTGCTGCGCCAGCTTGTCGAGCACGCCGTTGACGAAACGGTGGCCCTGGTCCGAACCAAAGCCCTTGGCCAGTTCCAGCGCTTCATTGATCACTACCCGGTAGGGCACATCCGGGCGCGCCATCAATTCATAGGCGGCCATGCGCAGGATGGCGCGTTCGACCTCGCTGAGATCGCTCCACTTTCGGTCGCGCACCTGGGCCTGGATGGCCTCGTCGATGGCCTCCAGGTTCTCGAACACCCCGCGCAGGATCTGCTGGAAATACTGCGGATCCGCTTCCTGGGCGTGCTCGTCTTCCAGGAACTGGGTTTCGATGGCGCGCGGATCGGTCGGATTCATCTGCCATTGATACAGGGCCTGCATCACCGCCTGGCGCGCCTTGACTCGATTTCCGCTCATAGCTGCTTCAACAGGTTGACCATTTCGATGGCTGTCATCGCGGCATCCACACCCTTGTTGCCGGCCTTGGTGCCGGCACGTTCGATTGCCTGCTCGATATTGTCGGTGGTCAGTACACCGAACACGACCGGAATGCCCGACTCCATGCTGGCCTGCCCCACGCCCTTGGCGGCCTCGCCAGCCACGTAATCGAAGTGCGGCGTGCCACCACGGATCACCGCACCGAGGCAGATCACGGCATCATACCGCCCGCTGACCGCCAGACGCCGGGCCACCAGGGGGATCTCGTAGCTGCCCGGCACCTTGATCACTTCCAGGTCCGTCGCTTTCGCGCCGTGGCGTAGCAGGGTGTCGATGGCCCCAGCCTGCAGGTGGTCGGTGATGAAGCTGTTGAAGCGCCCCACCACCAGGGCAAAACGCCCGCCCCTGACCTGCAGATCCCCTTCAATTACCTTGATTTCGGACACTTTCACATCCCTCATGGTTCGCCCCCGAAGGGCTCTTGATCCACGATCTCCAGGCCAAAGCCTTTGAGACCATGCAGTTTTTTTGGATGGTTGCTGAGCAGCACCGCCTTGCGCACGCCAAGATCAGCCAGGATCTGGGCGCCGATGCCATAGCTGCGCAGCGAATCCCCCTCCCCGCCTTCGGGCAGCAAGCCACGCCGCTGCAACTCGAAATCACGCACCTTGTTCACCAGCCCCTGGGCCGATTCCGGATTGCGGATATAGACCAGCACCCCGCGCGGGGCCTGGGTGATGGCTTTCAGGGCCGCCTCGATGCCAGCCTCACAGGCCGCCCCGCCACCAAAGACATCACAGAGGGTGGACTGGGCCTGCACCCGCACCAGCACCGGCTCGTTTCCGGCCTGCTGGACATCGCCCCAGCTCAGGGCCAGGTGGGTTTCCTGCTCCACCTCGCTGAAATAGGCATGCAGGGTGAAGGTGCCATGGGCGGTCGGCCAGGGCGTACTGGCGACGCGCTCCACCAGGGGCTCGCGCCGGCGGCGATAGGCAATGAGATCAGCAATGGTGCCGATCCTGAGCTGATGCTGCTCGGCGTAGGGCAGCAGATCCGGCAGACGCGCCATGCTGCCGTCCTCGTTGAGGATCTCGCAGATCACGCCGAAGGGTTTGCAACCGGCCAGTTGCGCTAGGTCGCAGGCGGCCTCGGTGTGCCCGGCGCGGGCCAGCACGCCACCCGGGCGCGCCATCAGCGGGAAGATGTGGCCCGGCATGACGATATCATCCGGGCCGGCCTGATCGGCAATGGCCGCCAGCACGGTGGTGGCGCGGTCGGCGGCGGAGATGCCGGTGGTCACGCCCTGGGCCGCTTCGATCGAGACGGTGAAATTGGTGGCAAAGGCCGTCTGATTGCTCGACACCATCAGCGGCAGGCGCAATTGCTTGCAGCGCTCCGGCGTGAGCGTCAGGCAGATCAGACCGCGCCCGTGCTTGGCCATGAAGTTGATGTGCTCGGGCGTGACGAACTCGGCGGCCATGACGAGGTCGCCTTCATTCTCGCGATCTTCGTCATCCATGAGCACGACCATGCGCCCGGAGGCAATGTCGGCAAGGATCTCTTCGGGGGGGCTGATATGGGGCATCAGGCGAAGCCGTTATCTTTCAGGAATTCGGGGGTGATGGTTGTATCTTCGCGTTGCATCAGACGCTCCAGATAGCGCGCCAGCAGATCCACTTCCAGGTTGACCCGGGTTCCCGGCCGCCAGGCATCGGCCGTGGTCTCGGCCAGGGTGTGCGGGATGAGATTGAGATCAAAACTGTCGCCGGACACGGCATTGACCGTGAGGCTGATGCCATCCACGGTGATGCTGCCCTTGCCGGCAATGTAACGCGCCAGCTCGCGTGGGGCACGCAGGCGGAAGAACTCCGAGCGGCCTTCGGAGTGGCGTTCGACCACCTCCCCCACGCCATCCACATGCCCCGCCACCAGGTGGCCACCGAGGCGATCGCTCGGGCGCATGGCCTTTTCGAGATTGACGGGTTGATTAGTCTGCAGGTCTCCCATGATGGTCTTGCGCAGGGTCTCCTTGGAGACGTCCACCCAGAAATGCCGGGGGCCCTGCTCGGTGACCGTCAGACAGACTCCGGACACGGCAATGCTGTCGCCGAGGGCGACATCTGCCATGTCCAGCATGCCAGCATCGATCTGGAAACGCATGTCTCCACCCTGGGGCTGTCTGGCAGCGATTCGACCCACGGCCTGAATGATGCCGGTAAACATCGTGATCATCCTTTCAAAGGGCTACAACTAGATTCCGTCCGGCTGGACCTGGTGCCCGGTCGTCATGATCAGGCGCGCGTCATTGCCCAGCATCCGGCAATCCTGCAACCGGAATTGGGGCACCTGACTCAGCTCCTCGAAAACCGGCAACCGAGCCAGGGGCAAGGCGTCCGGGCCCAGCAGCTTGGGCGCCAGATAGAGCACCAGTTCATCCACCCAGCCACCCATGATCAGCGCGCCAGCGAGCGTCGGCCCCGCTTCCACCAGCACCTCGTTCATCTCATGGCTGTTGAGCAGATGCCAGAAGGCGGTCAGGTCCAGCGCGCCCTGCGACTCGGGCAACTGCTCCAAATCGGCGCCGAGCTCCTGCAACACCGCCTTGTGCAGACGGGATGCGCCCGCCGCATGACATATCATCACCGGACCCGGCGTCTGAAACAAGCGCGCCTGCACCGGCGTGCGCAGCTCCCGGTCCAGGATCACCCGCCAGGGCTGGCGCGGTAGCGGCTCATCCAGCCGGGGGTTGAGCTGCGGATCATCGGCGAGCACGGTGCCGATGCCGGTAACGATGGCGCTGGACCGGGCCCGCAGATGGTGCACGTCGGCGCGCGCCTCGGGCCCGGTGATCCACTGGCTGGCGCCGTTGGCCAGCGCGGTGCGGCCATCCACGCTGGCGGCCAGCTTGAGGCGCACCCAGGGCCGACCGCGACGCATGCGGCTGATGAAGCCGGGATTCAGCGCCGCCGCTTTTTCGGCCAGCAGGCCGACTTCCACCTGGATGCCGGCTTGCCGCAGCCGGGCGATGCCCTGGCCCGAGACCAGCGGGTTGGGATCCTCCATGGCCACCACGACGCGCGCAACGCCGGCCTTCACCAGGGCATCGGCACAAGGGGGCGTGCGTCCAAAGTGGCTGCAGGGCTCCAGGGTCACGTAGCAGGTCGCGCCCCGCGCCGCCGCACCGGCCTGCTGCAGGGCATGGACCTCGGCATGCGGGGTGCCGGCCTGTACGTGATAACCCTCGCCGATGATCTGGCCGTCCTTGACGATCACCGCACCCACCCGCGGGTTAGGATCGGTGCTATAGAGCCCTTTTTCTGCCAGGGCCAGGGCGCGGGTCATGTACTCGCGATCCGCGCTCACGACCTGGACTTGTCCGTTGGCAACAGACTGAGCTGATCCGTACCAGGCGTATCGATGCGCTGGCGCAAGCGATCGATCTCGTCCTTGAAGGCCTCGACATCGGCGAAGCGGCGATAGACGCTGGCAAAGCGCACATAGGCGACCGGATCGATCTCGCGCAGCGCCTCCATCACATATTCGCCGATCAGGCGCGCCGGCACTTCGCGCTCGCCAGTCTCGCGCAGACGCTTTTGAATGGCCCGCGCGGCGGCGTGTACCTGGGCGGTATCCACCGGCCGTTTGCTGAGCGCCCGCTGCAAGCCGCGCAGCAATTTTGCCTCATCGAAGGGCTCGCGCCGGCCGTCCTGCTTGACCACCGAGGGCAGGGCCAGCTCCACCCGCTCGAAGGTGGTGAAGCGGCCGCCACAGGCCGGGCACTCGCGCCGGCGACGCACGCTGCTGCCCTCATCCGCCAGCCGCGAATCCACCACCCGCGTGTCTTCGTGATTGCAGAAGGGGCAGCGCACGGCGGCTCAGCCGTAGACCGGGAAGCGGTGGCAGGTCTCGACCACCTCGCCGGCCACGCGCTCGGCCGCGCCACTGTCCTCGGGCGCGTCCAGCACGTCGGCGATCCAGTTGGCCAGCCGGTGCATCTCGGCGTTACCAAAGCCACGCGTGGTCACCGCCGGGGTGCCGATGCGGATGCCGCTGGTCACGAAGGGCGAGCGGGTATCGAATGGCACGCCGTTCTTGTTGACGGTGATGTGCGCGCGACCCAGCGCCGCCTCGGCATCCTTGCCGGTCAGGCGCTCGCCGAGATTCACGAGGAAGAGATGGTTGTCGGTGCCGCCCGAGACGATGCGATAACCGCGTTTGGCCATGCCTTCGGCGAGTGTCTGGGCGTTGTCGATGACCTGCCCTTGATAGTCCTTGAATTCTGGGGTCAGGGCCTCGGCGAAGGCCACGGCCTTGCCGGCGATCACGTGCATCAGTGGCCCGCCCTGGATGCCGGGGAAGATCAGGCTGTTGACCGCCTTGGCGTACTGCTCGCGGCACAGGATGATGCCACCGCGCGGCCCGCGCAGGGTCTTGTGGGTGGTGCTGGTGACGAAATCGGCGTGCGGCACCGGGCTGGGGTGCAGGCCAGCGGCCACGAGCCCCGCGATGTGCGCCATGTCCACCATGAGATAGGCGCCGATCGAGCGGGCGATCTCGCCGATGCGTTCAAAGTCGATGATGCGCGAATAGGCGCTGGCGCCGGCCACGATCATCTTCGGCTTTTCGCGCTCGGCCACTTCGGCCATGGCGTCGTAGTCGATGCGCTCGTCCTCGGCGGATACGCCATAGGCCACGACCTCGAAGAGCTTGCCGGAGAGATTCACCGGCGCACCGTGGGTCAGGTGGCCGCCGTGGGCGAGATTCATGCCCATGATCTTGTCGCCGGGCTTCAGCACGGACAGATAAACCGCCTGATTGGCCTGCGAGCCGGAATGCGGCTGCACATTGGCGTGCTCGGCGCCAAAGAGCTCCTTGGCGCGATCAATGGCGAGCTGCTCAACCACGTCCACGTATTCGCAACCACCATAGTAGCGCTTGCCAGGATAGCCTTCGGCGTATTTGTTGGTCAGCACCGAACCCTGCGCTGCCATCACCCGGGGGCTGGTGAAATTCTCGGAGGCGATCAGCTCGATGTGATCTTCCTGGCGATTGCGTTCGCCTTCCATTGCCGCCCAGAGGGCCGAATCAAAATCCGCTATCTGCATATCCCTGGAAAACATGTGCGACCTCTCCACAGCGGTCTTTGGCGCTGTGCTATGATGGGTGGACCAAAACCGGAAAATCCCTCAAATTACGTGAAACCCTGAAAAACCGCAAGCCTGCCCACGAACCGTGAATATGCCTCCGAAAACCCGACCTGGCCTGGCCCGACTGAACATGGACGCACTGCAATTGCGGGCTGCCAGCCGTTGCCTGCAGGATGCACTTGCCGGCAGCAAGCTCAGCGGCCTCTGGGCCCTACCGGCGGGTCTGGTGCTGGATTTCGGTGGGCGTTTCCTGCGGCTACAGATCCAGAAAGCCCCGCTCGGGCTCTGGCTGGAGAGCGATGCCATGCCCGCCGACAGCCACCCCTTCGCGGGGCTCGCGCGCAGCCAGTTGCAGGGCATGTTTCTGGTCGGCATCGAGGCGCCCTTTGCCGATCGCATCCTGCGCCTGGTCTTCGAGCGCCGGCATCTGACCGGGCGCGCGGAACGGCGGGCATTGGTGGCCGAATGGCTGGGCAGCCGCGGCAATCTGATCCTGTGTGATGAAGCGGATCAGATGCGCTTTGCCTGGCGCTGGGATGACCTCCTGGCGGCCGAGGCGCGCGTCCTGCCGCAGCAGGGCTACCGCCCGCCGGCGCGATTCAGTGAGGACGCGCTCTGGTATCTGGCGCCGCGTCATCGCCAGCATGTCCGGCCTGATGATGAGCAGCAAGTGCGGATGGATGCGGAAGCCGCCCAGCGATGCTGCGCGCCCTGGCGCCGGCTGGAACGCGAGGACCAGCAGATCCTATATCCCATCCTGTTACCCGGCTGGGAACACCAGGGCAACGCAGACTTTACCCGCGCCTGGAGCACCCTGGTCGAACAGGAAGCCGGTACGGGTCTTGAGACCGCCCAGCTCGATAGCCTGCGCCAGCGTCTTGGCAACGCCCTCAAGCGCGAGCGGGAAACCCTGACCCGGGTGCAGGCGGATCTGGCGCGGCTCAGCGATCCGGACCTGTACCGGCGCTGGGGCCAGGCGCTCTACACCCTGCCCGACGCCATTCCCAATACCGCACAAATCGAGGCGCTCGATTATCATGCCGAACCGCCGGAGTCGATGCAGATTCCGGTGCAGGCCGGGCGCGGGCTGCATGAGCAGGCGGAACACTACTTTCAGATGGCGCGTCGCGCCGAGCGCGGGGCGGCACAGGCCCAGGCACGGCTGGAGACCCTTCAGGCGCGGGTGCAGGCACTGGATGGCTTGAATGATGCGCTGACGAAAGGCCAAGCAGGCCCGGATACCCTGACCGCCGAACTTGATGCCCTCTACCCGGCGGTCGCTGGCAAGGCCGCCCGGAACAGGTCCCGGCAGGCCGAAACCGCTGCCGAGCCCCTGCGCCTGCAAATGCAGGGCTATGAGGTCCTGGTCGGGCGCAGTGCGCAACAGAACGATCTGCTCACCTTCAAGCTGGCCCGCCCCTGGGATGTCTGGCTGCACGTGCAGGATCTGGCGGGCGCGCATGTCGTCATCCGCATGCCCAAGCAGGAGAAACGCCCGCCCGATGGCGTGCTGGCCCAGGCCGCCGCGCTGGCGGTGCGCTACAGCCCCCGGGCCGGCCAAGCCGCCGAGGTGGACTGGACCCAGGCGCGCTTTGTCACGCGCAAGCCAGGCGGCGGACCCGGCCAGGTGCTCTATCGCCAGTTCAAGACCTGGCACGTCAAGCTCGACCGCGACTGAATGCTACCCGCCCCTTGCGCTTTGGCGGGATCTATCTAATTATATAGAGGTCCTTTTATCTATGGATCTCTCATGAATCACACCCTGCGCGCCCTGCAAGACATCAAACTCCAGACCGTACGCGAAAGCATCTCGCCTGCATGTTATCAACGATCACATGCCAAGGCTCTACTCTGGTACGGCTTTGATCTCGCCCTTTATCTCGCCGCCATGACTGGCGTGTTCCTCAGCGACTCGCCAGTCTTGAAGCTTTTCTTTGGCCTGCTGGCCGGCTGCGCGGTGGCCTTCATGTTCGTCTGGGCACACGATGCCGCCCATGGCAGCCTGTTTCAGAACAAGCGCGTGGCGGAAGTGCTCGGCACGATATTCATGCTGCCCTCGCTCAACATGTACCGGCTCTGGGCGCTCGGGCACAACAAGGTGCATCACGGCTTCACTTCGTTCAGCCCGGTGGACTGGATCTGGCGCCCCTTGACCCCGGCCGAGTACGCCGCAAAAGGCTGGTGGCAGCGCGCCCTATATCGCCTGGAGCGCACCCCCTATTTCTGCGCCCTGCACTACATCCTGCGCGTCTGGTGGCCGGGCATGGTGCGCTTTCGTCCGGATGAACAGCACAAGGATCGGCACATGTTCACGCTCAACAAGCTGATCACGCTGGCCTTTGCGCTCGGCTTCGGTGCTATCCTCTATGCATTTGGCGGCGGAATCTGGGGCCTGATCGCGGGGCTTTTTCTGCCCTGGCTGGTGTTCAACTATTTCATCGCGCTATTTGTGTTTCTGCACCACACCCACCCCGACATCCCCTTCTTTGATCAGCGCAAGGAGTGGAGCAATACCATCGGGCAGCTTTACTGCAGCACGGTGGTGCGCTGCTCGCGCATCAGCGAACTGCTGATTCACAACATCATGACTCACACGCCGCACCATGTGGACGCCCGCATCCCCTTCTATCACCTGAAGCGCGCCCATGCCGACCTGAAAGCGAGCTATGGCGAGTTCATTCATGAATACCGCTTTCGCTGGTCGACGGTGCGGGGGATCTTCAGGCAGTGCAAGCTGTATGACTTCGAAAATCAGGTCTGGCATGACTTCCGGCAGGCCAGACAACTATTGGCCGTTGCGGGGAGCATGCAGCCGGAAACCCGAAACGCATCATGCACATCCACTCTTGGTGAGGCGCGAATTTCCGGCTGAAACGCTATCATCCGGTGAAATACCGTGCCTGGGCGCGGAATAATCACCGGGAGGATACATGCGAAACGCTATCTGGCTGGTCCTGGCTGCATTGCTGGCGGGCTGTGGCAACAATACCCCTGCCCGCGTCAGCGCACCGCCTGATCCTGCCAAGGGCGAGATCCACTTCGAGTGGGCCGGTCCCAGTGAGACCGTCATGCTGGTGCCGGTCCATATCAATGGCCAAGGGCCATTCAAATTCGTGCTGGATACCGGCGCCACCCTGACCTGCGTGAACGAGGAACTGAGAAACAGGCTATCCCTGCCGAGCCTGCCAGGGCGCATCGGCATGGGCGCCGGCGTGGGCATGGTGGGCCAGATCAGCCTGATCAAGATCGAGTCCTTGAGGGTCGGCAAGGCCAGTGCCGAGGACATGGCGGCCTGTGCACTGGACCTTTCGCATGTGCAGCGCCTGGGGGTGAAGGTGGACGGCCTGCTCGGACTGAATTTCCTGCGCCCCTTCCGGGTCGGGATTGATTTTCAGCGTGAGGTGCTGAGTTTGAGCAGGTCGGAGAGTACGGAATAATCATGCCCAGGACACTCACATTGAAGAATATTCCGGATGAACTCTACTGTCGGCTTAAGATCGCGGCGGAAATGCACCGTCGCAGCCTCAACAGTGAGGCCATTGTCTGCCTTGAGAATGTGCTCACGCCTACCAGGATCGCTGCCAGCGAACGCCTTGCGCGTGCGCGCCAGTTACGAGCCGAACTGAGTGCCGGACAGTTTCAGGCGCAAGATATCGACTCCCTGAAAAGACAAGGGCGTACGTGATAGTGGTTGGCCTTTGAATTCAGTTGCGCACTCCATTGCGTCCGCTGGAATGATTGGACATACCCTCTTTGATGGACTCGCGCATACCGGGCACGGACAGCAAATACAGTGTTTCCTGGATGGACTGCCAATCCTCTGCCGAAAGAAGAACGGCACTGCTGCGTTTCCCTATGATGTAAATCGGCTGGTGTGATTCTGCCACCTGATCAATGAGGCGGTAAAGATTGGCTCTGGCTTCGCTTACGTTGAGCGTCTTCATTGTAGACCTCCGATGAAACCATGGTGGTACGTACTTACGTATATAGCGTCAATCAGCCTTCAGAGTGGCATGATAGATGATGATAGCCGGGAAACGGCGGAGGATAGCGTGAACGAAGCGCAGCCTAGTGGATGTCGGCATGGTGGGCTAATTAAGCGGCATTCAGTGGTTTGATGCGGGCCACATCATCCTTTATTGCCTCCGCAGCGTCCCACAAATCCACAGCCATCTGCCCGTTAAGCCAGAATTCAGGTGTGTTACCAAACAGGCGCCCCAACCGGATTGCCATCTCCGGACTCATACCGCGGCGCTCTCGTAGCAACTCATCTAGGTCATCCAACCGCGTAGCCAAATCCACGTACTCCAGCTTAGGCGTAGCCCGTTTGGCAACATCCGCTGAAAATCGCTTGGCCTCGCCCGTGGCATACAGCTCCTGAGTGCGTCGATCCGCGAACGTCTTGATCATACGTCAAGCGTAGCGGGTTGACACCTGCTGAACAACCAGATAGGCCTATTTTTATCAATCACAACTTTTAGGGAGACTCTGAAAAACTCCCCCAATAGTGGATAATGTCGTCATTGGCCAGTGTGAGGTAGGAGCCCCATGAATCAGCTGAGTTTTGCCGAAGCCGAGTACCAGAGCAAGAGGCGCCGGACCCGCCGCGAGGTGTTTCTGGCGCGGATGGAGCAGCTGATTCCCTGGGCCGCGCTGGAAGCCCAGATCGCACACCACTATCCCCAGGGACGTCAGGGCCGGCCACCGTACCGCTTGTCCGCCATGCTCCGGGTGCACTGTCTGCAGCTCTTTTACAATCTCAGCGATCCGGCCATGGAAGATGCCCTGTACGAGATTGCCTCCATGCGCCACTTCGCCGGGCTGCGCCTGTCGGATCCCTTGCCCGATGAGACCACCATCCTCAACTTCCGGCATTTCCTGGAGCGCCATGGCCTGGGCCAGGCCGTGTTTGCCGCGGTGAACCAGCATCTGGCGCAGCACGGTCTGATCCTGCGCGAGGGCAGCATCCTGGATGCCAGCATCATTGCCGCACCCAGTTCCACCAAGAACCAGTCTGGCCAGCGCGATCCCGAGATGCACCAGACCAGAAAGGGCAATCAGTGGCACTTCGGCATGAAGCTGCACATCGGGGTGGATGACACCCTGGGGCTCGTGCATAGCCTCCACACCACGCCTGCCAACGTCCATGATCTCACGGTGGCGGACAAGCTATTGCATGGCAAAGAGCAGCGCGCCTTCACGGATGCCGGCTACCGGGGAATCGAGCGCCGCCCCGAGCATCGTGACCGCGCCCTGGCCTGGTACATTGCCCGACGCCCTGGCGAGCGCAGCAGGCTCGATGCCGAGCAGCGTCAGGTCGAGCGCATCAAGGCCAGTATCCGCGCCAAGGTGGAGCATCCGTTCAGGTACATCAAGGGGGTATTTGGCTATGACAAGGTCCGCTATCGCGGTCTGGCCAGGAACACCCACCGGCTGTACTGGCTGGCAGCCTTTGCCAACCTGTTGATCGGCAGTAGATACCTGTTACCGCAGGATTAGTGCGTCCAGATTCCGCCAAACAGGCGGAAATCGGGCAACAAACAGACAGATAAACCGGAAAACTCGACTGAATTCCCGGAATTCGGACCAGTACCGGGTCCAACGCCCGAAGTCAGCAATTGTTCAGAGGTTCCTTAGGTGTGGTGCGCGGCTCTTTAAATCCAGACTGCCGCACTATACATGATTTTTATATCAGAGCTATAGCAACTCGGACTAAGCAGAAGCCTAAAAATAGTGGTGCATAAAAAATTGCATATGCTCGCAAAGTGTATAGATTTGCGTGCATACCGTAGTCGATTATCACCTTGCTCGCAATAGATAACGCGTCTACGGTCATTTTTCCTTCACCACTTATTGCAAGGGATATTTGTTTGGAAAATTCATTTGGAGTTAAAAATGCTGGGGCTGATTTGAAGTAATCAGTGTAAAGCGCGACTGCATTGGCAACAAAATCTCTTCTCTCGATACTGTTTTCTGGTGTGTTTTTGCTGAGGCTTAGCAGTGCTTGCAGCTTTGCATCATGTTTTAATAGCCGAACTGCATCAATAATGAGTAGAATTGAAAGAGATCCAACAACTAGCCAAAAAACTGAGAGACCTTGAATTATTGCTTTTCTTCGCGGATCCTTTAGTTCATCCCTGTATTGAACCTTCGGGATTTCCTTTATTCGCCCATTGATAGTTGGGGAGAAAGGAGCGCTAGTTGTAACTTCAAAGGATATTTTATCGCCGGGGTTCAGCAGGTCCCATATGATCATGATACTCTGACCAATGACTTTTGTCTCAGACTGCTTTGAGGTCGTTTGAATAATTCTTGCGCCAGAGTTTGGTGTCAGCGTTATCGGATTGTATATGAAATCCTTTGTTAAGGCTTTCTTGCCACTATTTTCAAGTGTAAACTTACTTCGGTAAATGGCGTCGACCTTCTGGTTGTTGTATAGGATAGTAACCTTATTGGCACCTTCTGACTTACTTACTAGGTTTGACTCGCTTTTCTTTGTGAGGCTTAAGGCAAATTCTTCTTGTGTCGCAAACAACTGAAGAAAAGCAATTGCTCCGCCGATCGTCGCAGTAATGCCGATTATTCTGTAGGTACTTTTGATGATAAGCTTGATCATTAGCGTGCACTAATAAGATGAGAGCAAGAGTCCTAACGCCTGCGCCAGCAGCGATTTGTTAGGTCCCTCCTTTTTTGCCAATTAGGCTGCCTTTCCCGCCCTGCCCTGATGCATGCCTCCGGCTAAAAGCTCAAGGTTAGCGCACGACACAGGTCACAGATCGCTCTTGTCGCGATTACAAGGAATGCAAAGCATTTGGCAGTTTTCCGCTACGGTTTTGCCGCCCTTGGACCAGGGAGTGATGTGGTCACCATTCATTTCCCCGATCTCAAAGACACGATGGCCGTCGTCGTTGCCCGGTGTTTTGCATTTGGTCCCGCTGGCGCATAATCCATTTTGTACCTCGAAGGCAGCACGTTTCATGTTGTCGTCGAACTGCCGGATACTCAGGTGTCGCGCTTCGCCAGTGAGTACGTAAGTGTAGATGCCCTTTTTCTTGGTCACATCTGGATCGCGCATCAACGCGGCGATTCGTTTCTCTAGCGCGGCCGGGTCGTACTGCTCATCCTTGAATTTGTCGTAGAGCGGCCCCCACTCGACACCTTTCATCTCTTTGCGGTAGGTCGTGAATATTAGCTGTGCCCACTCAATGACGTTCCGGAAGTAAGTCCAAAGCTCGTTGGCAGTGGGATCGTGTTGATGGTCGGACATGTAGTGCTCGATCTTGCCACCAGATTTCCACTTGAGTGCCGTCTCCAGAAGCTCCTGACGGATTGGGGAGCCGGGAACATACTTGTTAGCCAGACCGTAGGCTGCCCCGTTGGGCTTGCTGAAAATCGCCTTGGCGTGAGTCAGCCAAGGGCCGGTATAGACGGCATTGCGCAACTCCTGATCAGTAAGCTTCTCTCCAGCTATGTTGATTGTTCGGAACCAGTCGAGTTTCTCAGTATCGTTACCCTCACAGACGTAGACCATCAGGTCGTAGTCGAGGATAGTTTCCTTCTGTGGCTGTGTAAGATTATGGAAAGCCATCGGGTGGCCACCGATCATGATCGAGAAATCGCCAACAACATACTGACAGAACGAGATCGTCCGTTGCTGGCCATCTAAAACCTCGTAGGTGCCGTCCTCGTTAAGGGCCCAGTACATGACGTTGAGCGGAAATCCCCTGCGGATCGTATCCAGGACTGCTCCCCTTTTCTTCTCATCATAGACAAACTCTCGCTGGTACTTGGGCCTGATGTTGAGCTTGCCTTTGTAACCGGAGACGCCCTGTTCGTCGTTGTCAACGAAGCCTGCGGCAACGTCGCGGACGGTCACCTTCTTTAGCGCGATTTTCACGATTTGTCTCCGATATTTTTAATGACAACACGCTGGTAAACGCCTCGGTGCTTCCCACTACCGATAGGGATAAAAAACTTTCCCGTCCCGCCAACAACCCGGCCAGAGGCGCTGGTGTAGTCCTCCTTCGCCGCATACCGCGACATGGGCTCAGCCAGTTCGATACTTTGACCGATTATTTGAAATTGCTCAGGACTGTACTTATCCAGAAACGTGATGGGGACACCCATTTCACCATCGTAGTCCATCGGGATCTCCGAAACTTTCGAAACCTCGATTGCCGGGTAATTCGTATAGGTCGGGTACTCTTGGGGGGAGTAACGCTTATACAAGGTCAATGGCTCGTGGCGCCTGCTGTGATCGAGATTTGTGAACCAGTAGGCTCGCCCAAGGCTGAAGTATTTCACGCCGTTGACAATCTTCTTGCGCGATTCTGTCTTTATCTCGTAGTCATCGGGCACTCGGAACCACTTAATACCGCCATTGTTATAGCCAAACCATAGTTTGTTGGCCTGTATTTCTCGAAAGATCTCGCGATACGTCACGAAATTTTGATCACCAAGCACGAGAAAATGTTTATTGTGCTCGAGGAGCATTGGTATGAAGGACCGAATCAGACTCCATGGTGGGTTCGTTACGACTATGTCAGCCTCATCCAGTAGAGCGACACACTCCGGGCTACGGAAGTCACCATCACCTTCCAGTGCAGTGACCGCGTTTGAGTCGTGGCGCAGGAGGTGCTCGACGTCGAGCAGATCAATTGCGCCATCAGCATTAAGATCTGGGACTTCGGAGATCTCGACCTTATAAACGTCACGCACGGGTCGAATAGCCCGCAGTCCCTCGACATCGAAGAGAGGCAGCTGCTTGCCGGTGATCGGCGAACCTGCATAACTGGTTGAAATGAGCTTCTTCAGACCGAGGTGATCGAAATTAATGGCGAAGTACTTGAAGAAGTTGCTCTCGAACGGGTCGTCGCAGTTGCACAGCACGACCTTGTCTTTGAATTGGGCCCGGTAGTGCCGCAGTTCGTCTTCTATATCAGTAAGCTGAGTATAGAACTCATCTGCCGAGTTCCGATTTCTCGCGCTAAGCGCCTCGTTAAGTGCCATTCGTGATAAGTCCTTCCTCGTCCGCAGTTAAATCAAGACTATGGGTGGGGCCGACAACTCGCGGCCAGAATTGAATTAAGAGAAAGAACTTTACTGCAACTCGATCCCCCTTCCCATTTCGCCTGTGTTTGTATCACGATTCATCGGCCGCTAGGCACACGGAAGCCACAAGGGGCCTAACAGGGCGCAAGTTGTGCGGCACCCGCGAATGCAATGAGCGGCGTAGGCGCGAGCGCAGGGTGACGCTGAGCGTAACCGGCCCACCAAAGCGGGGTGACTGTAGCGCGCCAAAAGCCGCACAGCTTTTGTGGATCCGAGTTGGCGCTTTTGTTAGATGGGTACTTCAAACAGCCTCGGCATCTGGAACATCATAAATATTTTCAGTAACTTCGCTTAAGAGACGGTGGTCAAGAAGAACCTGCATCACGACTCGAGCTGTATTTCCGCATAGAACTATTTTTTCGTTTTGGTCGAAGTTTATACCCCAATTACGCGCATCACTAACGTCCTTAACCTTTTTAGGAAATCCAGGGACTGTGTATAACGCCTTCTGTTGTATCACAGTCATGCGCCTAAGCTGAATAGCGTTTTGTCCCACGTACTTCCTGAGAGGTGCAACATCACTAAATAATTCCAAAAAATGAGGATCAACCGTTAATTCTTCAAAACTCCTACTGTACGCCTTCTTATCGGAAACCGTGCTTTCATAAGCCCGCTTTGAAGCAACAAATATGGTTTCGTTTAAGCAATAAAAATCAAAGTATTCGTCAAATGTGAACGATTCATTGGGAACGGCCGAAAGCTCACCGTTAAGAAATATGGCGTTTATCATCTTGTTTCTGACTGCTGGCTTCCATGTCGGCGCAGTTTTCCTAACTGCATAAACCGTTCGCCCTCTCGACTGAAACTTAACAAGGTAGCCAATAGCCCCCTTCAATTGCTGAAGACTAGCATCCGTGTTTTCTGCTTCTGGAGCATCGACCACTTGCAGCAAAGCAATAAGCCCTTCGCTTTCTTCCAATGAATGCTCCAAGCAACTATTTTCATTATTCTGAGACAGATGGCTATAAGCAATATTTTCGGTGATTCTCGAAACTTCGGAATTAGCGGATTTGCGAAACAAAGACTCAACCTGTGCGTCCGTTCTAACGTGCCAGGCCTGAAACTTTGCGGGTTTTTTGCTTTTTTTGAACACCCATAGTTGAACAGTGGCGTTGTCGTAATCAAATTGGCGCCATTCATTAAAGTTTGTCATTCCTGTCTTTCCCCCATGCTTATGTAACTACCCTGGACCTCTTGGCATAGATATTTACCAGGGACTGGATCTAACCTGCTGAGCAGCTTGATTATCCTCTTGTGCCCATTGATCTGTGCTTCTGCTTCATGCAAATTCCAACCGAGAAGCAAAAGCATCGGATTCATTATGATATAGCCAGATCGATAGGTAATCAGAAAAAGCCATAGCAAGAAAACGACCAACCCCGCTATTTTTCCGGCAGAACCATAGTCCACCCCCATAAACGACACGATGTAGGGAAAGCTATAACTGATCAATTCGCTCTGAATGGGCTTCGATGCTGCTATCGTGACTGGATACTTGTAGCGCAGAGCGCGCAATACATAAATTGTTAATAGAAGGCATGCCAGTGTAAGCGAGATTCCGAGCAAGGAAATATATGGGTGGTTACTACTCGGCAAAACGCAATCACGAAAGCTCCAACAGAAGTCAAACCCCCAATATTCCTGTTTAATGTCTTGCAACGCCAAAATGACGGCAAGCGGAAAGTAGGACCCCAAGAAGACAAGGAATGCCGGTACTAATCGAAACTGCATAAGGTGTCCCCGATTTCGCCCCTAACGGGGCGCGAGTTGTGCGGCATCCGCAAAGGCGATGAGCGGTGTACACTCGAACGCCGGTTAGTCCGCATGAGTGCAGGGCAACCTTGCGCACCGATCCCTTGTTCCAAATCCAGACCCCCGAAGACCACTGTAACTTGGCCTTCTATATAGCCCAACAACTTTGATTCAGCAATCTCCCGACACCCCTACCCCTTGCCCGCCTGCTGGCGCTGGCGCAGGGTTTCAAAGAGCGCGATACCCGTGGCAACGGACACATTGAGGCTGCCACAGCCGGGGTGCATGGGGATGCTGGCAAGGGCGTCGCAGTGCTCGCGCGTAAGCCGTCGCAGGCCCTGGCCCTCGGCCCCAGCGACGATGGCCAGGGGGCCGCGCAGGTCCTGCTGGTAGAGGGAGCCTTCGGCCTCGCCGGCAAGGCCCACGACCCAGATGCCGCGATCGCGGATCTCTTCGAGGGTGCGCGCAAGATTGGTGACGTAGACGATGGGCAGGCGCGAGGCCGCACCACTGGCGACCTTGCGCACCGTGGCGTTGATGGGGCAGGCACGGTCCTTGGGCAGGATCACGCCCTGCACCCCGGCGGCCTCGGCGCTGCGCAGGCAGGCGCCGACATTATGCGGGTCCTGCAGACCGTCGAGCAGCAGGAGAAAGGGCGGCACGGACTGGGCATCGACCCGCTCCCAGAGCTGATCGAGGTTCCATTGCTGCATGGCCTTGAGCTGGCCTGCCACGCCCTGATGGCGGGCGCCGGGGAACTGGCGGTCCAGTTGTTCGCGGCTTTTCTGTTCGACGGGAATGCCGGCCTGATTGGCGAGCGCCAGCAGGGTTTCCAGCTTGCGGTCATCGCGGCCGCTGGATACGCGCAGGAGCCTTATTTCACCGGATTCCAGCGCGGCTTCCACTGCATGGATGCCAAAAATCCATTCTCCGGGGTTGCTCATGCGGGGCTTTCCTTGTTTTCGGCGCAGGTGATTACATCGGGATCGTCGCGCAGTTCCGGATCGATCCAGGGCAGGCCGATGCGCGCGAAGGCGGTCTGTTCGTCGGGCGCTGGCGGTTCATCCCAGCCCGGCCGCTGGCGCAGTTGCTGGACGAAGGCTTTGGGGCCGGTATGGGCGATCTGGGCGTAGCCCAGGCTGTCACGCGGGCTGCGATAGAACTTGAGGATTTCGCCGGAGTTCAGGCGCACCAATCGCTCACTGGGCTGGACTCCAGCGACATCCGGCAGGCTGGATAACAGGATCCGCCAGTCCGGCTCGCGGCCACTGCCAAGATCCAGCAGGAATTCCAGGCGTTCGACCGGATCGATGCCACGGCGCAATGGGCCGGTGCCCAACAAAATCAAGCCGCGGTCCGCAAAATGCTGCAGGACCGCGGCTTGCACGGAAATAGCGCGGGGGCGCCGAATGACCGGCGCCCCCTGTTCGGTGGGATCAATCATCAGGCCGTGGTGGGCTGAATCAGGATTTCCACGCGGCGGTTCAACTGGCGGCCAGCTTCGGTGCTGTTGGTGGCGATCGGGTTGGATTCGCCCATGCCCATGGCGCTCATACGGCTGGTATCCACGCCACGGCTGCCCAGATAGTTCATGACGGCCTGGGCGCGCTGCTGTGAAAGCTGCTGGTTGTAGCTTTCGGTACCGACGCTGTCGGTGTAGCCGGTGATGTTGACGCGGGATTCCGGATACTGGTTGAGCACGTCGGCCACGTCATTGAGTACCCGCTGGCCGTCACCCACGAGCTCGGCGGTGCCGAAGCGGAAGAAGGTGGTGCTGTTCAGGCGGACGTTCAGGGCGCGGCCCTGGTTCACGCGCTGCACGGCCACTTCATTGGCGGCGCGCTCGGAGGCCAGGCGATTTTCCAGTTCACGCTGCTGGTTGTCGAGATAGCGGCCATAGCCGGCACCCGCCAGCGCGCCCACGGCGGCGCCGATGGCGGCACCGGTGCGGGGATTGCCGGACTGGTTGCCGATCACGGCGCCTGCAATGCCGCCACCCAGGGTACCGATTGCGGCGCCACGCTGGGTATTCTCGTAACCGGGCGTGGTAGCGCAGCCAGCCAGACCGATGGTGCCGGCCATGAGAAGTACCAGCGCGGTCTTTCTATAGTTATTCTTTACGGACATTCAACACCTCCTGAAAGGGAACCAGTTTCAAATCTTACTGCAAAGAACGTGCTTTGATTCAATCCGTTTACTCGCGGCGGCCTAGGCTACCTGTTCCGCCAGTTCAAAATCAATCTTGACGTCATCGAGATTCACCTGCACGACGCGCACCTGCACGGTATCTCCGAGCTGGAAACGCCGCGCTGTGCGCTCGCCAACCAGCCGGTAACGCTCCGCCTGGAAGTGGAAGTAGTCGTTGCCCAGCGTGGAGATATGCACCAAGCCTTCTACGAAGACTTCCTGCAACTGCACGAAAAAGCCAAAGCCGGTGACGCCGGTGATGATGCCGGAGAACTCCTGGCCGACCTTGTCGAGCATGTATTCGCACTTGAGCCAGTTGGTGGCGTCGCGGGTGGCCTCATCGGCGCGGCGCTCGGTGCCGGAGCAGTGCATGCCGATTTCCTGCAGGCGCGTCTCGCTGTAGCCGGTATCGGCCTCTTCGCCGCCCTGGAGCAAGCTCTTGATAATGCGATGCACGATCAGATCAGGGTAGCGCCGGATCGGCGAGGTGTAATGGGTGTAGGCTGAATAGGCCAAACCAAAGTGGCCGGCGTTTTCCGGGCTGTAGACCGCCTGGGACAGGCTGCGCAGCACCACGGTCTGGAGCATGTTGAAGTCCTTGCGCCCGCGAATGGTCTCCAGCAGCTTGGCATAGTGCTTGGCGGCCACCTGCCCCTGCACCCGGAAGGGCACGGCCAGTTCGCGCATGAAGTTGCGCAGGTCCTCGAACTTGTCCGGCGGCGGGGCGTGATGCACGCGATACAGGGCCGGCACTTCCTGGATCTGGAAGAAGTTGGCGGCGCAGACATTGGCCGCCAGCATGCATTCTTCGATCACGCGGTGGGCATCATTGCGCTCGTAGGCGACGATGCGCTCGATGCGCTTGTCCTCACCGTAGATGATCTTGGTTTCCTGGGTATCGAAATCAATCGCGCCCCGCTTCTCACGGCCCTTGAGGAAGGTGTGGAAGAGATCATAGAGGGTATCGATCGGCTCCAGCAGGGCCGCATGCTGCTCGCGGGTGGCTGGGTCGCGTTCCTGGACCATGCGCGCCACGGTGGTATAGGTGAAGCGCTGGTGGGAGCGGATGACGGCATCGAAGAAGCGGAAGCGGCGGATCTGGCCGGTCGCGGTGATGAACATCTCGCAGGCCAGCGCCAGCCGATCGACGTGCGGATTCAGTGAGCACAGGCCGTTGGAAAGCGCTTCGGGCAGCATCGGAATGACGCGGTTGGGGAAATACACCGAGTTGCCGCGCTTGTAGGCCTCTTCGTCGAGCGCACTGCCCTCCTCGACATAGGCGACGACGTCGGCAATGGCGACGATCAGGCGGAAACCATTGCCCTGGCGCTCGGCATAGACGGCGTCATCGAAGTCGCGCGCATCCTCGCCATCGATGGTCACCAGCGGCAGCTCGCGCAGGTCCACCCGACCGGCCTTGGCCTCCTCGGGCACGCTCTCGGCATACTTGGCGGCTTCCTGCAGCACGGCCTCCGGCCATTCGTGGGGAAGGTCATACTTGCGGATCGCCACCTCGACCTCCATGCCCGGCGCCATGTGATCACCGAGCACCTCGATGACCCGCCCACGCGGCTGGGCGCCATCCTCGGGCTGCTGGGTGATCTCGATGGTGACGATCTGGCCATGCATGGCGTCGCCACGGTCACGGGACGGAATCAGGAATTCCTGGTTGATCCGCTTTTCCTCGGGAATGACGATGCTGACGTCATCTTCCAGAAAGAAGCGGCCAACCAAATGCTGGGTATTGCGCTCCAGCACGCGCACGATGGCGCCTTCGGAGCGTCCGCGGCGGTCGATGCCGACCACCCGCCCGAGCACCACGTCGCCATGCAGGACCTGGCGCATCTGCTTGGGCGAGAGGAAGAGGTCATCGCCGCCTTCCTCTGGGATCAGGAAGCCAAAGCCGTCATGGTGACCACTGACGCGGCCGCGGATGAGATCCATGCGCTCGGCGACGCCATAGGCCTGACGACGATTGCGCACGACCTGGCCATCGCGCTCCATGGCCCTGAGGCGGCGGCGCAGGGATTCGAGATCATCGCCCTCGATCTTCATGTCCTGGGCGATCTGCTCCAGGGTAGCCGGCGCATCTTGGGATTGCAGGTATTGCAGGATGAATTCACGGCTGGCGATGGGGCGCTCGTATTTTTCGGCTTCGCGGGCCAGCAGCGGATCGACTTCCGGCAGGGGCGCCGGGCGCTTGGCCGGCCGGCGACGGCGCGGCGAGCGGGAGCTGTCTGACCGGTTATTGTTCTGATCTTTTCCTCTGGGCATTGACAAGGGGCTCCTGTGCGGTTTATAAAGTGCTTTCAAAGCCGAGGTGGCGGAATTGGTAGACGCGCTAGCTTCAGGTGCTAGTGGGTTCACACCCGTGCTGGTTCGAGTCCAGTCCTCGGTACCAAATGCGAAAGCGGGTTATGGCATTCAGGCCGTAACCCGCTTTTTCTTGTTGGTGTTCGCATGTGTTTTGCATGCGGGCATTGTGTTCAGATTAGCGGGGCCCGTCAATGGGCAATCGCTGAGTTTGACTCTCCCAGCCCCGAAAATATCCCCTTTTCCCACGCAAAAGCCTTCAGATCAGGCCTCGTTCCCGCTTGCCGGGGAATCGCCCTCCCGTTCCAGGTGATGGATCCAGACCAGCAGTTCGGCAATGACCCGATAGAGCTGGGGCGGGATTTCCCGGTCCAGGTCGACCTGCATCAAGAGTCCCAGCAGCGCGGGCGACTCATGCACGAATACGCCGGCCTCGCGCGCGCGCTGAATGATCTGCTCGGCGGTGACGCCTCGCCCCTTGGCGATCACGCGGGGCGCGCCGTCATTGTCGCCATAGCGCAGGGCCACGGCGCTGGGGAGCTCAGGTGGCGTTTTCATGGGCCTCGATCCTCAGGCTGGTCAGGGACAGGTCGGCCGCTTCCAGGGCACGGCGCAGTTCTGTCTGTTGCGCGAGCAGGCCATGGACTGCTGGATCGGCCTGCACCTGCAGTGCGAGCTGCTGGTTCTGCAGCCGGATCTGGATGCAGATCTCGCCCAGCCGGGGCAGTTGCAGGCGCAGCGTGCTGTACCACATGGGCGCCTCCCCTGCCCCGGCCTGTGCATCCTGGTCTTCATCCTGCTCGCGATAGAGCTCCCATTGCATGTCCTGACCCGGCCAGACCGGGCCGGACCACTGCAGAGGTGCGTGATCGAGCAGGTTCAGTTGCTGCTGCATCAGGTCCGTCAGCAGGCGCCCACCCTTGTCGCTCACCCCCTGTATCGGGGAATGCTCATTGGCGGCGGCCGGCAGGTATGCCTGACGCAATTGTTCGGCCATGCGGGTTTCGGGCAATGCGGGATGTGTTCTGGCGGCTGTGGCAATGCCGGGGCTGGGGGGCAATTCGGCTGTGTCCGCCTGGGGAATCTGGCGCTGCTGATCCGTGGGAGTTGCCGCACCGGACATGGGTGAGGACAGGCCGCCCTGGGGTTCTGCCAACAGCCGTGCCAAAGGCAGGGCCCCAGTCGCCCAACCTGCCAGGTGGCTTTCATAGAAGAGCCCACTGCTGCCGAGGGCCTGTTGCAGGGCATTGGCGAGCTGGGGCGCGGCAGGCCGGCTGTTGTCAGTGAGCAGTGGCAGGCTGGAACGGATCTGCGCCATGACGGAGCCGGTGCTTTCGGGGCCAGGCTGCTGGCGAAGCTGGCTCAGGAAGCGGGCATCGGGGCTGAACTGCACCGGGGCGCTGCTTTCGCTCGGGCGGCTCAACAGCAATACCGGTCGAGGCCCGGCTTCGAGCACGACCAACCGCAAGGCCGTGCCGGGCGCGGGCTTGTCAGGCAGGGACATGGCAAAGGGCCTGCCCGCCAGGTTCACCAGCCAGGTGTCGTTGCGCAGGGCGGCAATGACCCGGCCGGTCAGCACCTCACCACGCTGGAAAGGAAAACTCTCCGGTCCGGCCGGATCAAGGGCCAGCTTTTGCAGGCCACCTGGCAGCGGCCCCTGAGGCAAGAGCCGGCCGAGCCAGACCGGGATCTTCATGCCATCAGGCCTGGCGGCGGTGCAACTTGATCAGGAGTTCGGCCTCGGCGCGGCTCAGGCCGCAGGTATCCACCAGCGCTTCAAGGCCATAGCCCTGCTGGATCAGCTCGATGGCGCGATCATAGGGCTGATCGGGCGAGGCCGCGGGCGGTGCAACCGGCGCTGCGGCAGGCTGGGCGACAAGAGGCTCCGGGGCTGCCAGCGGCGTTCCCAGTCGCTTTTCCATTTCATGCACGTCACGCTGTAGCTGCATGACCAGCTCCTGAGTTTCGAAGAGGGTGCCCTCCAGCCGGTGGAACTCGCGAGACCACACGTCATTGGCGTTTTCCGAACGCGACTGCGCCCGCAGGATGAGCCACTGCGCCACGATGATGACCAGCACCAGCGCGATCAGCAGATAGATGAGAATGGCGGGAACACTCAACAAGACAGAACCTCCTCGGCGCGATCACGCGCTGCAAGCTGCTTTTTTAGATGATTCTGGCAAAAGTGCAATGGCGCGGCTCAGATTTCGGACAGGAACTTGCTGAGATCCAGCAGGATCAGCAGGTCACCCCCGGTGCGCGCGACGCCATGGATGAACTGTACCCATTCGGCCTGGTCCAGGCTCGGCGCCTTTTCGATCTCACCACCTTCCAGGGTGACGACCTCGGCGACGCTGTCCACGACGATGCCGACCAGTTGCCGATCGAGATCCACCAGGATGATGCGGGTTTCCGGCGAGTCATCCACGGTCGGCAGGTTGAAGCGCGAGCGGGTGTTGACGATGGGCACGACGTTGCCGCGCAGGTTGATCACGCCAAGAATGTAATGCGGCGCGCCGGGCACGGGCGTGATGTCGGTCATGCGGATGATTTCCTGCACCTGGAGCACCTTGATGCCATAACGCTCCTGGTCCATCTGGAATGTGACCCACTTGCTCTGGTTTTCTGTCTGTTTCTCGATGGCGGCTTCCATGATTTCCTCCCTGTCGCCGCAGCCGGATCGGCCAACGGCGAATATTAGCTATTTGGAATGATGCGCTTCGCCGGGCTCGGGCACTTCCATGATCGGCGTCTGACCGATGGTGCGATGCCTGCCCGGCGCCAGTACGGCAATGCTGACGCGGCGGTTCCTGGCGCGATTGGCCTCGGTATCATTGGGCGCCACCGGCCGGAATTCCCCATAGCCCGCGGCCACCATGCGTTGCGGCGCGATGCCACGGGTCGCCAGCAGGCGCACCACGCTGCCCGCCCGGGCGCCACTGAGCTCCCAGTTGGACGGATAAAGGGCGTTGTGGATGGGCTGGTCGTCGGTGAAACCCTCCACCTGGATGGCGTATTGCAGAGGCACCAGCACGCTGGCGATGCGTTCGAGCAGTGGCAGGGCCTCGGGATTGATGCTGGCCTGGCCGGAGGGAAAGAGAATGCTGGCGTTGATGTCGACCACCACGCCGCGGGCATTGCTGTGCACCGTAACCTTGCCTTCCTTGATCAGCGGCGCGAGCGCCTTGCGCATGGCCGCGGCCAACCGCGCCATTTCCTCGGTGGGCTGGGTTGGGCTTTCCAGCAACGGGACCGGGCTTTTGACCACCAGATTCTCGCTGGAATTGCTGTGCGCCTGACTGCCGACCTGAATCGGCTGCAGGGAACGGGCGGGTTCCCGGAAGGCGGCAACCAGCGATTCGCTCAGGACCCGGTACTTGCCCTCGTTCACGGAAGACAGGGCGTACATCACCACGAAAAATGCAAACAGCAGGGTGATGAAGTCGGCGTAGGACACCAGCCAACGCTCGTGATTCTCGTGTTCCTCATGTCGTTTTCTGCGCGCCATGCTGATTCCCTAGGTGACATAGCTCTGCAGCTTGCTCTCGATCAGGCGCGGATTCTCGCCCTCGGCAATGGCGCCCAGCCCCTGGATCAGCATCTCCTTCAAGATACTCTGATGGTGCACGATGCCCTTGAGTTTGTTGGCGATGGGCAGAAACAGGAGATTGGCCGAACCCACGCCATAGATGGTGGCCACGAAGGCGACCGCGATGCCGCTGCCCAGCTTGGAGGGGTCGGCGAGGTTTTCCATGACGTGGATGAGCCCGAGCACAGCGCCGAGAATGCCGATGGTGGGGGCGTAACCGCCGGCGGATTCATAGACCTTGGCGGCCTGCAGGTCGTGATGCTCGCGGGCCTCCAGCTCCACTTCCAGGACATTGCGCAGCTTGTCTGGCTCGGCGCCGTCCACCAGCATCTGCAGACCTTTTCGGGTGAAGGGGTCGTCGATGTGTTCCAGCGCCGGCTCCAGGGCCAGCAGGCCGCCCTTGCGCGCGGTATTGCTCCAGTCGATGACCTGCCCGATCAGCTCGGACGGGGCATGATAAGGCGGCTTGAAGATCCAGGACAGCATCTTCAGGGAACGCATGAATACCGGCAACGGAAACTGCAGCATGCAGGCACCCAGCGTGCCGCCGATGACGATGATGAATGCCGTCAGTTGCAGGATGGAGCCGACATGCCCGCCTTCCAGCGCCTGTCCGCCGAGGATGGCAAGCAGGGCGATGAGGATGCCGGCGATGCTGAGGATATCCATCCTCAGATCTCCTCGCGGAGCCGCTCGGGCAGCTCGGCCAGCGCTACCACGCGCTGGCTGAGCCCGGCATCGACGATGGCCTTGGGCATGCCGTAGATCACGCAGCTTTCCTCATCCTGGGTCCAGATGCTGGCGCCGGCGGCAGACAGCCGGCGCGCGCCCTCGCGGCCATCGGCGCCCATGCCGGTCAGTACCACGGCGAGCACGCCGGCGCCATAGATCTCGGCAGCACTGGTGAAGGTAATGTCCACGCTCGGCTTGTAGATCTGGACGGGCGTGGCCTCCTGCAGGCGGATTTTCACTTCGCTGCCCTGGCGTTCGAGCAGCATCTGCCTGCCACCCGGCGCGAGATAGACGCGTCCCGGCTCAAGCCGGTCGCCGCTGGCGGCCTCGCAGACCGAGAGCTTTGAGCTCTGGTCGAGGCGCTGGGCAAAGGTGCCGGTGAAGGCCGCTGGCATGTGCTGGATCAGCAGCACCGGGACCGGCAGATTGCCGGGCAGGCGGGTAATGACCTCCTGCAGGGCCTTGGGCCCGCCGGTGGAGGTGCCGATGGCCAGCAGACGGTAGGGCTGCACCCGATTGCGGCGTGGGGCAAGCGGCGTCTGCGGAGCGGCTGGCGCCGGGGAGGGCTTCTGGATA